>NZ_CP009962.1:933922-1245229 GCF_000786695.1 Collimonas arenae | reverse complement strand
AGCAAAACGCGCAGCGGGTGTTGCACCACCAGTACCGGCGACAGGCCGAACTGCTCTTGGCGCGTAATCGCAAGCTGCGTCTGCGTCAGCAAACTATCGGCCAGTCCCGGTTCAAGGCCGCTGCCGTTGGTCAGCGCTTGCAATAAAACGCGATCAAGCGAGCCGTCGAGGCCGATCACCTGCAACTCGCCATTACCCGGGAACAGTTGCTGCGTGATGGCGCGGCCCAGCGCCAGCCGCACCAGCGAGGTCAGCTCATTGGCGTCGCTGACGGTAGCGCCATGCTCCACCAGCACCTCCAGCACCGTGCGCATGTCGCGGATCGAGACGCTCTCATCGAGCAAGTTCTGCAATACCTTCTGCAAAGTGGTCAGCGACAAGGTCTTCGGCACCAGATCCTCGATCAGCTTCGGCGTTTCCTTGCCGACCCGGTCCAGCAATTGCTGCACTTCCTGGCGTCCCAGCAATTCTGCCGAATGCGCGTGGATCAAATGGTTCAGATGGGTGGCGATCACCGTGCTGGCGTCGACCACGGTATAACCGTAGATCTGCGCCTGTTCGCGCATGGCGCTGTCGATCCAGTACGCAGGCAGGCCAAAGGCCGGATCGACCGTCTGCGTACCTGGCAAGCTTGCGCTGACCTGGCCCGGATTGATTGCCATCCACTGGCCAGGCCATGCTTCGCCATTGGCAATCTCGACGCCCTTCAGCGTAATCGCGTAGGAATTCGGTTTGAGCTCAAGGTTGTCGCGGATATGCACCACCGGCACCAGGAACCCGACGTCCTGGGCAAATTTCTTGCGGATGCTCTTGATGCGGCCCAGCAGCTCGCCGTTCTGGCTGCGGTCGACCAGTGAAATCAGGCGGTAACCGACCTCCAGGCCCAGCGGATCGACCAGCGCCACATCGTCCCAACTGGCGTCGGCAGGCTCTACCGCCGCCGCAGAAGGTGGCGGCGCCTTGGCGGCATATTCTGCAGCAGCCGTCTTTTGCAACAGGCGGCGGCCCAGATACACCAGCCCACCGGAAATGATCAGGAAAGCCACATGCGGCATGCCTGGCACCAGCCCCATCAAGCCAATGATGCCGGCGGTCAGAAACAGCACCTGCGGGTTGGAGAACAATTGCCCCATCAACTGCTGGCCGACATCCTCATCGGTAGTCACGCGGGAGACGATCACGCCGGCGGCAGTGGATATCACCAGCGCCGGTATCTGCGCCACCAAGCCATCGCCGATGGTCAGCAAGGTGTAGTTCTTGGCCGCCACCGAAATATCCAGGCCATGCTGGGCGACGCCGACGATCAGGCCGCCGACCACATTGATCACCATGATCAGCAAACCGGCCACGGCATCGCCACGCACGAATTTGCTGGCGCCATCCATGGAGCCGTAGAAATCTGCTTCTTGCGCTACTTCGGCACGGCGCTTGCGCGCCACGTCTTCGCCGATCAGGCCGGCATTGAGATCGGCGTCGATCGCCATCTGCTTGCCCGGCATCGCATCCAGGGTAAAGCGCGCGCCCACTTCAGCGATGCGGCCCGCGCCCTTGGTGATCACCATGAAATTGATCACCACCAGGATTACGAACACCACGATGCCGACAGCGAAATTGCCGCCCACCAGGAAATGGCCGAATGCCTCGATCACCTTGCCGGCAGCGTCAGGCCCGGTGTGTCCTTCCAGCAGCACCACCCGAGTGGAAGCGACGTTGAGCGACAGACGCAACAAAGTCGAGAACAGCAAGACCGCCGGGAAAGCGGCAAAGTCGAGCGCCTTCATGGTGTACATGCTGACCAGCAGCACCATCACCGACAACGCAATGTTGAAGGTAAACAGCAGGTCGAGCAGGAATGGCGGCAAGGGCAAGATCATCATGCCGAGGATCATCATGATCAGCACCGGACCGGCCATGCCCTTGAAGTTGTTTCCGGCCATGAAAGCCGCCCCTAAGCGAGGCAAGGAACTGAATGAAAAAGCGGGACCTGACGGCTTCATGCCGGATTTCCTAACATATTGATTACATCGAGTGAATCGGGAACCGGCAGATCAGCCGGCGGGCGTGGCGCGATGCCGCCTTCGCTGCGCCAGCGTTGCAGCTGGTACACCCAGGCCAGCACTTCAGCCACAGCGGTATACAGGGCGGCAGGAATTTCTTCGCCCAGATTGGTATGGCGATACAAGGCGCGCGTCAGCGGCGGCGCTTCCAGCAGCGGGATCTTGTGTTCGGCGCCGATGGCGCGGATACGCAGCGCGATCAGGTCGGTGCCCTTGGCCACCACACGCGGCGCCCGCATCTCCTTGTCGCTGTATTTCAGGGCCACCGCAAAATGGGTCGGATTAGTGACCACAACGTCGGCCGTGGCCACGTCGGCCATCATGCGGCGTCGCGCCATCTGTTGCTGCTGACGCCGGATCAGACCCTTGACGTGCGGATCGCCTTCACTTTCCTTGTGTTCCTGCTTCAGCTCTTCGCGCGTCATACGCAGCTTGCGGTAATAGCTCCACAACTGAAACGGCACATCGATGGCGGCGACCAGCAGCAATGAAGCAATCATCAGTGCGCAGCAGTTGGCCACCAGCCGCACCGTATGCGCCAGCGCACCATGCGCCGGCTCGGTCAACAGGCCGAGCAGCGTATCCATATTGCGGGAAATGACCCAATAAGCGACACCGCCCACCAGCACCGATTTGGCGCAAGCCTTGAGCAGTTCCGCCAGTGACTGGCTGGAAAACATACGGCCGATGCCGCTGACAGGGTTCAGTTTGGAGAACTTCGGCGCCAGCGCATCCGTGGAAAACAGCCAGCCGCCCAGCATCACCGGCGCGACCAGTGCGGCCAGCGCCAGCATGGCCAGCAACGGCAGCACAGCCTGCAGTGCTTCCCACGCGGCAGCAGCGGCCTGGGTCAGCATGAAAGAAGTATCGAAACCGGTGGCGCGCTTGAATTGCATACCATTGCGCAGAATATGACCGAGATGCCCGGCCATGGGAACGGCGGTCAGCCACAGGCCGCCGATGCCGGTAAGCAGCATGACAAAGGTGCTGAGCTCGCGTGAACGGGCAACCTGGCCTTCTTCACGCGCCTTTTCCAGGCGCCTTGGAGAACCGGGTTCTGTCTTTTCGAGATCGCTTTCTTCCGCCATGCATGCTCCGAACCAGAAGGGACAAACAGTCCCTGTCAGGATCGATTATTGCTGCAAGGCAGAAGATGCAATCGGGCAAACAAGGCGGGGATCGCCGTGCTGCTCAGGCAATCGGCAGCCGAATGGCTGCGTTGCCGGTTGTTTTTCTTGTCGGCGGTCGGCTAGAGAACCGACCGTCGCCAGACTTGTTGTCGCCAATGATTTTCGATGAAACCGAGGTTCGATCGATGGTGATTACTGCTTAAAAGCCCAGACTGGATAACAAGTCGTCAACCTGCTCTTGATCGGATACGGCATCCGGGCTTTCTTTTGCATTCATTTGCGGACCATTCAGCAAGCCGTTGCTTTCTGCACGCTTTTCGACCGGGGTGTTATCGATCAGGACTTGCAATAACTGCTTTTCCATTTCCTGGACAACTTCCATCATTTTCTTGATAACTTGGCCGGTCAGATCCTGGAAGTCCTGCGCCATCATGATTTCGATCAGCTGCGCGTTGATGGCGCCGGCCTGCACCGGCACATCTTTCAGATAGGTACGCGTATCAAGCACCAGCACCCGGGCATCGTCCAGCTCCACCGGATCGAGAAACCATTCGTCCCAGCGCTGCGCCAGCGATTTGGCCTGCTTGCTGAGCGTTTCCTGGATCGGCTGGGCAACGTCGATGGCGTTCAAAGCGCGTTCGGCGGCCCGTTCGGTCATCGCCGCGACGTAGTTCAAGCGATCGCGGGCATCCGGGATGGCCTGCGCCGCCTTGGCGATTTCCTGGTCCAGCCCCAGTTCCCGCATGCTTTCGCGCAGCAAACGGGTCAGGTGGCCGATGCGGTTGACCAGCTGTTCGGCGGAATCGCCGGCCGCCGGCATCTGTATGGCGAGCGCACTCATCTCAGGCACTCTCTTTCGCGATTTTCTCGAATATCTTGCTGATCTTTTCCTCCAGCGTGGCGGCGGTAAACGGCTTGACGACATAACCGTTGGCGCCGGCTTGCGCGGCAGCGATGATGTTCTCCTTCTTTGCCTCAGCCGTCACCATCAGCACCGGCAGCTTGGCCAGCGCCGGGTCGGCGCGTATCGATTGCAGCATGGTAAGGCCGTCCATGTTCGGCATGTTCCAGTCCGAGACGACGAAACCGAAATTGCCGTCCTTGAGTTTGGCCAGGCCGGCGGCGCCGTCTTCGGCTTCGTCGACGTTGACGAAATCAAGTTCTTTCAACAGATTCCGCACAATCCGCCGCATCGTAGGAAAGTCGTCCACGACCAGGATTTTGATGCTTTTATCAACCATGATTACTCCACACTATGAATAGGACCCGCGCATATGCTTGTATCCGCGACAAATACACGGGATCTCTTGGTATAACGGCATACCTGTCAAAAAACTTAAACCGGCGACCCGCTACACCCGGTTCGAGCGCTCGCCGAACGCCATCAGGCGCGCCATCACACGCTGGCTCATGTCGCCCAGGCTAGCCACTTCGTTTGCTGCACCCAGGGCGATCGCTTCACGCGGCATGCCGAACACGACGCAGCTGGCTTCGTCCTGCGCCAGGGTGTAGGCGCCAGCCTCGCGCAAACGCAACAAGCCTGCCGCGCCATCGCGCCCCATGCCGGTCAGGATCACGCCGATGGCGTTTTTCCCCGCATGCTTGGCAACTGAATCGAACAGCACGTCGATTGACGGACGATGACGGTTGACCGGCTCTTCCTGGTCCAGATGCACAACGTAGTTGGCGCCGCTGCGTCCGAGCGATAAGTGAAAACCGCCCGGTGCGATATAGGCATGGCCCGGTAGCACCCGCTCGCCATGCTCGGCTTCCTTGACGGTGATACGGCACAAGCCGTCCAGCCGCTGCGCAAAGGAACGGGTGAAACCAGGTGGCATATGCTGCGCAATCATGATGCCCGGACTGTCAGGCGGCAACGGCTGCAGCACTTCGCGGATGGCTTCGGTACCGCCGGTGGAAGCGCCGATGATGATCAGCTTCTCGGTGCTCAACAAGGGACTGCGCAGCATCGGCGCCTGCACCGCGCCGTCTGCCGGATGTGCCTCGGCGCCGGGACGGCGCACCGGCCGCAGGCGTGCGCGCGACGCCGCACGGATTTTATCGGCGATCAGGTCGGTGTATTCCAGCAAACCTTCGCGGATGCCGAGCCGTGGCTTGGTGACGAAATCGACCGCGCCCAGCTCCAGCGCCCGCAGCGTGATTTCAGAGCCGCGCTCGGTCAGCGACGACACCATTAGCACCGGCATCGGCCGCAGGCGCATCAGCTTCTCCAGGAAATCAAGGCCATCCATGCGCGGCATTTCGACATCCAGGGTCAGCACGTCGGGATTGAGCTGCTTGATCAGATCGCGCGCCACCAGCGGATCCGGCGCCGTCGCCACCACTGTCATGTCGGGCTGGCTATTGATGATTTCTGTCATCAGGCTACGTATCAGTGCCGAGTCGTCGACGCACAGTACTTTTATTTTTTTTTCGCTCATGCGGAGTCCCCTTGTTTATGCATTTTTTTGCACGGCCTTCTTACGGACAGCCGTATCGAATAGTTCCACTTTGTTGTGTATCGGTTTGGCCAGCGTGTGCACCAGTTGCTGCTCGTCGCGCTGGATCTGGTCGACTTCGTTGATCCGGTGCAGTTTGCGCACCATCGCTTTGCCGCTGCGCGGGAAGTAACTGACGCGGCGCGGCAGGCTGCCGCGCAAGTCTTGCGCCGCCACCCGCACCTGCTCCATCTGCAAGTAGCGCAACACAAAATCGGCATTGCGGTCGCCGATATTGAGCATCGTCATGTTCGCCAGCACAGCGCCGCCGCCGAATACCTTGGCCTCCAGCCTTTCGCGTCGGGCGCCCGCCTTGAACAATTCGTTCAACAGCATTTCCATCGCATATGCGCCATAACGCATGGAGGCGGAGGCCGCGACGCTGCCGCCATGACTGCCGTCATCCGGCAACATGAAATGGTTCATGCCGCCGATGCCCGCAGTGCTGTCGCGCACACAGGCGGCAACGCAGGAACCAAGCACCGTGCTCAGCATCATGTCGTCCTGCGTCACGTAGTACTCGTTCGGTAACAGCTTGACCGCAGCGCTGTCGAACTCGCGGTCGAAATAATGATGGGTCGCCACCGACTCTTCGGCAGTTGACATCATGTGTTTCCCTTGCCATGGCGGA
The DNA here is from genome assembly GCF_000786695.1 of Collimonas arenae. NCBI lineage: Bacteria > Pseudomonadati > Pseudomonadota > Betaproteobacteria > Burkholderiales > Oxalobacteraceae > Collimonas > Collimonas arenae. The sequence continues at coordinate 1,238,913 of NZ_CP009962.1, read as the reverse complement.
CATGGCTTTCATTGAGCTGATACACGGTCTGGCCGCGCAGCCGGAACGGCTGGCTGGCGTAAGAGAAATTCTCGGAATGCCCTGCAAACAGCAAGCCCTGCGGTTTCACCAGCGGCGCAAAGCGCTGCAGGATCTTGTTCTGGGTCGGCTTGTCAAAATAGATCATGACGTTGCGACAGAAGATGGCGTCGAACGGCTCTTTCAAGCCCCAATGCGTTTCCAGCAGGTTCAGCTGATGAAATTTCACCATCGCCGCCACTTCCGGCCGTATCCGCACCTGGCCAGCGCGAGCGCCGCTGCCTTTCAGAAAAAAGCGCTTGAGCCGCTCCAGTGGAAGTTTGCTGACTTGCTCCATCGTATAGATGCCGCTGGCCGCCTTTTCCAGCACTTGCGTGTCGATATCGGTTGCCACTACGCTGGCCGAACCGGCGCGGCTGCCCAAGGCCTCGATCAGTGTCATCGCGATCGAATACGGTTCCTCGCCGGTGGACGCAGCCGAACACCACACCGTGACCGGCGTCGTGTTATGTCTTACGTGCTCCGCCAGCAGGGGAAAATGATGCGCCTCACGAAAGAACGCGGTCAGGTTGGTTGTCAGCGCATTGGTGAACGCTTGCCATTCGGCGCTATCCTTCTGCGCTTCCAGCAGGGCCAGGTAGGAAGTAAAGTCGCTCATGCCAAGTTCGCGCAGGCGTCGCGACAGGCGGCTGTAGACCATCTCGCGCTTTTGCTCCCCCAGCGCGATGCCGGCGCGTTGATAGATCAGCGCGCGCACCTTGGAAAAATCGCTGTCAGTCAGCAAAAAATCACGCATGGATACAGCCATCAGAATGTTTGCCAGTCGTCGTCAACGCTGGCCTTGGCTACCGAAGGACTAGGCGTCAGTTTGAGGTAGGGCTTTCCGGTGGGCTTAATCGCTCGCTTGGCCGGTTGCGGTATCGGCTTTCCGACAGCGATCTTGGATAGCTCCTTGCGCACGACGACAACCGGTTGCACACGTTGTTGTCTGGCAGGATTTTCTTGTGCCGCTACTTCCTGCAAACGAAATACCGATACCGCCTGATGCAGGCGATGCGCCTGCTCCTCCAGCGAACCGGCCGCCGCCGCAGCCTCTTCCACCAGCGCGGCATTTTGCTGCGTGACCTGATCCATCTGGATCACTGCCTGGTTGATCTGTTCGATACCGCTGCTTTGTTCCGCCGACGCTTCAGAAATCTCGCCCATGATGTCGGTCACACGCTTGACTGCCTGCACCACCTCACCCATGGTATCGCCGGCGCGGTCGACCAGTTGCGAGCCGGAATCGACGCGGCTGACCGAATCGTCGATCAGCGCCTTGATTTCCTTGGCTGCCTGGGCGCTGCGCTGCGCCAGCGTACGCACCTCGCCGGCCACCACCGCAAAGCCGCGTCCTTGTTCGCCCGCCCGCGCTGCTTCCACTGCCGCATTCAGCGCAAGGATATTGGTCTGGAACGCAATGCCATCGATGACGCCGATAATGTCGGCAATCTTGCGCGAACTGGTGGTGATGCCTTGCATGGTGTCGACCACCTGGTTCACCACCGCCCCGCCCCGAGCAGCAATATCGGAGGCAGTCTGCGCCAGCTGGCCGGCCTGGCGCGCATTGTCGGCATTCTGTTTGACGGTGGCAGTCAGCTGCTCCATGCTGGCGGCGGTTTCCTCCAGCGACGCCGCCTGCTGCTCGGTGCGCGCCGACAAATCCGCGTTACCGGCGGCGATTTCACGGGTAGCTCCGGTGATCGCCGCGCTGCCGTCGCGGATTTCGCGGACAGTCGCGGCGAGCCGCTCTTGCATCTGGCGCATCGCATGCAACAAGCTATGTTCGTCTCTGGCGGCGACTTCTACCCGCAGATCCAGGTCACCGTCGGCGATCCGCGCTGCAATCCCGGCGGCATACTGCGGCTCGCCGCCGAGACTGTTGGTGACGCTGCGGATAACCAGCAGCATCAAGGCAGACACGAAAGCGCCAATGGCGAACAAGATCAGCAGATCGCGTCGCAGGTTTGCGTAAAAGGCGGCATCGACGTCATCCAGCATGACGCCTGACACCAGGTGCCAATCCCAAGGCTGGAAATATTTGGCGTAGCTCACCTTCGGTCCGTACTGGCCACCGGAAAGCTGCGCCACATAGTCGACAAAGGCCTCGCCCTTTTCCTTGCTGGCGTTGACCATCTCCCGGAAAAAGAATTTTCCTTCCGGATCCTTGCGTTCGTTCACATTGGTGCCGACCAGCGCCGGCAAGGTCGGATGCGCCAGCACCACAGGGCGCGAATCGACCACCAGTACGTAATTGGTTTTAGCGTAACGCATGGCCAGGATGCGTTTTAAAGCTTCAGACTGAGCCGCTTCCTTATCCAGCTTGCCGGCAGTGACGTCGGCAGCGTAGCTCTTGACGATGCCCTCCGCCGTTTCCACCAGATTTTTCAAGCCCTCCTGGCGTTCCTGCAACATGGTGTCGCGGGTATTCCAGGCGCTCCATCCGCCCAGCAGCAACATGCCGATCCACATGAACGCCAGCACCGCCAGCAATTTTTTCTTCAAACTCATTGTTTTCATTTCATTCCAGCTTCCAAATCGGTGGCACCGCTATCGCAAGCGATGGCAATAGCCCGTATTGCAATATAAGCATGCGAGTGGCAAGGCAAACCCGCGAACAGCGACCTAAACCGCTGTCAGCTCATGCGATGACTGTCACTCTGTTTGCAATCAGGCGGCGCTGCGCAGCATCTGCACATGCGGCCGGACATCCATCATTTTTTTCACCGACGCCAGTGCCGGTTCGCGCTCCAGCCTGAAACCGCCGACCACTTCCGCCAGCGTCGCGGCCTGGTCTTGCAAGCTGCCGGCAGCGGCCGCAGCTTCTTCCACCAGTGCAGCGTTTTGCTGGGTCACCTGGTCCATCTGGCTGATCGCCGTGTTGATCTGCTCGATGCCGGCGGTCTGTTCCTGGCTGGCGGCGGTAATCTCGCCCATGATGTCGGTCACCCGGCGTACGCTGGCGACAATTTCGTCCATGGTGCTGCCCGCCTGGTCGACCAGCCGCGTGCCGACGCCGACTTTTTCTACCGAATCGTCAATCAGCACCTTGATTTCCTTGGCCGCAGCGGCGGACCGCTGCGCCAGGTTGCGCACTTCGGCCGCCACCACTGCAAAGCCGCGCCCTTGCTCACCGGCCCGCGCCGCCTCTACCGCAGCGTTGAGGGCAAGAATATTGGTCTGGAAAGCAATGCCGTCGATGACGCCGATGATGTCGACGATTTTCTTCGACGAGGTATTGATCGCACCCATGGTGCTGACCACCTGGGTCACCACCGTGCCGCCATGCAGCGCCACTTCGGAGGCCGATACCGCCAACTGGTTAGCCTGGCTGGCGTTGTCGGCGTTCTGCTTGACGGTCGAAGTCAGTTGCTCCATCGAAGCCGCTGTTTCTTCCAGCGAACTGGCTTGTTCTTCAGTGCGTTGCGAAAGATTCTGGTTACCGGCGGCGATCTGGCTTGATGCAGTGGCAATGGTGTCGGTGCCGCTGCGTACTTCGCCGACAATTTTTTGCAAGCTCTGGTTCATGTCTTTCAGGGCCTGCATCAACATTCCGGTTTCATCGCGCGACCTGACTTCAATGCTGGCGGTCAAGTCGCCGTCGGCCACGCGCCGGGCCACTTCCACCGCAAAGCCCAGAGGCTGCGCCACCACACGGGCGATCCATGAAGCCAGCCCGATGCCAAGCAGCACGATGGCTATCATCAGTCCTATCGTCCAGTTCTTGGCCTTGTTGTAAATCGCTTCGCCATTCTTGGCGGCGGCTGTGCTGCCGTCGCTATTGATCTTGACCAGCCGCTCGACTTCCTGGTCCAGCTCGATGATGGCGTTCAGGGAGTCGCCACGGATCTCTTTCAAGGCGTCGTCCTTCCTGAAGGAGCGGGAAATATCGCCAATTTTCTTGTCCAGCTCCAGATAAGGCGGAATATTGGCTTTGAGCTGTTCGTAGGTACTGCGCTCCTGCTCCGAGACCATAGGCGCGTAATCGCGCATGTTCTTTTGTATGTCGGACTTGATCTGCTCCAGATGCGCGGCGCTCTTGTCCATGTCCTTGACGTCGTTCGACATGACATGTTCCATCTCGATATTTCGCAGCAGCGCCAGGTTGCTCTTGAGCGTCAGCAGCACCCGCACGCTGGGCAGCCAATTGGTGTTGATTTCGGTAGTGGTGGCATTGACCTTGCCCAGCTGGGTGATCGCAGTTGCGCCCAGCACTAGCGTCAATATCAGTATCAAAGAGAATGAAAGCAGCAGTTTGCTGGCGATTTTCAGGTTGTAGAACCAGGTCATGATTTTCTTTTCAGATGGAAGTTGCAGTTACAGGCGGCGGCACGTCACGCATCGTCGGGTTTCATCACGCTGATCCTCGCGGGTTAATCCTCCCGACGTATTCCTGACGTATCCCTGTTAACGGCAGCCCGCGCAGTTTATTGAACCGCAGCAGCCCTTCAACTTCCGGCAGCAATGCCGTTATTACATGTGATTGCCGGTAATTGGGCAGGATGCCGTCCGTCCGTAGCAGGCGCACCAGGGTCTGCACGGCATCGGACTGTGCTAACCGGGATGGCGCAATAACGGCCCTCCATCAAACAAGAAAAGGATAGTTCATGCACAACAAATTCTTCAACGTACGGAATCTGAACGTCGGCCTCAAGCTCAGCCTGTTTACCTTTCTTTTGGTTACCCTGATTTTTCTGATCTATGGCTGGGCCAGTGCACGCTCCACTGCCCGGTTGCTGGAACAGCGGGGAGCCGCCGACATTGCCGGTCGGACCAGCACCATGATCCAGATGCTGGATACCTTCGACAGCAGCCATAAAAGCGAAGCCGAGCGCTTCGCGCTTTTACTGGCGAGCTACTTCCCTGGAAAGTTCTCCATCGACAGCAGCAAGAGCGTCGATGTGGCTGGCAAGCCCATGCCGCTGCTGAAGAACGGCGACGACGTCATCAACATGAATTTCTCCATCGCCGACCGCTTTACCGGCGCCAGCCGCGCGGTAGCGACGGTCTTCATCAAGAATGGGGATGACTTCACGCGCATCTCGACTTCCCTCAAAAAGGAGAGCGGCGAGCGCGCCGTCGGCACCGTGCTCGATCACGCCCATCCGGGCTATGCCAGCCTGCAAGCCGGGCTGTCGTATATCGGACGCGCCAGATTGTTCGGCAAGGAGTACATGACTGCCTACAACCCGGTCATGGATGATGCCGGCCAGATTGTCGGCGCGCTGTTCGTCGGTGTCGATATCAGCAACGACATCGACACCCTGAAAGCGCGCATCCGATCGGTCAAGCTGGGAGAGACCGGCTATTTCTATGCGCTCAGCGCCAGCCCCGGCCAGGATCAGGGCAAATTGCTGATCGATCCGCGCGATGAAGGCAAGAATGTCCTGGCGCAGAAGGATGCCGGCGGCCGCGAATTCATCAAGGAAATCATCGAGCGCAAGGAAGGCAACATGCGCTACACCCTGCAGCAGGGTTCCGTAGCAGGCGTTGAAAAAATCGCCGCCTTCGCCCCCTACAAGAACTGGAACTGGATCATCGTCGGCAATGAAGACGCGACCGAGCTAACGCAGGAAATCACCACGCTGCGCAACCGCAATGCATTGCTTGGACTGGCAGCGGTACTGATCATGGTGGCCGCGCTGTACTGGCTGATCCGCCGCAACGTCAGCCTGCCGCTGAAACGGGTCAGGCACGCCGCGCAACTGCTGGCGCAAGGCGACCTGACTGCAACATTGGCAAGCGACAGAGGCGACGAAATCGGCCAACTGGAGCAGGCGATCAACGGTATCAGCCAAGGTCTGGCGGGCGTCATTGGCGAGGTGCGGCAAGGCACCGATGAAATGGCGCGCGCCTCGCAGGAAATCGCCGAAGGCAACGCCAATCTCTCGGCACGCACCGAATCGCAAGCCAGCTCGCTGGAGCAAACCAGCGGCTCGCTGTCACAGCTTACGGCGGCGGTGAAACAAAGCGCCGACAGCGCCCAGCATGCCAACCAGCTGGTCGTGACCGCATCGGGCCAGGCGCTGGAAGGCGGCCAGGCGGTCGGCCAAGTGGTGTCGACCATGGGCGCCATCAAAGACAGTTCGCGCAAAATCTACGACATCATCAGCGTCATCGACGGCATCGCTTTCCAAACCAATATCCTGGCGCTCAACGCTGCGGTGGAAGCCGCACGGGCAGGTGAACAAGGACGCGGCTTTGCAGTGGTAGCGGCGGAAGTGCGCAACCTGGCGCAGCGCTCAGCCGCTGCCGCCAAGGAAATCAAGGACTTGATCGGGACGTCGGTAGAACAGGTGGATGCAGGCGGCAAGCTGGTGGATGCGGCGGGACAGACCATGCAAGGCATCGTCGCCGCAGTCAAGCGGGTGGCGGACATCATGCATGAGATCACGGCCGCCACTACGGAACAAAGCAGCGGCATCGAAGAAATCAACCGCGCCATGGGCCATATCGACGACATCACCCAGCAAAATGCCGCGCTGGTGGAACAGGCTGCGGCAGCGGCACAAAGCATGCAAGACCAGGCTGCGCAATTAGCGCAGACGGCCTCGGTGTTTAAGCTGTAACCGGTGAGCTGTAACTACTGAGCTGTAACTACTGAGCTGTAATTTCTAAACCTCAATTGCAGCATTAATTACAGCTTTGATTACGGCTGTGATTACGGCTGTGATGCTGGACGGATGACCGGTGTCATCCGTCCATTTTCATTACACCAGCGTCAAGGTGACGTCGATGTTGCCGCGTGTGGCGTTGGAATAAGGGCAAACCTTGTGCGCCTTGTTCACCAGGTCTTCCGCTGCGCCGGCTTCCATGCCTGGCAGGGAAATCTGCAGTTCCACTTCGATGCCAAAGCCGCCAGGGATCTGGCCGATGCCGACATTGCCGGTGATCGACAGGTCTGCAGGCAAATGGATCTTCTCTTGCGAGGCGACGAATTTCATGGCGCCGATGAAGCAGGCGGAATAACCGGCTGCAAACAGTTGTTCAGGATTGGTGCCTTCACCGCCAGCGCCGCCCAATTCCTTTGGCGTGGTCAATTTGACGTCCAGCACGTTATCGGATGAAACAGCACGGCCGTCACGGCCGCCGGTTGCAGTGGCGTGGGCGCGGTACAGAACTTTTTCGACTGACATGATGATTTCCTTTATTGGCCGTTTGGAGAATCCTTTGGATCAGCGCAGTCGGCCGTACTGACGATCCGGATAAAAAGATACAACACTAAGATGACGCAAGAATGAAAAAAACTGACGCATTTACAAAGTACATACTACAAAGCACAAATTACAGATCACACAATTACATTGCTAACAATCTATTCCATAAAATGACATGACTCCGCACCATCCCACTCTCTACTTATTCGATATTACCCGCCATTGCGGCGCGCAGCCGTTGCAACTGCTTGGTCAACGCCTTCAACTCATCCAGCGAACATTCAGCGCTGCAACTCACGTGCTGCGGAATCGCCTGCGCTTCATTGCGCAGATTCCTGCCCGCCGCAGTCAGGCTGACAATCACCTGGCGCTCATCATGCTGCGCACGCTGACGGCGTAAAAAACCGCTGCTTTCCAGGCGCTTGAGCAAAGGCGTCAAGGTGCCGGAATCCAGAAACAAGCGCTCGCCGAGGGTGGATACAGTGACTTCATCGCGTTCCCACAAGGTCAGCAGCACCAGATACTGCGGATAGGTCAGGCCCATCTTTTGCAGCAAAGGCTTGTAAATCTTGGTCATGGTCAACGATGCCGAATACAGGGCAAAGCACAACTGGTTATCCAGCAACAGGCTTTCCGGTCCCAGCAATTCGGGCGGGATGTTTTCGGTTGGCAGGTGATGTTTGCTGGTTTCCATGGTTTGAATAATATATCGCTAAAAATTAAATTGCAAGCAATCTAAATTGCATTTAAAACTATCCGGGACATTGCCATTTGCTATCGGCGTTCGCATGGATTAATCAATGATCGGCACAAAACATCTTACACGCCGCGCTGCTTCATCTGCAATTTAAGGCTTGCCATAAAAAATATCCTTAACAAACTCCGGCCTTTCCCGGCGTGTTACGGTAGACAAAATATTAACTAAACTAAAGCAAAGAAGCAGAAAAAGGAGGCAATCACGAAACAGACTAAGTAGTAAACAACATGCCTGCGCCATAGCGACGGGCATCGTAAAAGCGCGAGACGGAGATGCAGACACATCCCTGCCTCGCTAACCACAATCAACAAAACAGGAGCAGTTGAATATGGCTAAGCGCGATTCTACGCGAGACCTTCTTGCATCTACAACAACAAACGAGCCGGAGCGGCTCACCGCTTCTTTCTACCTCGAAGACAATTCCGAAGCGCTCTGGATATGCTTATCCGGCGCAGCACTCAAACGGACCGGCTTCACGCCTGAATCTCCCCTGCAGGTCAGGATCATGGCCAGTTGCCTGGTCATTACAAGCGATTAAGCCGATACCGAAGCAATAAACACTATCAAAGACCCTATCAAAAGCGCCATCAAAGTTAAGCCATTTCTTAATCCAACGCCCTGCATTGGATTTGAGGAATGGTTTTTTTTGCAAAAGCAACGTCAAACGCGCCGACGAATGCATTGAATGCAAACAGCAGACATCCATCGGGTACACTACCTGCGCATAATTTCCATATCGTCCGAACCATGACCATCACTATCAACGAATCCCTCCGCGCCTATATCGATCCATTGACCGAAGATGAATACACAGCGCTTGAACGCAGCCTGTTGTCCGAAGGTTGCCGCGATGCGCTGGTATTGTGGGGCGACCTGCTGGTCGACGGCCACAACCGCTACGGCATCTGCCAAAAGCACAGCATCCCTTTCAATACGGTACAAAACAAGACATTCCAATCCATGGACGATGTACACCTGTGGATGATCGACAACCATCTCGGCCGACGCAGCGTATCGGACTTTCAGCGCGGCGTACTCGCCTTGCGCAAGAAAGAAATCGTATCGGCACGCCTGACAGAGAAACAAGCCCAGCAAGCATTAGGAACGCCTGCGGACAATGACGCCAGCGCACAGTCAGAAAAAGAACCGCCCTGGACCCGCGAAACCATTGCCCGCGCCGCACGGATGAGCAGCGCGACACTGGGACAAATCGAAAAAATCCAGAAAACAGCTGCGCCAGAACTGGTCGGCGCCATCAAATCCGGCGTCATATCGATTAACGCCGCGGCGGCTGTCGCTTCCCTGCCGAGCGAAGAACAGATCGCCGCCGTCGCCGGAGGCAAGAAGGAATTGCGCCAGGCGGCAAGACAGGTGCGCGAAGCCAGGTTGCCGCCCAAGCCCAAGGTTGAACTGGATGCACCGCTTGAAGGGGCATCGGAAGAGCAAGTCGAAATTTATCGTTTGACGGTATTGGTCGCGGAATTGACGGAGGAGCGTGATCAGTTGAAGAAGAAAGTGCAGAATCTGGCGATTGCGCTTTCTGAGGCGCGGAGCGAGCAATAGTTCACTGCAAGGCTAAAGGGTTCGAGAATATATGTACGGCCACATTCGCAGATGCATCTATTGGCACTGCTGTTTTCGGCCTCTTCCTGGTTTTGTTTGCATTTGGATTGCGATCCCGCATCGCGATTGACAGCCGCCTCTCATACCCTTCATTAGCATTGGAGATTGTCTTGAAGTCAAATTTTGCTAACCACTTTCAAATTATCGCTGGCGCAGGGGAAATCCCGCGTTGATGCCGCAATCGCCGGTGATCGGAATAACGCAGCAATCGATAGCATGGATTGGCTGGCGTCCAAGGCCATGGCGCCCACGCCAACAAGCAGATCACCGCACGGGCTGCAAAACTGGAATGGGCAAATATCCGTGAGTGACGTGAGATCATTATGAAAAACAGCAACTAGGCGGCGGTACCCCGTCATCAGCCTCAGTCATATGAAATTCTAGTCAATGACTGCGTAGCTGATGAACCAGAAAAACGATTTTTGGATAGGAGTTCCGCCGTCACATACCAATTTTGCAGATTACGCATCCATCTCTTTTTACTTGTTTATTAAAGAGCATAGTTCTTGGCAATCACCATTTTTCATGTTCAAGCGCACATCAATCGCGATGATCTTCATGGTGATCTTCATGACGGTCATCGTGACGGTCATCATGATTGCGTTGGTGCGCTTCCCAATCGCGCCGTGCCCAGTAGCGATTACCATCGTAGTAGCGGTCGCCATGCCAACCCTGCGTAATAACAACCTGCGCCGGTACTACCTGTACATGGCGTTGATGCTCTTCCCAATCACGTCGTTCCCAATAGCGATGACCATCGTAGTAGCGCTCGCCATGCCAGCCTTGCGTAATAACTACCCCCGCTGGTGCTACGAGTACGGGAGCTGGCGCCCCGATATTGACATTGACATCAACGGCATGTGCAGTAGCGGAAAGACCAATACCAAGGCTGATAATCGCTGATGCGATAACTGGATATTTCATCGTAATGCTCCAATATATTGTGAATAATAAACCTGGCGATCCGCCGCGACGCATTGGTTATCTGCCTGGTTCTCCCACAATGCAAAGAGTAGCGCTGCGGTTGACGCAATGCGCGAGATGTTTCAGAAACTAACAGCGCTTACGAATTTTGTACATTTAGGTAACATTGAACGATATCCATATGTATGACATCGTCAAAGTAAACTGCTCAACAAAGGCAACAACGTGGCACAACAAGGTTTTCTTCTCACCAGGCACTGGCGCGATACCCCCTCTGGTACGGAAGTCGATTTCTGGCTGGCGACCGATAGCGGTCCACAGCATATCCGCCTGTCGCCGCAGGAATCGGTGGCGTTTATTCCGGCCGAGCAGCAGCAACTGGCCGATAGCGTATTGCGCAACGAACGCCGCTTCGAGCTAAAACCTTTGCAGCTGCAAGATTTCCATTCCCGGCCGGTGCTGGGCTTGTATGTCCAGCAGCATCGCCAGTTGATGAAGCTGGAGAAGCAACTGAAGGAAGCCGGCGTGGATGTCTACGAAGCCGATATCCGACCGCCTGAACGCTATCTGATGGAGCGCTTCATTACGGCGCCGGTGTGGTTTGCCGGGGAGCCGGGCAGTAATGGTCCCATGCTCAACAGCTACCTGAAGCCTGCAGCCGACTACCGTCCGCAGTTGAAGCTGGTATCGCTCGATATTGAAACCACCGCGCACGGCGATTTGTATTCCATCGCTCTTGAAGGTTGCGGACAGCGCCAGGTGTATATGCTGGGGCCGCCCAACGGCGACGCCAGCGGGGTAGATTTCGACCTGGAATATTGCGATAGCCGCCCTCTTCTTCTGGAACGTCTGAACCAATGGCTGGAGCAGCACGATCCCGACGCCATCATCGGCTGGAATCTAGTGCAGTTCGATTTGCGCGTGCTGCAAAAACATGCACAGGAATACAAGATCGCCTTGCGTATCGGCCGTGGCGGCAGCCCGATCGAGTGGCGCGAACATGGCTTCAAGCCGAATCATCACTTCGCTTCCGCTGCCGGACGCTTGATCATTGACGGTATCGAAGCGCTGAAATCGGCGACCTGGAATTTCCCGTCTTTCAGCCTGGAGTATGTGGCGCAGACTTTGTTGGGCGAGGGGAAATCGATTACCAATCCCTATCAGCGGATGGCGGAAATCGATCGCCGTTTTGCCGAGGACAAGCCGGCGCTAGCGACGTACAACCTGAAAGACTGCGAGCTGGTGACGCGTATTTTCGCCCAGACCGAGTTACTGAAATTCCTTCTGGAGCGCGCTGCCGTCACCGGATTGCCGGCGGACCGCAACGGCGGTATGGTCGCCGCCTTCGGTCATTTGTACCTGCCGCAAATGCATCGCCAGGGTTATGTCGCACCGAACCTGGGTGACGTGTCGGGTGAACCTAGTCCCGGCGGCTTTGTGATGGATTCGCGATCGGGCTTGTACGACTCCGTACTGGTGCTGGACTACAAAAGTCTTTACCCCTCGATCATCCGCACCTTCCTGATCGATCCTGTCGGGCTGGTCGAAGGTATGCAGCATCCCGACGACTGCGATTCCTTGCCGGGTTTCCTGGGCGCGCGCTTCTCCCGCAACAAACACAGCTTGCCAGCAATCGTCAACCAGATCTGGCAAGGGCGCGAAGTCGCCAAGCGCGAGCACAACCAGCCGTTGTCGCAGGCGCTGAAGATCATCATGAATTCCTTTTACGGCGTACTTGGATCAACGGGCTGCCGCTTTTTCGATCCTCGCCTGGCGTCGTCAATCACCATGCGCGGCCACGAAATCATGCACAAGACGCGTGAGCTGATCGAGGCCAAAGGTTATCAGGTCATCTACGGCGACACAGACTCCACCTTCGTCTGGCTGAAGCAGCCGCAAACGGAGGAACAGGCTGCCGAAATCGGCAATACGCTGGTCTGCCACATCAACGCATGGTGGCGGCAGCACCTGCAAGAGAATCTGGGTATCGAGAGCGCGCTGGAACTGGAATTCGACACGCACTACCTCCGCTTCCTGATGCCGACCATCCGCGGCACCGATCTGGGCAGTAAAAAACGTTACGCCGGCATGATCGCCAAGGAAAATGGCGAGAAAGAAATGATCTTCAAAGGACTGGAAACGGTACGCTCCGACTGGACGCCGCTGGCCAAGCAATTCCAACAGCAGCTTTACGAACATATCTTCAAGCGCGAGCCCTACCAGTCTTATGTCCGCGATTACGTGCAGCGCACGCTGAGCGGCGAGTTCGACGAGTTGCTGGTCTACCGCAAACGGTTGAGGCGGCCGCTGGAAGCCTATCAGCGCAATGTGCCGCCGCATGTGCGCGCCGCGCGCGTAGCCGACGAATTCAACCGCGAGCAAGGCCGGCCCTTGCAGTATCAGAATGGCGGCTGGATCAGCTATGTGATGACTACGGCGGGGCCGGAGCCGTTAGAGACGCAACGTTCGGCGATTGATTACGACCATTATTTGACCCGGCAGTTGCAACCGCTGGCAGATGCAATATTGCCCTTTTTGGATGATAATTTTGCGACACTGGTGGGAGGACAACGGGAATTGTTTTGAAGAATAGCCCGATATGCCGTTCTAAGATCAAAACCCGAACCGCACCCTGGATTTTAAAGGACGTCTGAATGAAAGAAGTCATACCGATCAATCAGGATCGCGAAGCAAGCGCAATCAAGGTCCTGGACGGACCGATCGAGCAATACCGCCTCGGCGCATCGGCGTCGGTGTTCGAGCGTGTGCGGTTTCGTCTCGACGGCATCGTGGTAGAAGCGCATCCGGCCGAGCAAAACACTACCTCCGAGCGCTTGAAGGCCTTGGCCGGTACAGGCGCCCCGGTGGTGGCCGGCGTTTTCCAGTTGCACGATGGCCGGCATATGCTCGACTGGCTGATTCCTCCCAACGCGCACACCATTGCGGCGCTGCCGATAGCCGTGCGCGCGGCGAAGACGTGGAAATCGTTCTGGCGTGCGCTGCAAGTGGCGACTGTCGCTGGCTTGATCTGCGCATACGCGGTGTACCTGACTGTGCATATGACCTCCGCCTGGAATGCCCTTTCCGGCATCATTGGCCTCGTGGCGGCGATTGCTGCGTTTGTTTCCTCGCTTCAGATATTTTTTTCTGTCCAGACTATCTGGCAGCGTTTTAGCCGCCGGCGAGCGCTGCAGCTGATGGAATCGGTGATGGCGAAGTATGAGAGCGCCTCGCCGCGCACGGAAGAGCGCCTTTCTGCCGGAGCATTGCATGAGCGTTGAATTGCCAAAAATAAAACGCATTGAGGGCAGGCTGCATAAGCTGCAGGCAAGCTCACTTAATCTGATCACAAATTCGTTCGTCGACAATTCCACTTACAGATTCGATATCGACGGCCAGAAGATGCGCTTCTATACCGGGCGTTGGATGTGGAATCCCGAGCCGTTCCTGGCCGAAGGCGACCGGGTTGAACTGGCCGTGCTGGAGGAACCCTTCACCCGCGACGGAGAACAGCGGATCTACGCACTGCGCAACTGCGAAGACGACTGCGTCTATGTTGCACACTTCCTGTGGAAAGGAGATTCATCTTCCTATGCCACGACCCGTATCCCGCCCAAGAGCGAGCATCGCTACATCGCCTGGCTGGGCGTGTTTTTACTTGTTCTTGCCAGCGTGTTTTTTTGCATCAACGCAATGACAAAGGGCGGCAGTTCGTACTGGATCTTTCTTGATAGTCTGTTGCTGGGCATTTGGCTGCTCGCTGCCATTCCCTTGCATGTCATGCGCTGGCGTTGGCAAGCTGGATTTCCGACGCGCAGGCAGCGGATCATGGATGCCGTCTACGATTGCCTCGGCCTTGGGTCGCCACTGGCTCCCAACAAGCCCGTCCAGGCGGTGTAACGGAGAAAAGAGAAAGCGATAGCACCTTGTTTGGAACTGCGCTAGAGTCTTCACAAGCGTTGGCGCCCTAGGGCACTCCGCTTGCAACTGAATATGGATTATCGCCAACCAGCGAATCGCCCGTGCAAGCAGAAAACAGATGGCAATAGAGCTGAATCAGATGATGAAATTATCGACGATGAAAAGCCGGATAAGGTTTTTTCCGACCTTATCGATACTTCTGGCCTTCAGTGCTGCGACGCCTGTAATGGCGCAAACCTCCGGAGCTACCATGATGCATGAAAATCATCCTGTCACGCCAATGGCGGCAGTGTTCGCACCGAGCGGCACGCTGCGCGCATCAATCAATCTCGGCAATCCGGTATTGGCGAATCTGGATCCGCAGAGGAGCCAACCTGTCGGCGTATCCGTGGATCTGGCCACTGAGCTAGCCAAACAACTCGGCGTTCCACTGCAACTGGTCGCGGTCAAGTCGGCCGGCGGATCAGTCGAGAATGTAGAACAAGACAAAGCAGACATTGGTTTTTTTGCAGTCGATCCGAAACGCGCGCAGGAAATTCACTTCACCAAGCCCTATGTCTTGATCGAAGGCTTTTATGCCGTGCGCGACGATTCGCCAATCACGACCAATGAACAGGTCGACCAGCCCGGTATCACCGTGGCCGTCGGCAAAGGCAGCGCTTACGATCTGTTTCTCACGCGCGAACTGAAGCACGCGACGATCGTGCGCATAGCCACCTCTCCGGCCGTCGTCCAAGGTTTTCTGGATCAGCACCTGACCGTCGCCGCCGGAGTCAAACAGCAACTTGAAAAGGATGCGTCGAAGGCAGGCGGATTGCGGATCCTGGATCAACGCTTCATGGTGATCCGCCAGGCGATGGGCGTACCAAAGGCCAAAGGCGATGCAGCGGCCACCTATCTTTCGAAGTTTGTCGAGGACATGAAAACATCCGGCTTTGTCGCCGCCTCGCTGGCGCGGCACCACATCGAGGGTGCGGCAGTGGCCACGGGAGATGACTAATGCTCCCCCGATTCCGTGCCGACCGCGGTAGCCATATAAAGCCGGCTGCGTGACAGCCGACGCTGTCTGACATTAGGCGCTACCTCGTTGCCTATTACCGGGCTTGTGTGACTCTCCGAATTTGCTCTTTCACGCTCCGTTTTTTTCAACGCCGACGCACTTCTCCAAAGCACTTGAAACACAGAGCCTGTTTTTCTGAAACAAGCGCCAATTGATGGTCTGCAACATCCCATGTAGACTCAAAAACCTTGAAGCTTCGGACTAGGGGATATTCGGTGCGAAACGCTAATCAAATTGAACTACTCGCCAAATCAGGCTGGAACACCTGCGAATCCGTGCGAGAGGGAATTGTGCAGGCAGGACTTCCGATCCCTACCGCCGAATATCTGCGCAAGACATTTTCTGCTGCATATTGGAAACGACTCGACCGCGCTATCCAGGCTCTGCGCGATCATTTCCAATATGCACGCTTCGGCGACCAGGCTGTTTTTGGCGCTGTGCTGATTCCCGACCCGGCCAAGCTCGACACACGTGGCGCGGTGGAACCCGCAATGCGCCGGGACCAGGTTGGCGCAGCCAGCGAAGACGTCGTCGACAAGCTGCTTCCTGCTGGAAAATTGGTGATACAAACAGGTACCGACTGGACGCCGGTTGCCAGCATCACCGGCCCGGCGGGCATCCATTTCGGCAGTTACAACGATATTCGCAATAGTGCGCCGGAAACCTATACGGTCGATGGGGTTGATACGCGTGACCTGATGGTGCGGCAAATCTGGGGCGCGCGCGTATTGCAGAGCGGCGCTCAGTTACCTGACTGCGAAGTTGGTGGCAGCTGGACCTTCACATTATTACCGGGAGAAGATCTGGTGAACGCGAAAGCGGTGTCGGGCACCGTGTTGTATGACAAGGTGCGTTTCCGGTTGGGCAGCTCGGATCGAGGTATCGCCGTGGTGCGGATCTGTCCGGCGTTGATTGTCGAATAGACCATCAGAATGCAGGGACAGGTTCGGCGGCCACCGCTTTAAGCCTGTGACCGCCGGGAAATCCATTCAAGCCAACCTAGACACTCATATTACCCAGCGTACTAGCCCGATAAGCCGCCACAAAAGTATCAAAATCCCCCGTCTGGCTACGTTCCAGACTCTCTTGCTCGGACAAGGACGTCGCCGCCAGCGTGTCGTAATAATTACGCTCTTCCAGACTAGGCGGATGCGCCAGGAAATAGGCCGCATGTACTTTGCTTTGGCGTAGTGCAAAACTGGCGAACGATTCCTTATTGTCGCGCAAGATAGCCAGCACCTTTGCCGATGGCGTCAGCTCAACCGACTCCAGCTTGCGGCTTTGCTGTGCAAGCGACGCCGCATGCGCGCCATCGCTGCGCTGGGCGTCCAGCAATTCTGCCGCCGCGCCGATGCGCTGCATCAGTTCCATACCCCATGCCTGCAAGCCGATCGGATTGCCGTCGCGCTGCAATTGCAAGCCGGGACGCCGGCCTTCTTTGACTGCACGGTTGAAATTCTCGGTGTTTTCCAGGCTTTCTTCATCGCTGGTCAGCGGGCTTTCATCGAGCGCGCAGAACAGCAGGAAGGCATCGAGGAAACGCGAGGTTTCGAGGTTGATGCCCATCGGCTCGAAGGGATCGATGTCCATGCAGCGTACTTCTATATATTGCACGCCGCGTGCGGACAGTGCCTGGATCGGCCGCTCGCCGCTGTTGATGACGCGTTTCGGCCGGATGGTCGAGTAGTACTCGTTTTCGATTTGCAGGATGTTGGTGTTGATCTGTACCCATTCGCCGTTACGGTGGGTGCCGATCGCTTCATACGGCGGATAGGGCTGGCTGACCGCGCGTGCCAGACTCTTGATATAGCTATCGAGGCTGTTGAACTGCGGCGTCAGACGGGCCTGCGCTTCGCTGGTGTAGCCGAGGTCGCTCATCCGCAAGCTGGTGGCGTATGGCAGGTAGAGGGTATCTTTATCCAGTTCTTCCAGCCGGTGCTGGCGGCCGTCGAGAAAGCATTTCGACAAGGCAGGCGAGGCGCCGAACAGGTACATCAACAGCCAGCTGTAGCGGCGGAAATTGCGCACCATCGCGATATAGCTTTCCGATTGAAAATGGATTGCGCTGCCGGTGGCGCCTTCAGCCTGTTGCAAAATTTGCCACACGCCTTCTGCCAGCGAGTAGTTGTAGTGGATGCCGGCGATGCATTGCATGCGCTTGCCATAACGCAGCGCCAGGCCGCGCCGGTAGACATGCTTCAAGGTACCCATGTGCGAAGTGCCGTACCAGGCGATCGGGATCTGCTCTTCGGCCGGCAAATGGGCCGGCATCGACTGGCTCCACAGCAGTTCGTCGCCCAGCTTGGTGTAGACGAAGCGGTGGATGGTATCCAGTTCGGTCAGCGCGGTGGCGATATCGTGTTCGGCCGGGGTGATGAACTCCAGCAGCGATTCCGAATAGTCGGTGGTGATCTGCGGCTGCGTCAGCGCCGAACCGAGGGCGCGCGGATGCGGCGTCAGGGCCAGGCGGCCGTCAGCGTCCACGCGCAAGGTTTCTCTTTCGATGCCGCGTAAGCCCTGGCCCAGCAAGCCACGGTGCTGCTCTTGCCCTAGCAGCGCCAGTCGGCGAGTGTAATGATCGGTCAATTCAGCATCCTTTTATAAAATTATCATCTCTGGCTGTGTGGTCATTCATTGCGCATATACAGCCAAAGCCGGTGACATACAGATGTCGTAGAAGGCGAGAATAGCCGAAAATGAAAGAACGCGTTGGATGTGGTCCTGACCCGCGAAAAGTGCCCCAAACGATGCTTTTTTAGGACTTACGCAAAATTTCGCCAGCAAGGCATGCCGACGAAGATAAGGCATGCCGACGACGATAGTACGAAGGTACAGCCAGGAGGCATAACGCCGCTGGCGGAATTTTGCGTAAGTCCTAATTTTATTAAACGGATAACTCCCAGTGAATTCGCGTGGATCGCCAGGAAGTAATTTTCAAGTTTCCACAAGGAAACAGATCCTCGACGCATTCTTCAGGGCGCACACCCTTTATAATCCTGCTTTGCTTTCAATTTTCAATTGCCTTCACCATGCCAGCTCAACTAATCGACGGAAATCTCCTCTCCCAACAACTCCGCGCCGATGTCGCCAGGCGCGCTGCCGTGCTGACGGCCCAGGGCAAACAGCCCGGACTGGCTGTGATCCTGGTCGGCGACAGCCCGGCGTCGCAAGTGTATGTACGCAACAAGGTCAAGGCTTGCGAAGACAACGGCTTGCATTCGGTATTCGAGAAATACGATGCCGACCTGACTGAAGCCGCCCTGCTGGCGCGCATTGACGCCCTGAACCAGGACCCGAAGATCAACGGTATCCTGGTCCAATTGCCACTGCCGGCGCATATCGATGCGCATAAAGTGATCGAAGCCATCGCGCCGGAAAAAGACGTCGACGGTTTCCATATCAGCAATGCCGGCCTGTTGATGACCGGTCAGCCGTTGTTCCGTCCGTGCACTCCTTACGGCGTGATGAAAATGCTGGAATCGGTGAATTTCCCGGTACGCGGCGCGCATGCGGTGATCGTCGGCGCCTCGAATATCGTCGGCAAACCGCAAGCCATGCTGCTGTTGCAAGCCGGCGCCACTGTCACCATCTGTAATTCGAAGACACGCGATCTCGGCCTGCATACACGCATGGCCGACATCCTGGTGGTCGCAACCGGCAAGCGCAACATCGTCACCGCGGACATGGTCAAACCGGGCGCTGCGGTGATCGATGTCGGCATGAACCGCGACGATAACGGCAAACTGTGCGGCGATGTCGATTTTGCCAATGCCAAGGAAGTCGCGGGCTACATTACTCCAGTGCCAGGCGGCGTCGGACCGATGACCATCACCATGTTGCTGGTCAATACCATTGAAGCTGCAGAAAGAATGTAATAGCAATGACCTCTACCGCAATCAAAGCCGCTGCCAGTTCCAATCCCCTGCTCGACTTCACCGGCCTGGCCAAGTTCGACCGGATCACGCCAGCCGACATCACGCCGGCGATCGCCATGCTGCTGCAGCAGGCGCATACCGTGGTCGAACTGCTGGAGGCATCGCCCGAAGCCGCGACCTGGGAGAATTTCGTCTTGCCGCTGGAGCACGTAACCGAAAAGCTCAGCCGTGCCTGGGGCATTGTCAGCCATTTGAATGCGGTAGCGGATACTCCGGAACTGCGCGCCGCGTATAACGAAAACCAGCCAAAACTGATCGAATTCTGGACCGCCCTGGCGCAAAACCTGGCGCTGTTCGGCAAGTACAAGGCGATCAAGAACAACCTCGATTTTGCCGATCTGTCGGACGCGCGGCGCAAGATCGTCAACAACGCCTTGCGCGATTTCCGGCTGGGCGGTGCTGAACTGGCGGCCGCCAAGAAAACCCGTTTTGCGGAAATCCAGGAAAAGCATGCGGCGCTGACTACCCGTTTCTCGGAAAACATCCTGGACGCAACCAACGCCTACGGCTTGTTTGTCACCGACGAAGCAGAACTGGCCGGTTTGCCGGACGACGCGCGTCAGGCTGCGCGGGCCACGGCAGAACAAGATGGCAAGCCAGGTTATAAATTCACGCTACATTTCCCGTCCTATTTCCCGGTCCTGCAATACGCAGACAACCGCGCCCTGCGCGAAAAAATGTATCGCGCCAACGCCACCAAGGCTTCCGAACTGGGTGAGAAGCCGGAATGGGACAACACGGCGAATATCGTCGAAATCCTTCGCTTGCGTAACGAAGAAGCCAAGCTGCTGGATTTCAAGAATTACGCTGCGCTGTCGCTGGTGCCAAAGATGGCAAAGACGCCCGAGGAGGTGATCCAGTTCCTGGAAGACCTGGGCCGGCGCGCCCGTCCTTTTGCCGAACAAGACCTGGACGAACTACGCACCTTCGCCGCCGAACAGCTTGGCCTGGCGCCGCTGGAAGCCTGGGACATGGCGTATGCCGCAGAAAAATTGCGCGAGCAGCGTTACGCGTTTTCCGAGCAGGAAGTCAAACAGTATTTCCCTGAACCGACTGTGGTCGAAGGCCTGTTCCAGCTGGTGCAGAAACTGTTTTCCGTCGACATCAGCGCCGACCAGGCTGCGGTGTGGCATCCGGACGTCAAGTTTTTCCGGATTCAAAAAGACGGCAAGCTGATCGGTCAGTTCTATCTCGACTTGTACGCACGCAACGGCAAACGCGGCGGCGCCTGGATGGACGACGCGCGGGCGCGGCGCCGTATCGGCAATGAAGTACAAACCCCGATTGCCTACCTGACCTGCAATTTCACCGCACCAGCCATGGTCGACGGCGTCAGCAAGCCAGCCTTGTTCACGCACGATGAAGTGATCACCTTGTTCCACGAGTTCGGCCATGGCTTGCATCACATGCTGACCCAGGTCGATGAAATCGGCGTATCCGGCATTTCCGGGGTCGAATGGGATGCGGTAGAACTGCCGTCGCAATTCATGGAGAATTTCTGCTGGGAGTGGGATGTGTTGCAGCACATGACTTCCGATGTCGTTTCCGGTGCGCCGTTGCCGCGCGAACTGTTCGACAAGATGATCGCCGCCAAGAATTTCCAGTCGGGCCTGCAAGCATTGCGCCAGGTGGAGTTCTCCCTGTTCGACATGCGTTTGCATGACGACTACGATCCTTACGGCAAGCAAAGCGTGCAGGATGTGATCGACCAGGTGCGCAGCAAGATAGCGGTCATTACGCCGCCTGCCTTCAATCGTTTCCAGCATTCGTTCGGCCATATCTTTGCCGGAGGCTATGCTGCGGGTTATTACAGCTACAAATGGGCTGAAGTGCTGTCGGCCGATGCGTATAGCGCGTTTGAAGAAGCCGCAGCAAAGGGCGGCAATGTGATTTCGGCCAAAACAGGCAGCAAGTTCCGCGACGAAATCCTTGCCGTGGGTGGTTCGCGCCCGGCGCTGGAATCGTTCAAGGCCTTCCGCGGCCGCGAACCAAATATAGATGCGCTGTTGCGGCATAGCGGGATGGCGGCATAGGTCGTGGCGCCAGCAATGGCGAAAGCAAGATCAAGTTAGTTCAAACACAAACTCAATCGACAAGGGGAAAAGGATGAAAATTGCTGCAACGTTTTTTTTGCTGACGCTGGCCGCCGGTGCACAGGCACAACTCTATAAGTCGACCGGGCCGGATGGCAGAGTCACTTATAGCGATACGCCGCCTGCGAGCGGCCATGTGGTGGAGAAAAAAACCGCTGGCGGCTTGAGCGACGACAACGATGGCCTGCCGTACGAACTGGCGCAGGCAGTCAAGAATCATCCCGTCACCTTGTATAGCTCGGATAAATGCATCCCTTGCGACGACGGCCGTAAAATGCTGAAAGAACGCGGCATCCCCTTCAGCGAAAAGACTGTCAAAAGCAATGAGGATATTGCCGCGCTCAGCAAAGTCTCCGGCGATAGTCAGCTTCCGGTGCTGATGGTTGGCCGCGACAAGCAAAGCGGCTTCTCCGGCACAAGCTGGGGCAGCGCACTAACCGCGGCAGGCTACCCGGAAAGCAGCCGTTTACCAAAAACCTATAGCTATGCAGCGCCGGTGGCCGCTGCACCAACAGCCGGCACTGCCAGAAAAACCACGGCGCCAGCCTCCGGCATGACCAACAGCGGCGATGTCGCGCCGGCAGCAGGCAACGCGCCGCCCGGCTTCCGCTTTTAAGCCCGGCCTGCCCCTATCCGTATAGATCAATGACGCAAATCGACTTCCATACCAATATTTCGGATAAATTCCTGTACACCTGCCGGTTGGTGCGCAAAGCCCGCACGGCGCAACGCCAGATCGTCATTTTGTGCGGCAATGGCGACGAACTGGCGACGCTGGACCGGACGTTGTGGACCTTTTCGGAACATGATTTCCTGCCGCACGTGCGCGCCGGCGATCCCCTCGCCGCGCAAACCCCGGTTATCCTGGCCGCCGACGAAGAGACGGAACTACCCCATCACCAGATGCTGATCAATCTGTCGGGCAAGACGCCACAACACTTTGCGCGCTTTGAAAGAATGTTTGAAATCATCTCGCTGGCCGATGATGACAAGGCCGGCGGCCGTGAGCGCTATCGCTTTTACCAGCAGCGCGGCTACCCGCTGACCCATTTTGTTGCCGAAAACGTATAGAGGAACTTGTCATGACTAACGGCAAACTAGACGCCAATATCCCTTTATTGACCGAGGTCATTGTTCCTCTGCCGACTTTGACCGACATTATCGACATGCCCAAAGCAGTGGTGGCGGCGCCAACCCATCCGGCACCGAGCGCGGTCGACGACGACCTGGATAATTTCGACCTGCCGGTGCGGCAGCGCGAAATCACCCTCAGCCAGCACGACTGGGACCGGCTGGAAGCGGAAGTGCGGGAAAAAGTGCTGCAGCAGTTGCAGGACCGCATCGATTTCGTTATCGAACAACGGGTTCGGGACGGCTTGGCGGATGTGTTGCAGACAGCGGTGGAAGGCATGGCGGCGCAAATCCGGAGCGGCTTGCACCAGACCCTCGATGAGGTCATTTCCCGTGCGGTAACACTGGAATTAGTCAAATTAAAAAAAACAAACATTTAACAGAATTTCTTTGCTTTTCAGTCAAAAATATCATCGCTGTAGATAAAAGTAAAAATTATAAGCCTCATTTTGATCGCCTAAAAAATCACGCTTTTCTTACAATAGCGCTATTGAAAAGGCTGCATATTCTGCTGATTCAGCAAGCGAATTGTTAAAAAACGGTGGTTTTTGGAGATGAGATGAAAGTAATAGTATTGGGCGCTGGTGTGATCGGAACCTCTTCAGCCTGGTTCCTGAACAAAGAAGGTCACGACGTAACGGTGATCGAACGCCAGCCTGGCGCCGCGCAGGAAACCAGTTTCGCCAACGGTTGCCAGATTTCGGTCTCGCACGCCGAACCGTGGGCCAATCCGCAAGCGCCGCTGAAGGTACTGAAATGGCTGGGACAGGAAGACGCGCCTTTGCTGTATCGCTTCCGTCCGGAATGGCTGCAATGGAAATGGGCCCTCAACTTCCTGCGTGAATGCACCCCGGCCCGCACCAACGACAACATTCGCCAGATCGTCGCGATCTGCGAATACAGCCGCCAGACCCTGCAGGCAGTGCGCGCTGAAACCGGCGTCGACTACGATTGCCTGACACGCGGCATCCTGCACTTTTATACGGATCAAAAAGAATTCGACATCTCGCTGCCTGCCGCGCAACTGATGCGTGATCTCGGTTGCCCGCGCGACTCGATCAGCGCCGATGAAGTGGTGAAAATCGAACCGGCGCTGGCGCGGATTCGCGACAAGATCGTCGGCGGCGACTTTACCGCCACCGATGAATCCGGCGACGTCTATAAATTCACTTCCGGCCTGGCCGGCAAAGCGGCCGAAGTCGGCGTCAACTTCCAGTACAACACCAGCGTCACACGCCTGATTACCGAAGGCAGCGGCTCCGGCGCCAAGATCACCGGGGTCGAAGTGATTAATGCCGACGGCCGTCACGAAGTGTTGCATGCCGACGCTTTCGTGGTCGCCATGGGCAGCTTCTCGACGCCGTTGCTGAAGCCGCTCGGCGTCGATCTGATGATCTATCCGGGTAAAGGCTACTCCGCCACCTACCAGATCACCAACTCCGACGCCGCGCCTAGCGTCTCGCTGACCGACGACGGCTACAAGCTGGTGGTGTCGCGCCTTGGCGACCGTTTGCGCGTAGCCGGCACGTGCGAACTGAACGGCTACACGCGTGAACTGAACACCACGCGCTGCGAAGCAATTACCCGCCGCACGCGCGAATTGTTTCCTGACGGTTGCGACTACGACAATCCGGTTTACTGGACCGGCCTGCGCCCGATGACGCCGTCCAACGTGCCCTACATCGGCAAGACGAAAATCAGCAACCTGTTCCTCAACACCGGCCACGGCACACTTGGCTGGACCATGGGTTGCGGCTCTGGACGCGCCATTGCAGAGATCGTTTCAGGCCGCCGGCCGGAAGTCGATTTCGCCTTTACCGGCATGCCGCGGCAAGCGCCGCAGCCGTTGATACTGCCGCGTCCTGTACAGGCTTGAACATGCTGATTGCTCACGGAGCAATGGAATAAAAAAAGACCGATGCTGGCGACAGCATCGGTCTTTTTTTGTCCTTTGCGCCTTCGTGCGGACATGGCGCGGTTTTTGCTCAAGTGTCTCCGGGAAGGATCAGGTCAGCGTTTTTTCCGGATCGGTGCACTGTTGAAGTGCATCACTTGGCGATGCGTACTTCCACTGTCGCCGGTTTTTCATCGAAGGCCACCCGCGTCACGAATTTGGCGCGCTTCATGGGAAAACGCGACTGGAAATGACGGACATTGCCGGAGCCGGAAATGACCCGCCGCACGAACTGGTAATAGGCGTCCATATCGATCACATGCACGACCAGAAAGTAGTCGTAATCGCCGGAGACGAAATAGCATTGCATGACCTCGACTTCCTTGTTCATGCGCAGTTCGAATTCCTGCATGTGTTCGTCGGACTGGTGGTTGAGCGAGATTTCGAGAAACGCCAGCATGCCGTAGCCGAGCGCAAACGGATCGACCAGCGAGACGTCGGCGCTGATGATGCCGGCCTCGCGCAAGTCGCGCAGGCGACGCAGGCAGGTGGGCTGGGAAATATGCGCTTTTTCGGCCAGGGTGCGGGTCGGCATTTGATTGTCGCGCTGCAGCAAGTTAAGCAGTTTGCGGTCGACTTTATCTAAGGTGTGATGTTTGCTCATGCCGAGGGAATTAAAGGCTGCTCCAGCTGTAATAAGAATTCGCAAAAAACCGCTATGCGAAGCGTTTTTTATGTTGTAACGTTGCTCTATTCGGATCAGTCTGAATAAATAACAGAAAAGCAGCGGATGGTGAAACTGTAACTACATTGTTTTATTTTAAATCCTCAGGAGGATATTCATGCAGAACAAGATCAAAATGATTCCGTTGGCTGGTGCAATTGCAATGGCTTTCGCTTTTGCCGGTCCGGTTTCGGCACAAGAAGTCGTTACTATCGGCCAGGTCAGCCCGCTTACAGGTCCTAACGCCCACATCGGCAAGGACAATGAAAACGGCGCCACCATGGCGATCGAAGCGTTGAACGCCAAGGGCACCATGATCGGCGGCAAGAAAGTCACTTTCGTGCTGCAATCCGAAGATGATGCTTCCGATCCGAAACAAGGCACTGCCGTCGCGCAAAAGCTGGTGGATGCCAAGGTCAAGGGCGTTATCGGCCACATGAATTCCGGCACTACAATTCCAGCATCGAAGATCTATTACGATGCAGGGATTCCGCAAATATCCCCTTCCGCCACCAATCCTAAGTACACACAGCAAGGCTTCAACACCGCGTTCCGCGTGGTGGCCAACGATGGCCAGCTGGGCGGCACTCTGGGCCGTTACGCCATCAATACGCTGAAGGCCAAGAACATCGCCGTGATCGATGACCGTACAGCCTACGGCCAAGGCGTTGCGGAAGAGTTCGCCAAGAGCGCCAAGAAAGCCGGCGGTACGATTGTGGCTACCCAGTTCACAACCGACAAAGCGACCGACTTCAATGCGATTCTGACTTCCATCAAGGCAAAGAATCCTGACCTGATCTTCTTCGGCGGCATGGATGCAGTCGGCGGCCCAATGCTGCGTCAGATGGACCAGCTCGGCATCAAAGCCAAATTCATGGGCGGCGATGGCCTGTGTACGACTGAGCTGGCCAAGCTGGCAGGCGCAGGCTTGAAAGACGGCCAGGTAGTCTGCGCTGAAGCCGGCGGTGTGCCGGATGCAGGCAAGGCTGCGCTGGATGCGTTCAAGGCGGCTTATCAAAAACGTTTCAACCAGGAAGTCGTGATCTACGCACCGTATGAATACGATGCGCTGATGGCCATGGTTGCAGCGATGCAAAAAGCCGGTTCGTCCGATCCGAAGAAATATCTGCCAGAACTGGCCAAGATCCACTACAGCGGCGTAACCGGTCCGATTTCCTTTGATCCAAAGGGCGATATCAAGGACGGCTCGCTGACTTTGTACACTTACAAAGACGGCGTGCGTACTCTGCTGACCGTGACAAAATAATCGTCGCGCGCAACACATAGAAAGCGCCCCGGTTTCCGGGGCGCTTTTTTTTCGCCTCTCTTCCGATCATCTGCATCGCCATATCTCCCCCCCCCCGCTTTTCCTTGTGACACAGAACAATCTCCTCACGCCGAGCAAGGGTATTGTCTAAAACACAGGAAAACCCTTTGAGAAGATTTTTTTCTGTTGTAACGTTTACATGCCCCGCCTCTTGCAGCGGGAAACTTTTCATGGTTCTTATCAAATCCTTAGGAGGAAACACGTGCAGATGAAGAATAAAATGTTGCCGTTGGTTGCAGCAATTGCATTGGCCTTGAGCGCATCAGGCGCAGCTTATGCGCAGGAGCAAGTCGTCAAGATTGGTCATGTCGGTCCGGTTACCGGTCCATCCGCCCATCTGGGCAAAGATATGGAAAACGGCGCCAAGATGGCGATCGAGGAATTGAACGCCAAGGGCGTCACCCTGGGCGGCAAGAGAATCAAATTCGTGCTGCTGGCGGAAGACGATGCTTCCGATCCCAAGCAAGGCACGGCAGCAGCCCAAAAACTGGTCGACGCCAAGATCGACGGCGTTATCGGCCACCTGAATTCCGGCACCACGATCCCGGCATCGAAAATTTACTACGACGCCGGCATCCCGCAAATTTCACCGGCTGCCACCAGCCCGAAATACACCCAGCAAGGTTTTAACAGCGTATTCCGCGTCGTCGCCAACGACGGCCAGCTGGGCGGTACGCTCGGCCGCTATGCGTCGACTTCCCTGCACGGCAAGAATATCGCGGTCATCGATGACCGCACCGCTTATGGCCAAGGCGTGGCGCAAGAATTTGCCAAGGGCGTCAAGGGCGCCGGCGGCAATATCGTCGCGACCCAGTTCACCAGCGACAAGGCGACCGACTTCAACGCCATCCTGACCTCGATCAAGGCCAAGAATCCGGACGTGATTTTCTTCGGCGGCATGGATGCAGTTGCCGGTCCGATGTTGCGCCAGATGAAGGCGCTCGGCATCAAGGCCAAATTCATGGGCGGCGACGGCATGTGCACCGCCGAACTGGGCAAACTGGCAGGCGATGGCTTGATCAATGATGAAGTAGTGTGCGCCGAAGCCGGCGGCGTAGAAGAGTCGGGAAAGAAGGGCCTGGACGATTTCAAGGCAGCCTTCCTGAAGAAATACGGTACAGAGGTCAAGCTGTACGCGCCGTACTCCTACGACTCTGTCATGACAATGGTGGAGGCGATGCAAAAAGCCAATTCCGCCGATCCGAAAAAATATCTGCCTGAACTGGCGAAGATCCATCACAAGGGCGTGACCGGGATGATCGCATTCGACGCCAAGGGTGATATCAAGGACGGCACGCTGACCTTGTACACCTACAAGGATGGCAAGCGAACCTTGCTGACCGTCACCAAATAAACAGTCGCACTGTATGGCAAAAGCGCCCCGCCTTCCAAGGCCGGGGCGCTTTTTTCATGCGTTTTTATCACCGCAACACCAGTACATTACGCATATCGTTCTGCCAAATTGATAAAAAAGCATATAAACATACTTTGCGTAGCGTTTTTAATGTTGTACCGTTTAACTCCCCCGCTCAGGCCGAACTACTTGGCGACAGCGGATGTCTAAAAAAGCTGTATTTGTTATTGTTTATTATTAATACCGTTGTAAATCCTTAGGAGAAAATCTGGTGCACACAACTAAAATGACGCCATTGGCCGCCGCCGCAATCGCCCTGTCCCTGGCCGCATCGGCGCATGCACAAGAACAGGTGGTCAAGATCGCACACGTCGCTCCGACTACCGGCCCTATCGCCCAGATTGGCAAAGACAATGAAAACGGCGCCAGAATGGCGATCGAAGAACTGAACGCCCAGGGCATCACCCTCGATGGCAAAAAAACCCGATTCGTACTGGTGGCGGAAGACGATGCTTCCGATCCGAAACAGGCGACCACAGTTGCCCAGAAACTGGTCGACGCCAAGGTAGCCGGCGTGATAGGTCACGTCAACTCAGGTACTTCCATCCCTGCGTCCAAGATTTACTACGATGCAGGTATCCCGCAAATTTCACCTTCGACCACCAGCGCAAAATATACGCAGCAAGGCTTCAACACCACCTTCCGCGTGGTTGCCAACGACAGCCAGCTGGGCAGCGCCCTGGGTCGTTATGCGGCCAACACGCTGCATGCCAAAACCGCGGCCGTCATCGATGATCGCACCGCCTACGGCCAGGGTTTGGCGGAGGAATTCAGCAAGGCGGCCAAGGCTGCCGGCATGACCATCGTCGCTAGCCAGTTCACCAACGACAAAGCGACCGATTTCAATGCCATCCTCACCTCGTTCAAAGCCAAGCAACCTGATGTGGTTTTCTTTGGCGGCCTGGATGCCGGCGCCGGCCCGATGCTGCGCCAGATGAAACAACTGGGCATCAAGGCCAAATTCATGGGCGGCGACGCCATTTGCACTTCCACTTTGCCTAAGCTGGCTGGCGACAGCATCAGCAACGACCAGGTGATCTGTGCGGAAGCCGGAGGCGTCGAAGAGTCTGGCAAAAAGGCCTTGGACGGCTTCAAGACCGCCTACAAGATCAAATACGGCAAGGATGTCGTGATCTATGCACCGTACACTTACGATGCCCTGATGACCATGGCGGATGCCATGCAGAAAGCCAAATCGGCCGATCCGAAAAAATACCTGCCCGAACTGGCAAAGATCCATCATCAAGGTGTGACCGGAATGATCGCATTTGATGCAAAAGGCGATATCAAAGACGGCACCATCACTTTGTACACTTACCGCGGTGCGCTGCGCAGCCAGTTGGCGGTGACCAAGTAAGGCCAAAGGCATTTACCGCAGCCATGCAAAAAGCGCTCAATTGAGCGCTTTTTTTATGGCATTACCTGCCGCAATGCCGGAACATGCTGCTGCATGCGTATTACTTCTGCGACAAAATCCATTTCACCAGCGTGTGCGCTTCGGCATCGCTGACTTGCGGATTGGCTGGCATCGGAATCGCGCCCCAGGTACCGGTACTGCCCTTCAGGACTTTTTGCACCAGCATGTCTTCAGCGCCCTTCTGGCCGGCGAATTTCGCGGCAACGTCCTTGTACGCCGGTCCGACCACCTTGTTTTGCACCGAATGGCACGCCAGACAGTTTTTGGCCTTTGCCAGATCCAGGCCGGCGTCCGCCAGTGCGTAACCTGATGCTGTTGCACTGAGCAACGCGCAAATCAACAAACTACGTTTCATGCTTATCTCCGTCAATGTGTGTGTCACGATTTTACCTGCCCGCGAGCATTGTCTCATATTCAGGAAACACCATCATACATCTCAAATTCGGCATAACAACGCAACATCCGTTGACCGTAGGCATCTTTCGCCCTATCCTTTCCGCAAAGAAAAGGGAATGCCATGCCATTGATTATCATTATCGTTGTACTAATAGCGTTAAAATACTTCGAAATCGGTCCGTTTGCCGGGATGTCCTGGTGGTGGATTGCCGGTTTGATGGCGATAGCATTTATCTGGTTTGAATTCCTGGAGCGGATGTTCGGCCTGGATAAGCGCAAAGCCCACGAAGAACTCGAAAAAACCAGGGCGGATCGCGTCAAGAAAACCTTCGAAAAGCATAAGGGCTCCGGCCGCTAAGTAGCTACAGAAGTAACATTACGCACATCAAAAAGCCGGCGCCCCCCGGCTTTTTTATTAGGGTTCGATAAATGCACATAGAGTTGCGACAACTGCGCTATTTCGTGGCGGTGGCGGAAGAACGGCATTTCGGCCGCGCCGCACTGCGGCTGCACATGACGCAACCGCCTTTGTCGCAGGCGATCCAGGCGCTCGAGGCCAACCTTGGCGCCACACTGTTTGCGCGCACCAAGCGCAGCGTCGCCCTGACTCCGGCAGGACTGGCGTTGTTGCCGGAAGCGCAACGCTTGCTGCAGCAAGCCGCCACCCTGCCCGATCTAGTGCGACGTGCAGCCTCCGGCGAATCCGGACTACTTACCCTGTCGTTTGTCTCAACCGCCGATTACAGCATCCTGCCGCCTTTACTGCGCGCTTTCCGCGAAGCCTATCCGCTGGTGCAAATCGACCTGCAGGAAGCCACCAGCGACCTGCAACTGGCGCAACTGATGGAAGGCAGGATCGACGCCGGCCTGCTGATTCCACCGCTGCCGGACAAAGCCCGGCTGGTGCTTGATTACCAGCCGGTGCTCGCCGAGCCGCTGATCCTGGCTGCGCCTAGCGGCCTCAAGGCCTTGCGCGGCAAAGGCAAGATCGCCCTGAGCACGCTGGCTGAGATGCCGCTGATTATTTTCCCGCGCCGCATCTCGCCCGGCTTCCACGACACCATCCTGGGCTGTTTCCGCGCTGCGGGCGTCACCCCGCATATCGGCCAGGAAGCCATCCAGATGCAAACCATCGTCGGCTTGGTCTCGGCTGGCATGGGGATCGCGCTTGTGCCACAATCGGTATCGAACCTGCAACGCCCCGGGGTCGACTATCGCGAATTGCAGGACCAGACGCCCTTGGTCGAAACTGGGCTGGCCTGGCGCCGCGATAATGCCTCACCTGTATTGCAAGCCTTTTTGGAATTGTTGAGAAAGAAATAAAAGATGCTAATTCACCCTTTGCCTGATCCGATTGCCTTCTCTTTAGGACCGCTGCATGTGCGCTGGTATGGCCTGATGTATCTGCTGGCGTTCATCCAGTTCATCTGGGTCGGCCGTATCCGTATCAAGCAACCGCACATCGCCGCAGTCGGATGGAAAAAGGAAGACATCGACGACATGCTGTTTTATGGCGTGCTGGGGGTGGTGATCGGCGGCCGCCTGGGTCAAGTGTTCTTTTACGATCCCGCCTTTTATTTTTCGCACCCGTCGGAAATCATCGCGGTGTGGAAGGGCGGCATGTCTTTCCACGGCGGTTTTCTGGGCGTCCTGATCGCTATGTGGTGGTGGGGCCGCAAGGCGGGCCGCAATCTGATGGATATCATGGACTTCATCGCGCCGATGGTGCCGCTGGGTTATGCCGCCGGCCGTCTCGGCAATTTCATCAACGGCGAATTGCCGGGCCGCGTGGTATCCGACCCATCGCTGCCATGGGCCATGATCTGGCCGAACGTGGATAACCTGCCACGCCATCCGTCGCCGATCTACCAGATGCTGGTAGACGGTATCCTGCTATTCATCATTCTCTGGTTGTTCTCGCGCAAGCCGCGGCCACGCATGGCGGTAGCCGGTATGTTTTCGCTACTGTACGGCTGCGCCCGTTTCTTCACTGAATATTTCCGCGTGCCGGACTACAACGTCACCTTCGGCGGCATTACCATTTCCGCCGGCCAGATGCTGTCTGTGCCGATGATCGTGCTGGGCATTATCCTGCTGTATATCGCCTACCGCCATCCGCGCAAATATGCCGGCGCTGCCGATGCGCCGCCAGCCAAGGCTGCGGCCCCGTCCCCGACCTGATCCGCAACACTGCGGCGGCAATCCCTGCTTCCCTGGGATTGCCGCCGCGTCCAGAATGTCTTTTCCAACGCAATCATGACAGCCAATCTCTACGCCCTTTTCGCGTCGCACTTCCCTGCCGACAAAACCGCCTGCTGCATCGAAACCCACGACGGCCAGTACTATAGCTGGGGCGATGTCGAACGCGCCTCCGCCAGGATCGCCAATCTCTTCGCCAGCCTGGATCTGCCGCGCGGTTCCCGTATCGCGGTGCAGGTGGAAAAATCGCCGGAAGCCTTGATACTTTACCTGGCCACCTTGCGCGCCGGCTTTGTCTACCTACCGTTGAATACAGCCTATCGTGCAGCGGAAATCGAATACTTCATCGGTGATGCCGAACCTGCAGTGTTCGTCTGCTCGCCGAAAAATTTCGGCTGGGTGGCGCAGATTGCCTTCAAGGCAGGCACCCGTCATTTGTTTACGCTGGATGAAATTACTAGCGGCAACCAAGGCAGGAATTCTGGATCGCTGCTGGCGCGCGCCATGCATTTTCCGGATACGTTTGCTACGGTCGACAGGCAAGCCGACGATCTCGCCGTCATCCTTTATACCTCCGGCACCACTGGCCGCAGCAAGGGCGCGATGCTTTCGCACGGCAATATCGCCTCCAACGCCAAAGTGCTGCAACAATACTGGCACTGGCAAGCCGATGACGTGCTGCTGCATGCGCTGCCGCTGTTCCACATCCATGGCTTGTTGGTGGCGGCCAATGGCGCGCTGCTAAATGGCAGCAAGATGATTTTCCTGCCCAGGTTTGACGCTGCCGAAGTGTGTCGCCAGCTGCCGCGCAGCAGCATCTTCATGGGCGTGCCGACCTACTATGTACGACTGCTGGCCGATAGCGGCTTCGATCGTCGTACCTGCCGCAACATACGCTTGTTCGTTTCAGGCTCGGCGCCTCTGCTGGCCGATACCTTTACCGAATTTGTCGCACGTACCGGCCACACCATCCTGGAACGCTACGGCATGAGCGAAACCGCCATGCTGACCTCCAACCCCTATGCGCAAGAACGGCGTGGCGGCACCGTCGGCCTGCCCTTGCCCGGCGTCTCGCTGCGGCTAGCGACCACCAACGAGAACGGTCATGACACCGTTAGCGGCCCGAATGAAATTGGCGATATCCAGGTAAAAGGGCCGAACGTGTTCCAGGGCTACTGGCGCATGCCGGAAAAGACCGCTGAGGAATTTACCGCAGACGGCTACTTCAAGACCGGTGACGTCGGCAAATTCGATAGCGCGGGTTATCTGGCCATCGTTGGCCGCAGCAAGGATCTGATTATCTCCGGTGGCTACAACGTCTATCCGAAGGAAATCGAAAGCGTGCTCGATGAAATCGATGGCGTAGTGGAATCGGCTGTGATCGGCATCCCGCACGCGGATTTCGGTGAAGCTGTGACCGCGGTCATTGTGAAACGGCCGGAAGCCAAGCTGACCACCGACGGCGTGATCGCCCTGATGAAGACTGCCATCGCCAATTTCAAAGTACCGAAACAGGTATTCTTCGCCGACGAACTGCCGCGCAACACCATGGGAAAAGTGCAAAAAAACCTGTTGCGCGAACGTTACGCCAGCCAGCCGGACATTACTTCATCAGCTTGTTGATATGCCGCCATTCTGCGGCGCTGACCGGCGTGATCGATAGCCGGTTGCCGCGCCGCAGGATCTGCATCTCGGCCAGCGCTTCCTGCTCACGCAATTCCGCCAGGGGAATCAGGCGAGTCTTCTTGAGCGCCTTGACGTCGACCAGCATCCAGCGCGGATTTTCGCGGTCGCTCTTGGGGTCGAAGTATTTGCTCTTGGCGTCGAACTGGGTATCGTCGGGATAGGGTGTGCTCGCCACCTCCGCCAAGCCGGCAATGCCGGGCACCGCGCAGCCTGAGTGATAAAATAGCACGCCATCTCCAACCTGCATCAGGTCGCGCATGAAATTGCGCGCTTGATAATTGCGTACACCGTACCAGGCGATAGTTTGCCTGGACATCGCCAGCACATCATCGATACTGGCGTCGTCAGGCTCGGATTTCATCAGCCAATAATTCATTTGGTCTCTTCCCTCTCTGGCCAACACGTCGGAAACAAGGTCAAAAATACGCTAAAACCACGGCAAACAAAAGCCGCAAACGAAAAAAAGCGGCTGCACGTAAATGCAGCCGCTCCAGAATAAAGTCCCGCCTGTGCCGCTTTGTCGGCATCCTGAACCAAAGCGATTCAAGTTGGCCGCAGTTAGTTCAACTTCGGGCTCATCGGACTAGCGACGCTCACACCTGTCGAACAAAATCCCGCAGCCGTTGCGTATAAATGGTTCAAGGATTTTATGACAATCGCGAACACGGCAGGAATGAGTAGTCTACCCCAAACAACTTCCAAGTCAAATCCTTTTGCTGCATGTTTTTTGCCGCGACGTGGGCAGGCGCTGCGGCGCCGAGCAATGTCAGAACAAATCTTCCTGCGCCGCCAAGGCATCGTCCAGCACCGTATGCATGGTAGCGATTTTCTGCTTGACTTCCGAGACGGTCAGTTCCGACAAAGGCCCCGATGGTGCCTTGCTGCTCAATAATTCAGCAGCGATGCCGAGCGCGGCAATCACGGCGATGCGGTCATTGCCGCGGATCTTGCCGGCGTCGCGGATCGCCGTCATTTTGCCGTCCAGGTAAGTCACCGCTTCCTGCAGGGCGGCTTCTTCGCCTTCCTTGCAAGACAGCGTGTACGGCTGGCCCATGATATTGACGCTTAACTGGCTCATGCAAGCTCCTTATCCTGTGACGACTGCGGCGATGCCGGAAATTTTTCGAGCAAGGCGGCAACCCGCTGATGCGCTTCATTGATCCGTTGCTGCAGCTCGGCATTCTGGCTCTTGAGGTCGTCGCAATCGTTTTGCAAGCCCTTGGCGCGCAGACGCAGTTCGGCGTTTTCCCGGCGCAAAGTATGCGTCAACTCGGCCAGCTGGCCGATTTTTTCTGATAATTGATGGAATTCTGAAATCATTTTGTCACTATAGTGTTGCGGAGGAAATTACGTCAATAGATTCGATCAATCAATCTCGCACTTTGTCATCAGTTACGTCACATTTACATCCCGTTGCTACCAGCTTACACGTCATTTAATGACCGGCGCCAGCCGTTTCAGCACATACCCGTACGCCAACGATTGCAATAATGCTACGGTACTGCCGGCGATGACTTCACCGACGCGCAATAAAGCATATTCCAGTTCCTGGTGCAGCCCTTTGCCGCCAATCGCCGCCGACATCAGGATCACCACGGTGGCCGGCCCCAGACGCCAGTTGGCCGGATAATTTTGCAACAGCATCGCTACCAGCACCGAGACTGCCAGGGCAATCAGCAACGACATGAAACCCGGGCCGAACAAAACCAGCGCCAGGCAAGCCACCACGCAGCCGTTCAGGGTATTGATCAGACGCGCCTTGAAACTTGCCTTGGCGAGGTTGATGTCCGGTTCGGTCACAATGATCAGCGAGATCATGGCCCAGTATGGCTCTTGCAAGCCCAGCGCGCGCAAGCCGTACCACGTGATCAGGGAGCCGGTCAGTATCTTGACCAGATAAAGCAGCGCATTCTTTTTGGGACTGATGAACTGGAATTCCATGGTTTCAGACTTGTCGATGTAAATGCAGCGCGAGCGTCATTCTAGCCGAGAACCGGGAACGGCCCGCATTTTACGTTATCTGACGGCTAGGGCCTGCTCATACTTCATTGAATTTACGGATTGCCATTCTGGCTAGAAAACCATATATTCGTCCAACGAAACAATCTGCCTGATCTGTCGCGCGACGCCGCACCGGCGTCTTCAGTTATAGAGGAAAATATGTCAATTCCGTTTTCTGCTTCCCGCCTTTCCGAACGCTACAAGCTCTCGCTACCCGCCATCGCACTCACCGCTCTATTCACCATGACCAGCATGCCACTCCAAGCCGAGACGCCCGCTTCCGCCACCCAATTTGCCTATATCGGCACGTATAACCCTAACGGCGAAGGGGTTTACCTGTTCAAGGTAGATGGCCAGAGCGGCGCCTTAAGCCGCGTCAATGTCGCCAGCACACAGGCGAATCCGGCGCAACTGACGGTGGATGGGAACGGCAAAACGCTGTATGTCGCAAGTGAAATCGCCAACTACAAGGGCGGCAAGAATGGCAGCATCGCCGCCTATGCCGTCAGCCGCACGGATGGCGCACTGACTATGTTGAACGAGCAGGATTCGCAAGGTGCGACGCCGGCGTTCGTCACGCTTGCAGAGCAGGGAAAATATCTGTTCGCAGCCAACTACGGCGGCGGCTCGGTAGCGGTGTTCCCGATCGCAGGCGACGGCAGCCTGCAATCGGCATCGTCGGTACAGCAAGACAGCGGTCCGGCAGGTGCGGCCAAGCCGGAAGCCGCAGCCACTGGCAGCTTTGCCGCCAGCGACCATAACGGACCGCATGCGCACATGATCGCCAGCGATCCCAGCGGCAAATTCGCGTTCTCCACCGATCTCGGACTGGATCGCATCTATCAGTGGCGCTTCGACCAAAGCAACGGCCGCCTGACGCCGAACACGCCCGCCTTCATCAAGGCGTCTTCGGCCGGCGCCGGACCGCGTCACTTCGTGTTTCATCCCAACGGCAAATACGTGTATGTGATCAACGAAGAAGCGTCGACGTTGACGCTCTATCATTTCGATAAAGCCAGCGGAACTTTGCAGGAGCAGGAATCGGTCTCCAGCCTGCCGAAGAATTACCAGGGCACCAGTTTCGCCTCCGGGCTGATCTTCAGCGCTGATGGCCGTTTCCTGTATACCGCCAACCGGCTGCGCAACAGCATTGCGCAATTTGCCGTCGGCGCCGAGGGCAGGCTGAAATGGGTGGACGATACCTGGACCCGCGGCGACTATCCGCGCAGCCTGGTGATTAGTCCGCAGGGACGTTTCATGTATGTGATGAACCAGCGCAGCGACAACATCACCCAGTTCGCCGTCGACAAGGAAAGCGGCAAGCTGGAATTCATCGACCGTTATACAGGGCTGGGCAGCCCATCGCAGATGGTGTTTTTGCCGTAGGCTGCTTTACTTGAGCACGCCGGCATGCAGATGGATTGCTTCCAGCACGATCGGCATCAGTTCGGCACCGCCCTGCTCGTCGACATAGGCCAGCAATTCGCGCCGCATGCGCGGCTCCCAGCTGCGCTTCAAGTGCGTCACCAGATCCGTCATGGCTTGCGGCCGGTCCGGCATGGTGTCGAAAAATGAACCGATCTGATTCGCCATTTTTACCAGGTGTTCGAGATTCATTGCACCTACCTTTTCCACTGCATGAGGGTGATTCAATCCAAGCTACCTAAGAGGCTGCTGCAAACACAGCTGGCTAGGCGCTCCGACGAAGACAGTACGAGTAGTACGGCGAGGAGGAGCAACAACGCCAGATGTGTTTGCAACAGCCTCTAAGAAACCGACAGACGTTGGGGATGGGCATACACCACATGTCCCGGCTGCCGCACAAAACCCAGCAAGGTAACGTCGGCTTGCTGCGCCAGACGGATCGCCAGCGCTGTCGGTGCGGAGACCGCGACGATAAAGCCGCAACCCATGCTAGCCGCCTTTTGCACCATTTCATAACTGGCGCGGCTGGTGATCAGCACCGCACCACTGGAAAAATCGTGTTGCGGATGTGCATTGATCAAGCCGCCGATCAGTTTGTCTAGCGCATTGTGACGGCCGACATCTTCCCGCACCAGCGTAATTTCGCCATCGGCCTGCAACCATGCTGCAGCGTGGGTGGCGCCGGTGACCTGCTGCAAATGCTGCTGCTTCTGCATCTCGGCCATGGCGGCATAAATGACTGCCGCCGAAAACTGCGCATTCGACACAACCGGCGCCGGCTTGCGCACGGCCTGTTGCAACGTTTCAGCTCCGCACAAACCGCAACCGGTACGTCCGGTCAGGTTGCGCCGCTTTTCCTTCAGGGCCACGAAGCGTTCGGTGGCAATCTGCATCTGCACCTGGATACCGTCCGCAGCGGCCAAGATCTCGCAGTCGAACAGTTCACTGCGATCCCGCAGGATTCCTTCTGTGAGCGAAAATCCCAGCGCAAAATCTTCCAGGTCAGCCGGCGAAGCCATCATCACCGCATGCGAAATACCGTTGTACTCGAGCGCCACCGGCACTTCTTCCGCCACGATGTCGCGGCTGTTACTGACGCCGCCGTTACGCCATTGTTCTACTGCTACTTCCGTGCTGCTGGCGTAATCTGGCAAGACCATGGTTTCCTCTAACTGTTATTTGGTGACCGCCGCCTCCGCCTGTTCGGCCTGTCCTTGCAACAACTTCAATTGCTGCTCGGTGAAACGGCTGAACTGCTTCTGCCATGCGGACGGCTGGCTAACCGGCATGACCTGCACCGCGGTGACTTTGTATTCCGGGCAATTGGTCGCCCAGTCCGAATTATCGGTAGTAATCACGTTGGCGCCCGATTCCGGGAAGTGGAAGGTAGTGTAAACCACACCCGGCTGCACCCGCTCGGTGACCGTCGCCCGCAACACAGTCTGCCCGGCGCGCGATTCAATTCCGACCCAGTCATCGTCTTTGATACCGCGGTCCTCGGCATCGTGCGGATGAATTTCCAACCGGTCCTCGCTATGCCATTCGACATTCTCGGTACGGCGCGTCTGCGCGCCCACATTATATTGCGACAGAATGCGACCGGTAGTCAGGATCAGCGGGAATTTCAGCGTGACCTTCTCGTCGGTGGCGAAATACTGGGTATTGATGAACTTACCCTTGCCACGCACAAACTGGCCGATGTGCATGATCGGCGTGCCTTGCGGCGCTTCTTCGTTGCACGGCCATTGCAGGCTGCCGGCCTGCTCCAGTTTGGCGTAGCTGACGCCATGGAAAGTCGGCGTCAACGCGGCGATCTCGTCCATGATCTGGGACGGATGGCTGTAGTTCATCGGATAACCGAGCGCGTTGGATAACGCAACAGTCACTTCCCAGTCGGATTTTCCAGCCTTGGCCGGCATCACCTTGCGCACACGCGAGATACGACGCTCGGCGTTGGTGAAGGTGCCATCTTTTTCCAGGAACGACGAACCGGGCAGGAACACATGCGCGTACTTGGCAGTTTCATTGAGAAACAGATCTTGCACCACGATGCACTCCATCGCCGCCATGGCGGCGGTCACATGCTGAGTGTTCGGGTCCGACTGGACAATATCTTCGCCTTCGCAGTACAAGCCCATGAAACTGCCGTCGAGCGCGGCGTCGAACATGTTCGGTATCCGCAAACCCGGTTCAGGGCTGAGCGTAACGCCCCACATCTGTTCGAATTCACCGCGCACGGTACTGTCGGAAACATGGCGATAACCCGGTAGTTCATGCGGGAAGGAACCCATGTCGCAGGACCCCTGCACATTGTTCTGACCGCGCAACGGATTGACGCCGACGCCTTCGCGACCGACGTTACCCGTCGCCATCGCCAAGTTGGCGATGCCGATCACCATGGTCGAACCTTGTGCATGCTCGGTGACGCCGAGGCCGTAATAGATTGCGCCGTTAGCGGCAGTCGCATACAAACGGGCGGCGCCGCGCAATTGCTCGGCCGGCACGCCGGTGACAGCCGCCATCATCTCCGGCGAATTCTCCGGACGCAGGACAAATTCTTTCCAGTCAGCATACGATTTCTGGTCGCAACGTTCGGCCACAAAATCCGGCTTTTCCAGGCCTTCCGACAGAATCACGTGCGCCAGCGCAGTGATCAGCGCGACGTTGGTGCCTGGCCGCAGTTTCAGATGAAAGGCTGCCTGTACGTGCGGTGACTTGACCATGTCAGTGGTGCGCGGATCGACCACGATCAGCTTGGCGCCCTGCCGCAGGCGGCGCTTCATTTGCGAAGCGAACACCGGATGCGCCGCCACCGGGTTAGCGCCGATGACCATGATGACGTCGGACTGCATGACCGAATCGAAAGTCTGGGTGCCTGCCGATTCGCCCAGCGTTTGCTTCAGGCCGTAGCCGGTTGGCGAATGGCACACCCGGGCACAAGTATCGACGTTGTTGTTGCCGAAGGCCGCGCGCACCAGTTTCTGCACCAGATAGGTTTCTTCGTTGGTGCAACGCGATGAAGTGATGCCGCCGATCGAATCCTTGCCGTACTTGGCCTGGATGCGACGGAATTCACCCGCGGCGTAAGTCAGCGCTTCATCCCATGAAACTTCGCGCCACGGATCGGTAATTTTGCTGCGGATCATCGGCTTGGTGATGCGGTCCTTGTGTGTCGCATAGCCCCAGGCGAAACGCCCCTTGACGCAGGAATGGCCGTGATTGGCCTGGCCATCCTTGTGCGGCACCATGCGTACTACCTGGTTGCCTTTCATCTCTGCCTTGAACGAACAGCCGACGCCGCAATAGGCGCAAGTAGTGATCGCGCTGTGCTCGGCCTGGCCTAGCATGATGACGGTCTTTTCAGTCAGGGTGGCGGTCGGGCAGGCTTGCACGCAAGCACCGCAGGAGACGCATTCGGAATCCATAAAATCCTGCATCTGCCCAGCCGACACGCGCGACTCAAACCCGCGGCCGTCAATGGTCAGCGCAAACGTACCCTGGGTTTCTTCGCAGGCGCGCACGCAGCGGTTGCAGACGATGCACTTGGACGGATCGTAGGTGAAATAAGGATTCGATTCATCCTTCTTCATCTTGAGGTGGTTTTCGCCTTCATAGCCATATCGC
Organism: Collimonas arenae; assembly: GCF_000786695.1. NCBI lineage: Bacteria > Pseudomonadati > Pseudomonadota > Betaproteobacteria > Burkholderiales > Oxalobacteraceae > Collimonas > Collimonas arenae. The sequence continues at coordinate 1,198,148 of NZ_CP009962.1, read as the reverse complement.
ACTTCGCGCAGGCCGGTGACGCCCGCCATGTCCTGCAGCTCGCAGTTACCGTTGGTGGGACACGTCAGACAGTCGAGCGGATGATCGGAAATGTAGAGTTCCATGACGCCGCGGCGGATATCGGCCAGCTTCGGCGTCTGGGTACGGACTTTCATGCCGGGTTCGCATGGTGTGGTGCAAGAAGCGGGATACCCTTTCTTGCCTTCGATTTCAACCAGGCACAAGCGGCAGGAACCGAACGGTTCGAGGCTGTCGGTGGCGCATAGTTTTGGCACATTGATGCCGGCTTCGACCGCAGCGCGCATGACCGAAGTGCCGGCTGCCACGTCGACACTGACGCCATCGATTTCCAGCGTGACCGTCTGGCCGGCTGGTTTGGCGGGAGTACCGTAGTCGAGTTCGTTAAGCTGGTTCATCACATACTCCTGGTTCCGTCGGAACGTGGGTTAGTCGTGTTTATGCTGGTAAAAGTAAGTTCAGGCGGCCTGATTGAGCGCGCCGTCGCCGAAATCTTCTGGAAAATGATCGAGCGCCGATAACACCGGCAACGGTGTCATGCTGCCCATGGCGCACAGTGAACCGTTGACCATGGTGTCGCACAGGTCGCGCAGGAGCTTTATCTGCACAACAGCTTGACGAGGTTCGCCGGCGACGATCTTGTCGATCACTTCTACGCCGCGGGTAGAGCCGATGCGGCATGGGGTGCATTTCCCGCAGGATTCGCTTGCGCAGAATTCCATTGCATATCTGGCCTGTTTCGCCATGTCGACGCTATCATCGAACACCACGATGCCGCCATGTCCCAGCATGCCGCCGACGGCAGCCATGGCTTCGTAATCAAGTTTGGTATCGAACAGCGATGGCGGCAGATACGGGCCAAGTGGGCCGCCGACCTGCACCGCGCGGATAGGTTTGCCGCTGGCGGTGCCGCCGCCAAAATCGATCAGCAATTCGCGCAGGGTGACGCCAAAGGCTTTTTCAACCAGGCCGCCGTGACGGATATTTCCAGCCAGCTGCATCGGCAAAGTGCCAAGCGAGCGCCCCATGCCGTAATTCTTGTAGAACGCGGCACCGCGCGCCAGAATAACGGGCACCGAGGCCAGCGAGATCACGTTGTTGATGACAGTCGGCTTGCCGAACAAGCCTTCGATGGCCGGCAGCGGCGGCTTGGCGCGCACCACGCCGCGCTTGCCTTCCAGGCTTTCGAGCAAGGCGGTTTCTTCACCGCAGATATAGGCGCCGGCACCTTTGCGTACTTCCAGATGAAAGCTGGAATGTGAACCGAGGATATTCTCGCCCAGGTAATTGGCGTTGCTGGCGCTGACGATGGCATGGTTTAGCGCAGCAATCGCATGCGGATATTCCGAGCGAACATAGATATAGCCATGGCTTGCGCCGACTGCTAGTGCGGCAATCGTCATGCCTTCAATCAGCATGAAGGGATCGTCCTCCATCACCATGCGATCGGAGAATGTGCCGGAGTCGCCTTCATCGGCATTGCAAACGATGTATTTTTGCGCAGCTTGGGTAGCTGCCACCGTCTTCCATTTGATGCCTGTCGGGAAAGCCGCACCGCCGCGGCCGCGCAAACCGGAATCCAGTACTTCCTGCACCACCGCTTCGCTGCTCATGTCCAGGGCGCGGCGCAAACCGGCGTAACCTTCATGCGCGAGGTAGTCTTCCAGCGACAGCGGATCAGTGATGCCAACTCGGGCGAAGGTCAGGCGTTCCTGTTTTTTCAGATAAGGAATTTCTTCGACCAGTCCCAGCGCAAGGCGATGCTGGCCGCCATTGAGAAAATCCGCATCGAATAATCCTGCCACATCCTCGGTTTCTACCGGGCCATAGGCAATGCGGCCTTCCGCAGTCGCCACCTCCACCAACGGCTCCAGCCAGAACATGCCGCGTGAGCCATTGCGTATCAGCTTGATGTTCACGCCGCGCTGACGGGCCTGCTCCGTAATATCAGCTGCGACCTGATCGGCGCCGAGCGCAAGCGCGGTTGAATCGCGCGGCACATACACGGTCACCACGGGATTGAGAGCGCTCATTGAACACCTCGCTTGGCGCGTACCACACGATTGAATTTGTCGTTACTGACGCGGGCATGCAAATCGTCGTCAATCTGCATGTTCGGACCGCAGGCGCATTGCCCCAGGCAATACACCGGTTCCAAGGTGAACTGGCCATCGCTGCTAGTGCCATGGAAATCACAGCCCAGGGCTGCCTTTGCGTGGGCGGCCAGTGCATCAGCGCCGACTGCCTGACAGGCCTCGGCGCGGCAGATCTGCACGATATGGCGTCCGGCCGGCTGCTGGCGGAAATGATGATAGAAGCTGATGACGCCGTGCACTTCGGCTCGCGACAGGTTCAGCTCGTCGGCGATCAGCGGCACCACTGAAGGCGGCACATAACCGAGCGCATCCTGGATCGCGTGCAGCACGGGCAGCATGGCGCCGGGAAGCGTCTTGAATTCTTCAATGATGATCCTGACCTGGTTCAGGTCGACAGACGGATCCGAAGGTACAGCTTGCGGAACGTGAGAGCTTGGCTCGATTTGCATCTTCACTACAGTCTCCTACCGGGATTCAGCACTACAAATGGCGCTCGGACTGGATGCTGTTTTTATAGACAGCCATGCATCTTGATCAGCGCGCCGCGGTGTGTCTTGAAATCTGTATTGCCACTCTACTTATCTTATTATTTTGTTGCATCCTTCCGGATACCGGGCAGAGCCATGGCCACACTGCGTTGGCTTGCAGACCCTGCCCTCCTTACTGCTTTTACTACGGTCTATTTAGTTGCCTATCCACTTGCTCTAAATATTTTTTACTTGTTTGTTACGTTACTTGAACAGCACTGCCGATTTTTGCAGGGTGATGGCAATCCCCCAGATCAGTGGAATAACTACCGCCGCCCACGACAGCCACAACAGCGCAGGATTGCCGCCACTGCCGATACGCGCCATGACTTCCGGCGGCAACACTGCATCGCCCTTCACCGAAGCCTGCTCGTGCGCCAATTGCTTTTCGCGCGCCAGTTCTTCCGGCGTCATGAAATGCGTTGCGGCGATCGGACGAATCATCAGGTTGCACAGCAAACCCAGCACCAGCATGCCTGCCAGGATATACATGGTGGTGTTGTACACCGACTCACGCGGCATGCCCAGGCCGAGCTGATACTCGCGCATGTAGTTCACCACTACCGGTCCGAGAATCCCCGCCGTCGCCCACGCAGTCAGCAAACGACCATGGATCGCGCCCACCATCTGGGTACCGAACAAGTCAGCCAGATAAGCCGGCACGGTGGCGAAACCGCCGCCGTACATCGACAAGATCAGGCACACCGCCGCTACAAACAGGGCCACGCTACCGGTCGCGCCAGACCAAGGCAAACTGACATACAACACAAACCCGAGTACAAAGAACACCACATACGTCATCTTGCGGCCGATATAGTCGGAACAAGTAGCCCAGGCAAAGCGGCCGCCAATGTTAAACAGGCTGATCAAACCGGTAAATCCTGCTGCAATCGCTGCAATCGCGCCTTTTTGCTCCAGCGTCAATTCAGTGAATTTAGCGCTAACACCCAGCAAATGACCACCGAACACTTCTTGCAACATCGGCGACGCCATACCGATCACGCCGATACCTGCCGATACGTTCAAACACAGCACCAGCCACACCAGCCAGAACTGCGGAATGCCCCAGACCTTGCTGGCATGGACGTGGTTTTGCGTGATCATGGCGTTGCTGTTGGCCACCGGCGGTGTCCATCCGGCTGGTTTCCAGCCGCTAGGCGGGATCCGGTAACCGAAGGCGCCAGCCATCATGAACACAAGATAGATCAAGGCCATCACTACAAACGTCTGCCACACGCCGACCGAAATATCGGTCGCAAAAAATTTCATTAGCTTGTCTGCCAGCGGACTGCCGATCAGCGCACCGCCGCCGAAGCCCATGATCGCCATGCCGGTCGCCATGCCGCGGCGGTCCGGAAACCATTTGATCAGGGTCGACACAGGCGAGATATATCCCAGCCCGAGTCCGACGCCGCCGATCAGGCCTGAGCCCAGCCAGATCAACCATATCTGATGCTCATACACACCCAGCGCCGAAATCAGCAAACCGCCGCACCAGCACAGCGCGGCGACAAAACCAGCCTTGCGCGGGCCAACGTGTTCCAGCCAGCCACCCCAGATTGCCGCCGACGTTCCTAGCAACACAAAGAACATGGTGAAAATCCAGCCCAGCATCGAGATCTTCCAGTCGCAATTGCTGGCGAATATTTCAGCTAAAAAACTCATGTCCTTGGAACACGCTACCGATTCCTTGATCCCGATCGCCTTTGACAACGGCAACCAGAACACCGAAAAACCATAAGCCATGCCAATACACAGATGTATCGCCAACGCCGCCGGCGGCACCAGCCAGCGGTTAAAACCCGGACCTGCAATGGTCCGTTCTTTATCTAAAAACCCCATCTAATTCCCCCCGGAAATGAAAAAGTCTTATATGTACCATAGGTAATTAATTACATATAGTTTTATCTGTGAAATATTTCCATTTCTCTGCCATATTCGAAAAATATCACTGGCAGCGCGCATACTCAATAGGCTATATTTTGCATATTCTTCGATTCGGTAGTTGGACGGGTGCGAGTGCGCATTTTCCGTTTCTCTGACTAGAGGTGACGACGACGCGGACCGCATTCCGCTCGAAGGAGCAACGAAGGCAGAGGACCGGAAAATACGCAATCGCACCTGTAGCGTCCTCACTTCGCCTGTAAGCCATGACGCTACAAAGAAAACCAATATTCATCTGACATCTATTTATGCAAGTAAGCGGTCAACTGCCGAATCTAGGAACATGTTTAAAGTCAAAATCAAACCACATTGGGAAATTTCACGCGACGCCGACCAGTCGCTGGATACCGCTGTGCTTTTGTCATTACTGACTGCCATCCAGGAGACCGGCTCCATCGCCAATGCCGCCAAGCAGATCGGCAGCTCTTATCGTCACGCCTGGGGCTTGCTGCGAGAAGCCGAGAAGATGTTCGGCCATCCCTTGATACAGACCGGGCGCGGCCGTGGCAGCGAATTGCTGCCGCTGGCGGAAAAGCTGATCTGGGCCGACAGGCGCATCGCGGCGCGGCTTTCGCCGACGCTGGAAAGCCTGGCGTCTGAACTTGAAGGCGAACTGAGCAAGGCAGTCAGCGTGCAGCCGCAAGTGATACGCCTCAACGCCAGCCATGGCTTTGCGGTCGCTGCGCTGCTAAACCAGTTGAATGAGCGGCAATTGCCGGTGGAACTGCGCTATCGCAACAGCGCCGATGCGGTAGCTGCGCTGGCGCGCGAGGAATGCGACCTGGCCGGTTTCCATGTGCCTCTGGGCGAATTTGAAGAGGCTGCGGTGGCCAGCTATAGCCATTGGCTGGACAAACAGAAGCATTGCCTGATCCACCTGGCGGTGCGCAACCAGGGCTTGATGGTCGCTCCCTGCAATCCCAAGCATATTGTCAGCCTGGCCGACCTCAGCCGCGACGGCGTGCTGTTCGTCAATCGCCAACCTGGTTCCGGCACCCGCATGCTGCTGGAGCTGATGCTATCCCGGCACAACTTGTCGCCCACCGCCATCGATGGTTTCGAGACCGCCGAATTCACCCACTCTGCGATCGCAGCCTTTATCGCCAGCGGCATGGCCGATGTCGGCTTCGGCGTCCAAACCGCCGCTGAACGCTTCGGCCTGGACTTCATCCCGCTGATCCGTGAACGCTATTTTTTTGCCGTGCCCATCAGCGCCATGAAGGACCCGCTGATGCAGCAAGTCATTGGCATCCTGCAATCAGACTCGTTTCGCAACATCGTCAATCAGCTGCACGGCTACGACGGCAACGCCACCGGCGAAATCCTCTCGCTCAGCAAGGCATTCAACAGCTTGCGCTAAGTTGTCGCAGAACAAAAAATCAGCGCCATCTATTTATATAAATCGTTGTGAAATGCAAAGATGAATCTAAAATAGCGGATTAATCCCAAAAACATTATCAAAGAACTATTTTCTTATCAAAGTAAAACTGCCGCACGGACGACTACTTACAAGAAATTATTTCTTTGCTGATATGGACGGAACACTTTACCGATATTTACAGGAGATATATTCAATGAAACGAATTTTCAATCTGAGTTTGTGCGTACTTTCCGCCGCACTGTTGATGACTGCCTGCGGCAAGCAAGAATCGAAAACGGCGGAGACCTCCGAGCCGAAGGTATACCTGGTGGGCGCCGAAGCGACTTTTGCGCCGTTCGAGTACCAGAATGAACAGAAGGAAATCGTCGGCTTCGATGTCGACGTCATGAACGCCGTAGCCGACAAAGGCGGTTTCAAGATCAAGTTCGTCAACACGCCGTTTGAAGGCATCTTCAACTTCCTGGCGCAGGGCGACCGCGATCTGCTGGCATCGGCCATCACCATCACCGACGAGCGCAAACAGACGGTCGATTTTTCGGAGCCCTACTTCGAAGCGGCTCAACTGATCGTGGTGCCTAAGGATTCCAAGGTCACCCAGTTTGCCGACCTGAAAAACATGAAGGTAGGCGTACAAAGCGCAACTACCGGCGACGAAATCGTGCAAAAGGAATTGGGCAAAAGCAATCCGAACATCAAGCGCCTGGAATCGGCGACGCTGGTGATGAAAGAACTGGAAGGCGGCGGAGTCGAAGCCGTAGTATCCGATAACGGCGTGATCAAGAACTACATCAAGAACAATCCCTCAGAAGGTTTCCGCTTCATTTCCGACCCGGCTTTTCCTAAAGAGTACTACGGTATCGCGGTCAAAAAGGGCAACGCGGATCTGTTAGCCAAGGTCAACAAGGGACTGGCGGCGATCAAGGCCGACGGCACTTACGACAAGATCTACGCCAAATACTTTGCCGACACATCCAAATAAGCGGGAGCGACCATGAAACAACGATATCTTCCCGTCTTGGCGCTGCTGTGTTCGCTGACCATCCTGGCGGCATGCGGTAAAAAAGAAAGCACTTCCGCCGCGGCGACGGCCAGCACTGAGTATGTGGTCGGCGCTGACGGCGCCTACGCGCCTTTCGCTTCCGAAAATGAACAAAAGGAACTGGTCGGCTTCGACATCGAAATCATGAAAGCCGTGGCCGACAAGGCCGGCATCAAGGTCCGCATCGTCAATACGCCGTTCGATGGCTTGTTCAACGCACTGGCGCAAGGCGACCGCGACATCCTGATCTCCACCATCACGATCAACGACCAACGCAAGCAAAGCATGGATTTCTCCGAGCCCTACTTCGTCGCCAAGCAATTAATTGTGTTGCCGAAAAATTCCACGGTGACCAAGTTCGACGATTTGAAAGCGTTGAAGATCGGCGTCCAGAGCGGCACTACGGCCGATGAGGCGGCACAGAATCTGATCGGCAAGAACAGCCCCAACGTCAAGCGCTTCGAGTCGATGCCCTTGTCGTTCCAGGAACTGGAAGGCGGCGGCGTCGACGCTGTAGTTGGCGACAACGGCGTCGTCACCAATTTCGTCAAGAACAATCCGACCAAGAATTTCCGCATCATCAATGACCCTAGCTTCCCGAAAGAGTATTACGGTATTGCTGTAAAAAAGGGCAATCAGGAATTACTGGCGAAGATCAATCATGGCCTCGAACAAATCAAGGCAGACGGCACCGAAGACAAGATATATAAAAAATATTTTGCGGATGAAAAACTGTAACCCTGAGTCGATCTGATCAGTAACGCCGGCAACTGCGACGACGCTCGGCGCCGTCAGCCGGCGATTTATTTTTTGCGAGAACACCATGAAAAAAATCTTAAGCCGCTATTTGCCGCTGTGCACGCTGGCCTTGGGCCTGATAGCTGTCGGCGCCTGCAGCAAGAAAGAAGAAGCGCCTGCTGCCAGCGCCGCAGCCAAGCAAAGCCTGTATGTGGTTGGCGTGGAATCGGCGTATGCGCCGTTTTCTGCTGAAAACGAAAAGAAGGAAGTGGTCGGTTTCGATATCGACGTGATGAAAGCAATTGCGGCTAAAACCGGCATCGAGGTGAAGTTCATCCCCACGCCGTTTGAAGGTTTTTTCAACTTCCTTGCCCAGGGCGATCGCGACCTGCTGATTTCCGCCATTACGATTACCGATGAGCGCAAGCAGACCGTAGATTTCTCGACACCGTATTTCGAAGCCAGCCAACTGATCGCTGTGCCGCAAAGTAATACGTCGGTGAAGCAGTTCTCGGATCTGAAGACCTTGAAAATCGGCGTGCAAAGCGCCACCACCGGCGACGAAGTGGTGCAAAACCTGGTGGGCAAGAATAATCCGAGCATCAAGCGCTTCGATTCAACCCCACTGGCCTTGAAAGAGCTGGAAGGCGGCGGCGTGGACGCCGTGGTGGCGGATGACGCCGTGGTAAAAAATTACATTACCAACAACCCTTCCGCCAGCTTCCGCGTCGTTTCCGATGCCGGTTTTCCGAAGGAATACTATGGAATTGCGGTCCGCAAAGGCAATACCGAGTTGCTGAACAAAATCAACCGGGGTCTGGCCGACATCAAGGCCGACGGCAGTTTCACCAAAATCAATGAGAAGTATTTTGGCAACGCCAAGTAATAGACGCCAAGGACGCCCGGACCACCATTTTTTGGCGGTCCGAGGCAACTACGGTATAATTTTTCGCTAATTTTTTAAAATTATCCTTATACGCAACCTGGGAAATACCAGAATCGGGCTGCGTATCCATCTTCATCCTCGCATCATTTCTTCTCAATAATTTATGGATTTCCGCTGGAGCATCATACAAGGCTACGCGCCGCTATTCGTCAAAGGCTTCTTCATGACGCTGCAGGTCGCCGTGATCAGTATCATCATCGGCACCATCCTCGGATTATTTCTAGGCATGCTGCGCCTGGCTGAAGTCAAGCAAGGGCCATGGAAATGGCCTTTCCGCGTGGTGAAAGGACTGGCCGGTTTCTATGTGGCGTTCTTCCGCGGCACGCCGCTGTTCGTGCAGATCCTGCTTATCCACTTTGCGGTGATGCCGGTGCTGATCCATCAAGACAACGGTTTGCTGATTTCCGGCGAACTGGCGCGCACCATCAAGCAAGACTACGGTGCATTCATCTCTGGCATTGTGGCCTTGTCGCTGAACGCCGGCGCCTATATTTCCGAAATTTTCCGCGCGGGCATCCAATCCATCGACCGTGGCCAAACCTATGCGGCATCCAGCCTCGGCATGGGTTACAAAGCGACCATGCGTTATGTGGTGCTGCCGCAGGCATTCCGCCGCATGCTGCCGCCGCTGGGCAACGAAGCCATCACCCTGCTCAAGGATTCGTCGCTGGTATCCGCCATCGGCCTGGCCGAATTGGCATATGCCGCCCGGACCGTCGCCGGCGCCTATTCGCGCTACTGGGAACCGTACATCACGATTTCCGTTGTCTACTTCGCCATGACCATGTGCCTGGCGACACTGGTGGGCCGGCTGGAAAAGAAATACGCAGCACCACATCATCGTTGATTTGATGCGTGGACGGGATTGACGTTCTGCGTTGAATCTCTTGTTCACGAAAACACGAAAGGCACGAAAAGAAACTTATCAAGGTTTCATTCGTGCCTTTCGTGTTTTTAACGAGTGACATTTCGGCGTCGTAACCCGAAAGACCAACTAGTCAATCTCAGTCAAACGCCCGTCCACAGTCAGCAAAGCGGTTCGCAGGCGCTTATCGGCGAACACCGGCTGCGCTGCCTGCCGATAACTGCGCAACTGGGCCGTGTAGGTTGCACGCTCGCTATCCAGCAGATTGCGCTTGTAATCAAGAATCCATACTTCATCCTCAAATACCACTACGCGGTCGAAACGCAACACCGTGCTATCGGCGATTATTTCCATTTCATTTCGCGCGTGCAGGTGCAAGGCAGGATCAAAGAAATGCGCCAGTTCCTTCTGCGCCAGAATGGTTTGCGCCTGCTGTCTCACCTGCTTCGCCATCGCCAGCGGACATGGCAGCCAGCGGGCGATAGTCTCACTGTCCGGCAGCACTGCCGGCCACTGCCCATGCTGGGTGACGCGCTCCAGCAAACCGTGCAAGGCAATGCCTTCCGCAATGACCTGGCTATCGAAAGTCGCTGCAACCGCAACAACCGGCGGCGGCAATTGCGGCGGGTCGAAGATCTCTTGATCGAATCGTTGCGCACCGCTGGCAACGGCATCCAGCATGTGTTCTGCGGCCTCGGCGACGGCTGTTTCAGGCACTTGCTCAAGACGCGCATACCAGCTGTCTTCCGTGATACCTCCGCTTCTTCCTGCGACGCCGCTAATGATCAGCAACTGTTTGGCGCGCGTCGTAGCCACGTAGAGTAAGTTCCAGTCTTCCTGGGTCTTGAAGCCCTCTTCCGCGTTAAACAAAGGATCGCGCGCAGCGCCACGTTCCGCACTACTGCCGAACGCAGAAAAATGCTGAGGCGCTTCCGCGTCTTGCGGCCAGTCGCACAGGATGCCGTAGTCGTCACGCGCAGGTTTGCTGTGATTGGCGTCCAGCAAAACTACCACCGGAGCTTCCAGGCCCTTGGCGCTATGCACCGTCAGAATGCGCACCGCGTCGGTAGCTGCATCGATGCTGGCTTCATCGGGCGCGTCACCGCCGCTGGCTTGTTGCAGTCCGCGCAAGGCGTCAATGAACTTCGGCAGGCTGGGATAACGGCCGCCATCCATGTTCAACGCCAGCTCGATGAAAGTTTCGATGTTGCCAATAGCCTGGCTGCGCGAAAGCGGCGATGCTGCTTGTGCGTAGCGCGCCAGCAGCTGTCCTTGATGCAAGATCACATCCAGCAGATCATGTACAGGTAAACGCGGCGCAGCTTGCAGCCATTGTTCCAGCAAAACAACTGCTCGTTGCACCGCATGAGTCGCATTCACATCCTTGGCAGCAGCTCGCAGACGCACCCACCAGCCGCGTTCGGTGCGTTGCGCCAGGCTGATCAGATCCTCATCGTCGGCGCCGAAGATCGGCGATTTCAATACGTGACCAAGCGCGCGCGCATCGTCCGGTGTAATCAGAAAGGTCAATAGGGCAATCAGGTCGGAGATTTCCAGCGATTCCAGCAGGCCACCGCGCTTGTCCGACATGAACGGGATACTGGCTTCACGCAATGCACTTTCGTAAGCGCCGAGATGACTGCGCTTCTTCACCAGCAGCATCACGTCAGACCAGCACAGACTGCGACGGCCACTTTCCTGAGCGACGGTCAGTCGTTGCCGGGCCAGCCACAACGCTTGCGCCAACTGCTTACCTTCATCGCGGCGGCGCGCATCTTCCGACTCTTCGCGCGCCGTGATCAAAGGATTACGCAAGCCCGGCGAAGATGCATCGTCCGCGTCGTCGCCTGCGAGTTGCTTGACCAAAGGTAGCCGCCAAACTTCCCCGCCGGTTTCGCCTAGCGTGGTTTGCGCTGAAAACAGCGGATTGGCGCGAAAACTGGCATTCAGCACTTCTACAATCGCACTTGCGTTACGGCGCGTCTGGTTGGCTTGCAACACCGTTGCGCCCTGCTCTTGCAATAATGTTCGTGCAGCTTCAAAGACCCTCGGTTCAGCGCGCCGGAAACGGTAGATCGATTGCTTCGGATCACCCACCACGAACACGCTGGGCTGGCCAGCGTCTTCGCCGTAAGCGCCAAGCCAGGCGCGCACGATGCTCCATTGCAGCGGATTGGTGTCTTGGAACTCATCGAGCAGGATATGCTTGTAGCGCGTATCGAGCCGGCTTTGCAAGTAAGCCGCAGTCTCCGGATTGGTCAGCAAGCGATAGGCCTGCCATTCCAGATCGGCGAAATCGAACACGCGCTGCTCGGCCTTCAGCGCCTGATAGCATTCCAGATAGGCATTACCGACGCTGAACAGATGCTGGTTCATACTCAGCACTGTGGGCTCGAAGCTGCGCCGGCGCAGCAGTTTTAGTGCTTCACCTGTAACGTTGAACTGCTCATCGAAAGCGTCAAGCGCATTACCGCCCAGGCTGTTTTCCAGTGCCTTGAGAAAATCCTTGGCCTTACCATTGCTGCGCGGCTTGCCGTTGTCGTCAAAAAACTGATGGCACAGCGCGTCGAAATTTTCCACCGCAGCACCTGCGGTCAGCGCCATTTCAATCGCCGTCGCACGCTTCTGGTTGGTAGCTGAACCTTGCCCCAGCAGCCAGGCGATCTGCTTGATTTGAGATGACAGCTTCTCGTCATCCCATAGCGATAAGCGGGCGTCGGTTTCAGCATCTTCGCCGCACAATTCACGCAGCCATTCCAACGGCGCCTCGGCGCCTTGGCGGGTCACCGCCCACCACTCGGCGCGCTTGTCGATAAAGGCATTGAGCAGTTTTCTGGTGCTGAAATCGCCGGTCAACTGATACAGGGCCAGCAGATCCTGTTTGATTGCGTTGTTCTCTTCATCGTTCAGCGATTGCATGAAACGCAGATACGCATCTGCCAGCAGCTCACCGGTTTTCTCGGTCAAAGAATAACCATGCGGCACGCCAGAGGCCAGCGGCGCGATTTGCAACAGCCGCGCAAACCAGCTGTGGAAGGTATCGATCGACAGGCTTTGCGGACTGGACAGCACACGTTCATACAGATTACGCGCTGCCGGCAGCACCTGCGCCAGTTCCTGCGGCGCAATGCCGCGCTCAAGCAGTAAATTGCGCACTTTGGCTTCTGGCTGCAGCGCCAGATCATGCAGCAACTCCAGCAGGCGTTCGCGCATTTCCTGCGCAGCTTTACGGGTAAAGGTAATCGCCAGCAATTCAGACGGCGCGGCACCGGCCAGCAACAGGCGCAACATACGCGCCACGAGCAGCCATGTCTTGCCGCTGCCGGCGCAGGCTTCCACCACGACCGAATATCGCGGATCGCAGGCGGCGTTGGTAAAAGCCTGCGCTTCGACCACGTCGCCGTTCATGCGATAGGCGCTGGGCAAGTCGGCCTGGTCAGGGATCGCTGCGCTCATTACCATGCTCCCTTGCGGCACAAGCCGCGTACATCGCAATACTGGCACACCGAAGCAACGCCATTGGCTGGCAGGCCGACACCGCGAGCAATGGCCTCGACGTTGACGGTGATCTGCGTAGCGAGCGCGGCTTGCGCCTGATCGTAATCTGGTGCGCTGACGTCGCCGACCTTATCCTTGCTGGTTTCGAGGGCGACATAGTGCGCCGACGCCACAGGCCGGTCAGACAGCAAGCCGTAGAACGCCAGTTGATGATCTTCATGGTCTTTCAGTTTTTTGTTCAGCGCCAACAGGTTGTTCGTCTTGTAGTCCAGCACCGCACGTTCGCCAGCATCGTTTTCGTCAATGCGGTCGATGCGGCCATGCAAGATCAGGTTGCGATCCGCCAGTGGCAGCAGTTTCTCATACGCTTGTTCGCCGAAGACAAAGCGCCAGCCTGCTGCTTCGTGCTCATTGGCCCACGCCACATACGGCGCGATCACTTTTTGCCAGCGTGCGTAATAACCCAATGCAGCTGCATTCTTGCTGATGACGGCATCGAACAGTTTTTTTGATATAGCAACCAGCAAAGCTTCGCGCTGATGTGGCGGCAACGGCGCATCTCTCAAGGATTCGTGATAAGTCTCGAGAATTTCATGCAGCCATCCGCCGTAGTCGCGCTTTTCCGGCAAATCCGACAGTTCATCCAGCGAGGCCAAGCCCAGCATGCGACGCGCAAAGAATTGATAGGGGCAGGCGATGAAGCTGTTGTAAGCACTGGCAGTCAGACGCGTTGGCGTCAATTCCGCAGCGGCAGGAACTGGCATCGTTGATGGCGTCGGCTGCAAGCTCTGCCTTGCAATCGTCGCACGCAGCTCCGGCAAAGGCTGCACCCCTGCGCGCGCCAAAGTCAGCTGCAGGCGCTGGATCCAGGGGCTGACCGGATTCGGTTCTCCATCCTTGTGCGCCTGCCAGGACAACACCACTTGCGAATTCATGGCCAGCAGTTCGACCACGTCGCGCAATTGCTGGCGTTGCCGGCTCTCGCGCGTCGCCAGGCCGAGCTCACGCCGCACTGTATTGGCAAAGAACAGCGTTTCCTGCGGCTGCGACGGCAAGTGATCGGCGTCGGCGCCAACTACCAGCACTGCTTCAAAAACGCGCAAGCGGGCACCGTTCAGCGGCAGCATCACTACGCGGCGGTCGTTGATGGCGCTGATGAAACTGGTGTCGTCGAGTTGCAGATTGACCAGTGCGCGCCATTCTGAAAATGAAAACAGCGCACTGAAATCGTTGCCCGGCGGCGCGATATTTTGCAGCAGTTGCAATATCTGCTGGCCTGCTGAATCGGCGCTCAGCGCGGATGCGATCCCCAGCGTATCCAGCGCCGATGTGGTGGTGGCGATCCAGTCGCGCAAATTCTTGCGGCCGCCAAACAGGCCGGCCTGCTGCGCCAGCAAGGCCACTGTCTTTTGCTCTGCCGGCGCAGCGCTGAGTGCGTTGGTTACTGCACGCCACTCGCCGAGCACGTTGGCGCGCCGCAGCAGTATTTCTATTTTCATGACCAGCGCCGATTTGTTCGCGATACTGTCCTGTGCATCGTGCAGCAAGTCGCTGGGTGCTTCGTTCAGCACAAACGGCGACTTCAGCAAATCCAGCAAGGCAGTTGTTTCCCCGCGCGCGGTGATCACGTCGAACCACGCCGAGATCGCCGATGCGGCGCGGGTGGTGGAGAGCTTCCAGCCGGTTTCATCGGCAACATGGATTTGCGCTCGTTCCAGCAAAGCGCGGATACGCCGAGCCACCACCCGGTCCTGCGCCACGATAGCCAGATTGGTTTTTCCGGCCTGTAGCCAGTCAATCACGATTTGCGCACCCTGCACGGCTTCATCTTCGACGCTCTGCGCAGCGCACAGCGCCAGCTCGGTTGAAAGAGAATAATCGGTCGATGTTTGCGGCTCCGCGCCGACAGCTGCTTCGATCATCTCCGGCCACGCCAGCGTATAAGTCGGCAACAAAGCGGACGCACGCCAATCGAGCGTCATCGTCAGCACTTGCTGATGTTGCGCATAGGCTTCGAGAAAAGCCTGCTCCAGCGGTTCCGGCGCCACCGAACTGATCCATATCAATGGCTGGCTGGCGTTCTCGGCCAGCTGCAGCATTTGCGTGAAGCGGGCCGCAATCGCGTCGTCGGCATCCAGCTGGCTTTTCCAGATCGACCAGACCAGTTGGGTTTCATCCGACAGCAACTTGCGCGCATCCGGCGACAACTGTTCCAGCGCGGTTTGCCAGCGCTGTTCCGTGTCGTTGCTATCGTCGCCAGCGTGCAGCGATGGCAGCATAGCTTGCGTCAATTCATCTGATAGCGCTAACAAGGTCTGGGCCAGCGGCAGCAGATCAGTGTTGCGGCGCGCAGTGAATAATTTCTTCAGCCAGCCATGCTGGCGCAGCTCGGCGTACAGGCGCATCAAACGCTCGCTGGCCGGCAGCACGTTCGGCAGCGGCGGCATCGTCATCAACAGGCCTGACAGGGTAAAAAATTGCGGCGGCAAAAAGGTTCCGCCCAGTTGCGCAGTCATCGCGGCTTTCAGCGCCTGGGCGTGGGCAAAGGTTGGCAATATCACGCGCCAGTGTGAAAAATCGCGCATGTCAGCGCCGCCGTCGCTTCCATTGTTGCGGCAAGCCGTCAGCAATGCACTGGCCGCAGCTGGCCAGAAGTTGGCGGAGGGAGCGATTAATAAAGACTTTAATGACATGAGGCTCACTGAGATGCGGCGGCACGGTACGATGGGCCGCCATAGGAATAGATGCTCTGGCGAGGGCTCTTTTTAGCAACAATTACCTGTCATTTTATGCGAGAGCCCCAAAAAACCGCTGCAAAATAAAATCATGCGCCACACTTTTTATCAAAATCGGTTATTATTTAGTGAATATCCCGCCGCAACACCTCTTACCGCACCCACAGAAACTTGAATTCGCGCACGGCATCCCCACTTATTCAATAGAATAGGGACAGCCGCTGGCAACCACCAAGCAGGAATGGTAAGTCGTCTTGGCACACATTGATTATTTTTCCCTCACACTGAGGAAACCATGAGCGAAAACATTAAACACACTACCGACGCATCTTTTGACGCAGATGTACTCAAATCCGACAAACCAGTCCTGGTCGATTTCTGGGCTGAGTGGTGCGGTCCATGCAAGATGATTGCACCGATCCTGGAAGAAGTCGCCAAGGAATACGGCGACAAGCTGCAAATCGTCAAGCTGGATGTGGACTCCAACCAGGCTGTACCAGCCAAGCACGGCATCCGCGGCATTCCGACACTGATCCTGTTCAAGAACGGCGTCCCAGCCGCACAAAAAGTCGGCGCATTGGCTAAAGGCCAGCTGACGGCATTCATCGATAGCAATATCTAAGAACAATCGCGGCGGTGCGCCCGCATCGCCGCTTGTGTTATATCTAATATCTAAAATACCGCGCAGTTCCCTCCCCCACCCAATATTTCCCATCCCGGGACACTCATACCTATGCATTTATCTGAACTAAAGGCGTTACACGTCTCCGCCCTGCTAGAAATGGCAATCGGCCTGGACATCGATAACGCAGCGCGTTTGCGCAAACAAGAACTGATGTTCGCGATCCTGAAAAAGCGCGCGAAATCAGGAGAACAAATTTTTGGCGATGGCGCCCTCGAAGTCCTGCCTGACGGCTTTGGCTTCCTGCGCTCGCCCGACGCCAGCTACATGGCGTCTACCGACGACATCTATATCTCGCCTTCGCAAATCCGCCGCTTCAATCTGCACACCGGCGATTCGATCGAAGGTGAAGTGCGTACGCCGAAAGACGGCGAGCGCTATTTCGCACTGGTCAAGGTCGACAAGGTCAACGGCGAATCACCGGAAGCGTCGAAGCACCGCATCCTGTTTGAAAACCTGACACCGCTGCACCCGAACAAGCCGCTGCCGCTGGAACGCGACATGCGCGGCGAAGAGAATATCACCGGCCGCATCATCGACATGATCGCACCTATCGGCAAGGGCCAGCGCGGCCTGCTGGTAGCGTCGCCGAAGTCGGGTAAATCGGTCATGCTGCAACACATTGCGCATGCGATTACCACCAACCATCCTGATACCGTGATGATCGTCCTGCTGATCGACGAACGTCCGGAAGAAGTGACCGAAATGCAGCGCTCGGTGCGCGGCGAAGTGGTGGCGTCGACTTTCGATGAGCCTGCCACACGCCACGTGCAAGTCGCTGAAATGGTGCTGGAAAAAGCCAAGCGCCTGGTCGAAATGAAAAAAGACGTGGTGATCCTGCTGGACTCGATCACCCGTCTGGCACGCGCCTACAACACCGTGATTCCTGCCTCCGGCAAGGTACTGACCGGTGGTGTCGACGCTAACGCGCTGCAACGTCCGAAGCGTTTCTTCGGCGCGGCCCGTAACATCGAGGAAGGCGGTTCCCTGACCATCATCGCTACCGCCCTGATCGAAACAGGCAGCCGCATGGACGACGTGATCTACGAAGAATTCAAGGGTACCGGCAACATGGAAGTCCACCTGGAACGCCGCCTCGCCGAGAAGCGCGTATACCCAGCCATCAACCTGAACAAATCCGGCACCCGCCGTGAGGAATTGCTGATCAAGCCTGACCAGCTGCAAAAGATCTGGGTACTGCGCAAGCTGCTGTACAGCATGGACGAAATCGAGGCGATGGAGTTCATCCTCGACAAGATCAAGTCGACCAAGAACAACGCCGAGTTCTTCGACATGATGCGTCGCGGCGGCTAAAAACGCAGATAGCGACCCAATCTCCGGTGTCCGATGCTCACTGTACCTGCGTACAGTTCCGCCTCTCGACCGGACCTTGGACCGCTCTCCACGTTTTTCCATGTATCACGTTTGGTTGAAATTCACCTCAACCGAAAGCAAAAAATCTGGCCTGCGCAAGCACGCCGGATTTTTTTACGTGCGCCTCCTAAATAATGACTTTAAGCAACAATTGACGACATAATCGTTACACATCCTCAGAACAAGTCATGCGGTTAAATGCTATCCTTGCGAACCTCCTTTTTTCGCAGCAATCCATCATGGCGACCACTCAATCCAGTCAATCGAAATTCGGCACAGTTCTGCGGGTTACCAGCGGCAACTTCATGGAGATGTTCGATTTCTTCCTGTTCGGTTTTTACGCGACCTACATCTCCAAAACCTTCTTTCCCGCCGGCGACGAATTTGCGTCGCTGATGCTGACTTTCATGACCTTCGGCGCCGGCTTCCTGATGCGACCGTTGGGGGCCATCATCCTGGGCGCTTATGTTGACCGGGTCGGTCGCCGCAAGGGCTTGATCACGACACTGGCATTGATGGCGCTCGGCACCATGCTGATCGCTTTCGTACCTGGCTTTGCCACTATCGGCTATGCAGCGCCTTTCCTGGTGCTGGTTGGCCGCTTGCTGCAAGGTTTCTCTGCAGGGGTTGAACTGGGTGGCGTCTCGGTGTACTTGTCGGAAATGGCGACGCCGGGCAACAAGGGGTTCTATGTCAGCTGGCAGTCTGCCAGCCAGCAGGTGGCCATCATTGTCGCCGCCGCGCTTGGTTTTGGCCTGCAAGTGTGGCTGCAACCGGCGCAGATCGCCGATTGGGGCTGGCGCGTACCGTTCTTTATCGGCTGCATGATCGTGCCGGTGCTGTTTGTGATTCGCCGCTCGCTGCAAGAAACCGAAGAATTCAAGGCGCGTAAACACAAACCGCCGGTAAGCGAAATCCTGAAATCAATGGTGGATAACTGGGGCCTGGTGATCGCCGGCATGATGTTGGTCTCGATGACCACTGTGTCGTTCTACCTGATTACCGTCTATACGCCGACATTCGGCAAGAGCGTGCTGCACCTGAGCACCACGGACGCCCTGGTGGTGACATTCTGCGTCGGTATTTCGAATTTCATCTGGCTGCCGGTGATGGGCGCCCTATCCGACCGCATCGGCCGCAAACCCCTGTTGCTGATTTTCACCATTCTCACCATCCTCACCGCCTATCCGGCCTTGTCGTGGCTGGTAGCCGACCCGACTTTCCAGAAAATGCTGATGGTCGAGCTGTGGTTGTCCTTCCTGTACGCCAGCTATAACGGCGCAATGGTGGTGGCCCTGACCGAAATCATGCCAGTCGAAGTGCGCACCGCCGGCTTTTCCCTGGCGTATAGCCTGGCGACTGCCATTTTCGGCGGCTTTACTCCAGCGATTGCCACTGGCCTGATTGAATACACCGGCGACAAGGGTGCGCCTGGCATGTGGATGACTGCTGCTGCGATATGTGGCTTGATTGCAACATTGTATTTGTACCGCAAAAATGGCAACCAGACGCCTGTAGCAGTGAAAAACTAGGGTTGTCCCAGGCGAGCCCCTTGCCCGCCTGGCCCCCAAATACTGGAGAAATACCGGATCAGTGCCGGATTAAGCACCCAAGGCACTGATTTCATTCATTTTTTCTAATTCCCGGTAGAATTTATTGTATAATTTGCGGTTTTCCACCCCTGGCAAGTGATCGACAATCGGGTCAAGAAGCAAGACGACCGACGAAGTGATTGATTGGCTACCACACCATTGAGGCAATTATGAAAGACGGCATTCACCCAAATTACCGCGAAGTTCTGTTCCACGACGTATCGAACGATTTCAAGTTCATCACACGCTCGACCATCCAGACTCGCGAAAACATCACCCACGAAGGTAAAGAATACCCTCTGGTGAAGATTGAAGTTTCGTCGGAATCGCATCCGTTCTACACCGGTCAACACAAGATCGTCGACACCGCCGGCCGCGTTGACAAGTTCCGCAAGAAATTCGGTACTGTCGGTTCCAAAACAGCGATCGCGAATCAATAATTCGTCCGTTTGTTCAAAAAGGCAGCTACGGCTGCCTTTTTTTATTTATCAAGATCCGTGGCGACGGCATCCGCGACCGCTAACTCTTTGATAAATCGCAGGAAAGCAAGCGTAAATAATTGTATGTTTGCTTGAGAACATCCAGAACAGAAATTACTCTCAGCAATAGCGAAGTCCTCTGCTATCCGGCACAATACCCAACAATTCAATATTGATCAGACACCATTGTGATGAAGCCCGTCCGCCTCCCTGCTTCCGCCACCAGCGCACTGCCACGCTGGGGGCTATGGGCACTGGGATTGTTGTATATCCTGCCGGGCCTGATCGGGCGCGATCCGTGGAAAAATGAAGATGCATCGAGTTTCGGCATCGCCTGGACGATGGCACACGGTACTATCGCCGACTGGCTGGCGCCGAATATCGTCGGCTTGCCGATGCCCACTGAAAGTCCGCTGACCTATTGGATCGGCGCGCTCTTCATCAAACTGCTCGGCTGGCTGGTCAGCGACCCGCTAGCGGCTAGATTGTCCACGGTGGTGTTTTTTCTGGTCGGCTCCCTATCGGTCTGGTACGCAACGTACTTGCTGGGACGGCGCCCCGAAGCACAGCCGCTCAGGCTGGCGTTCGGCGGCCAGCCTGAACCGCGCGATTTTGGCCGCACCCTGGCCGACGGCGCCTTCCTGATTTACCTAGGCTGCCTTGGCTTGCTATCCCACAGTCACGAAGCGACAGCCAAAAGCCTGCAGATTGCACTGGTTGCGTTTTCGATTTACGTTTCCGTGCGCCTGTTTGAGGCGCGCAGCATCCGCAGCGCCGCCTTGCTCGGCCTGACCTTCGGCCTGCTGATCCTGACCCGCGGCTGGGTGTTACCGCTTGGGCTGCTTTGCGGGCTACTGACGCTGGCGCTGATACGCGACAAAGCAATCATCAAAGACCTGCTACTGGTCACCTTGCCGGTGACGCTCATCGTCGCCGGTATCTGGTTGGCAGCTAACTTCGCCATGCTGCCGCACGGCGTCAATCGCTTCGCCGCCTGGGAATATTTCAACCTCCAGCAATTGAGCTGGCCGTCGTGGACCGCCTTATCGTATTACTTTAAATACGGTATCTGGTTCGCATGGCCGGCATGGCCGTTCGCCGGCTGGGCTGTCTATGCCTGGCGCGAACAGCGCTCGACCTTGCATATCGCCTTGCCGCTGGCATTTTTTGTCAGCCTGACGGTAGTGCTGCTGCTCAATCCGCATCCGGAAGAAGGCATCCTGCTGCCGCTGTTGCCGGCGCTGGTGATCCTCGCTGCGTTCGGCTTGCCAACCATGAAACGCGGCGCTATCAATGCTGTCGACTGGTTCTCCGTGATGACCCTGACCGCCTGCGCCGCCTTTATCTGGCTGGCCTGGATCGCCAAGGAAAGCGGCTGGCCGGCCCAAATCGCCAAGAATGTCTACAAACTTGCGCCCGGCTTCAAGCCTGAGTTCAACCTGATCGCCCTGATCATCGCCCTGCTCGGCACAATATTCTGGATACTGCTGGTCAACTGGCGCCTGTCGCGCCGGCCATCGGTGCTATGGCGCGCGGTGGTGCTGTCCTCCGGCGGCGTGATCCTGTGCTGGCTGCTGCTGACAACCCTGTGGCTACCATGGATTAACTACAGCAAGAGCTACGCCGGCGTAGCCGCGCAAATCGACGAACACCTGCCAACGGTCAAGCAATGCGTGGACACCAATGTCGGCCCCGCGCAACGCGCTTCGTTCGCCTACTTCGGAGACATCCCGTTCGGCGAATACGGCCAGCCGCACTGTGATTTCCTGCTCTACCAGGACAATATCTCGGTCAAGACCGACGACGCCATCTGGCGTGAGTTCAAAGGCAACTGGGAGCTGCTATGGACCGGCCGCAGGCCTTCGGACCGGGATGAACGATTCCGCCTATACCAGCGTGTAAGCAATTAATGCCAACCTCCCCGGGAAATTCCGACGGTAGGCGGAATATTCAGGGAAAAGCAGATTCATACGCAAAGACTATTGATCGGGACAAGGAATTAAGTCATAATAGCGGACGCGTTGCCGAGATGGCGGAATAGGTAGACGCACGGGACTCAAAATCCCGCGCTGGAGACAGCGTGCCGGTTCGATTCCGGCTCTCGGCACCACCCCTGTATTACTAATGTCATTTCAAACACGACATTTACATACAAATCAATGAGTTAGAAATGTGCAGTGGAAATATATATCAGTCATAGCGATATTAAATTACACTTCACTACACCTTTTCTACACTTCGATTTACACCTCCATGGCAAGTATTCAGAAAGTCAACACAAGCTGGAAGGCTCAGATTGCCATTCTCGGCCATCGCGAGAGCAAATCCTTCAAGAGCAAACGCGAGGCCGAGTCATGGGCAGCGCGCCGGGAAACTGAGATGCGCTCCGCGAAGAACACGCCGCAGGCCAGCAAGTACACCTTGTTGGATGCTTTCCAAAAATATGCTAAAGAGGTGTCTCCGGAGAAAGACGGCGAACGCTGGGAGGTGCTGCGGCTGAAAGCATTCGAGCGGCACAAGCTGCCATTGATGAAGCCCATAGGCGAAGTTACCCCCGACGATATGACAGAATGGCGTATCGATCGCCTTACAGTCGTCAAGCCCGGAACCGTACTGCGCGAAATCAGCCTGCTTTCCGACCTGTTTGAGTCCGCAAGGCGCGAGTGGCGCTGGATCGAGCAGAACCCGATGCGCGACATGCGCAAGCCCAAGAAGCCGAAACATAGGGAAACTGTGATCACTAGGCCCCAGATCAAGCGCATCCTGCGGAATCTTGGTTATGCAAAGGGGAAAGTCAGGACGGTATCGCAGGCAGCGGCTTGCTGCTTCCTGCTGGCGCTGCGCACTGGCATGCGCGCTGGAGAACTATGCCGCCTTGAGTGGCGATTCGTGTTTGATGGGTATTGCCGGCTGCCAAAAACAAAGAATGGAAATGTCCGCGATGTTCCGCTGACACCGAAGGCTACGGAAATCATCGATCAGATGCGCGGATTCGATGCTGATTTGGTCTTCGGTTTGAAAGCGCAGACGCTGGATGCATTCTTCCGGCGCGCGCGGGACAAAGCAAAAATGGAAGGTTTCACTTTTCACGATTCCCGGCACACCGCGGCAACTTGGATCTCGGGCCGGATGAAGTCGACCAATATTCCGGTGCAGCAGGCAGTTTTCGATCTCTGCAAAATGTTCGGATGGACCAAGCTCGACCAGGCGCTGGTCTACTACAACGCCAGCGCGGCAGATATTGCCAAGCGGATTACATGATATCGGTGCCCAGGGAGGGCTTATGTTGATCTCGGCAAAAAGAAAGACCATAGCGCAACTTGCTGCTGAGCTGCGCGACAAGAAAGCGGTACATGAGATCCTGTCGATGCAGGGACGCCCGAACGCTGAGATTGCTGCGGCGCGCATCGAATATAATGCCGCGCATGAGGCTTTGGAACAGTCCATGCCGAATCATCGGCTATAATATTTCTTTTAAGGCAATTAAATAGTGGTGATGATTTGACATTCTATATATTTATGGCGCTCATATTTTGGGCAATGGCGCTCAGCGGCGTATCTAAAACAAAAGAAAACAAGATGCTGGCGTTGATCGCAGTTGCCGCTTTCGTGGCGCTAGCCGGCTTTAGGCTTGAGACCGGCTATGACTGGATTGCCTACGAATCCGCGCTCAATGATGCCCCCTCTCTCTTTGATTTTTCCATCACGGATTTGCCGGCCTCCATCAATCAAATGGAGCCGTTATTTATTCTTTTGCTTTCGATAATCAAAGAGTTCGGCGGCTCCATCCAGGAATTATATTTTGTCGTCGCGCTCTTCAATGGAATAGTGTTTTACAAATTTATCCGACATTGCCGCGCAAGCGTCATCCTCGCTTTTTCAATCTATTTCTGCTGGTCATACCTGATAGGGCAAATGGGGATCATGCGGCAGTCGATTGCATTATCGTTCTTGATGCTTTCGCTGATACGCTTCGACAAGTCAAAGTATCCATCGACCGTTCTATTGTTGCTGGCCGGCGTCGGATTTCAATATTCTGTCTTGATGTTCATACCGATTTTTTGTACTTTCACTTACAAAAAAATTATCCGATACCGAATGCCGATTATGGCGGCATTGCTGGTTCTTTATTTTGCTGACTTCAGCTTGTTTGGAATGATTGGAACTGCGGCCAATGCAATCGGCCTTAGTTTGATTGTGAGCAAGCTGCAATTTTATTTGAATATCGGGACATTCCCTAAGAGCATCGGCGCCATCGCCTACCTACTTCTCAACGTGTTTTCGTTTCTCTATTTTGCAAAAACGATCGATGTTCAATCGAAGGTTGAAAAGGCTCTGATGCTTTCATTGTTGCTGATGATCTTCGTTGAAGCTCTCTTCTGGCAATTCCCGTTGCTATGGAATCGAGTTCAATACTTCGTCATCATTGCGCAGGCTATCTTGCTATATAAGACCTGGGGAACAATAAAAATAAATCACAGAGCAATCCAACTCGTTGCTACATTTGCACTCAGCATAGCCGCGCTTGTGAAGATGCTGAACAACGATGCGGCAGAGCCGTATATACCATACCAGTCGGTCATTGAATCCATCTACTCGACAGATATTGGAGATGGCAGGGAACGAACAGAGCGGTACAATTATTCTATGGAGCAGGAATTACCGTAGCTTGCTACCATCGGCTATCTACTTTTGTGCGCTGATGGCATTCTTCAGGCTGTCTGCCATGGCAGTCGTCTTTGATTCACTGCCGGCGCTGGAGCCGAAAAAATAACCAATCACCTGCTGGGCATTCGCGGCAACATATCCAACCACGGAACCGATCAGACCGGCCACCGCTGCCACCACAGCGACATCCTTGATCGTGATACCACCGGTCAACACCTCATAGCAGCCGACGAGTGCCATTACCATCACAACAGCAAAGGTGGTCAGCACAGCGATGCCAAGCCAAAATACCTTGTTGCTGGTGTACTTGCGCGCATCCTGGGTGTCGCTGACATAAGCCAGCGTCTGCTGCTGAGCAAGAGCTGCTAGCGCCTCCTTATCCTTGAAGCCGACCGTCGCCATCTGCAACTGGTAGTTCTGGTTTGCCTGCGTCATCGCCAGCAACTGATCGGGTGTGGCGCCAGAGATTGCCGCGGCAAGCTGGCTTTGCCGGGTGTCTGCTGTCACATCAGCCGCCGGCGTCAGATTGAAAACAGATTCCAGCGCCGCCATGGCACCGCCAGCAAGAGGACCACCGACGCCGGTGGCAATCATGGGGGCGAGTTTTTCAACGACGCCAAGTGCGCTAGACCAGTCCATTATGCTGCTCCTATATCAAGGTTCTTCGCCAGGCGGTTGACCCAGCCATTGATGAAAGTCATGTTATTCAGTGAGCTGTAATACCGTGCACGGTTGGCACAGAACCGCATAACGATCTTTAACGGATCCGAGCCGCGCACCGCCGAGATAGTTTGGGCACCAATAGCTCCATCTACCGTAACGCCAGCAGCAGCCTGAAGCCACTGCGCCGGGTGGCCACCGTTGTATGCCGTATCAAAGATCTGATATCCAATGCGGATATCAAACTGATCGCACTGGTAGAGATCCCAGTAGCATTTTTTGGCGATACTCTTGGCCTGTTCCAGCTGCAGCAAGCGCATGTCTCCGGTGTAGCCGTTCTGCATGGCTACGCGCTTGGTGATGCCGTACATAGTTTCGCCGCCAGGATCCGCTGAATTATTACTATAGCCGCCCTCGATCCCGATCAGAGCTGCAAACGCATCGTCGAAGTTAATCATCGCTCATCTCCTTTTTATTGCGCAAATGTTTGCGGATCTGCATCACATACCAGATGATCGCTAATCCCGTCGATATCACGGTCATCACGGTTGGTAGGACGGAGAATCCGACGAGGATCAATTTAACGAAATTAGCCAGTGTGGCAAATCCGAGAAAAGCATCCAAAGTGTGTTTTAAATGTTCCATGGTTTCTCAATCCGGAATGACTGCATTAGAGCCAGCATTCGGCTCGATAGACTTCTGACAGTGATTCTTCTGAATCATGGAAAGAAATTTACAGAGGATGCATCCCCATTGTTTTCCTTCTCGCATGGCCTTATCTGCTCTGCTTGAAATAGTTTCCTGCGGATCTCCCATCAAGATCGTGTTCGCCATTTGATCGATGGCAATAAGCAGATTCCAAAAGTATTTTTTCATCATGGCACCTACGATTTAAAGACAGAAATATTTACCGTACCGGCCGGGAAAGTGAGCGTAGCCCCCGAAATGTTGTAGACCATCACCGTTACTGCGTTGGTCGCACTTACATAGCCGCTGATGATGGCGTATGCGGTTCCCTGCTGAGTCGTCAGCCCGACGGATACCTTGTCACCTACGATTGCGCCAGCGACTGTAAAAATCCCCGAAGCGAACGCATTATTCAAGACGGAACCAACTGTCCATGGCCCAGTAAAGGTAGGGCCGGATGGGGAATCTGTATTGCCACCGGTACGCGCAATATTCCAACGGCGCGGGGAATTTAATGTGAGCGTCGTGAAGCCCTGGCCGAAGATGTTATCGCTGATCGACCCATACGCCGAAGTTGTTCCATCGTCTGAGAATGTCATCGAGCTGGTGGCCGTGCCAATATTTCTTTGGATCACAGCATGCGTCACGCCTGTCAGATTCAATACGTCACCCAAAACATTCGCATCGAAAAGACAATCCTCGATGACTACGCTGGCTAATTTCCGGCCAAAGATCGCGTTCCCATAACCGCCTGATGCACCAAAGCGGAAACGGCACCCACTGATAACAATGCCAGGGAGTGCCGTAACGTTATCCCCCAGATTCATTAAGAATGTAGATGTTGGGTTGCCGACCAAACTGAGCGGATTGATTTCAATGTCGCGCAAAACGATACCACCCGACGGATCTGAAGAGTAAGTCGGGATATAGATACCGCTCCAGGCTGACGAAAGTGGATCGGCGCCGACCAGGCCGCCGTGCATGTAGCATGGTGCCTGCAGGATAGCGCCGTAGTTCACGGACTGGATGTCAGTATCGATGAAGGCAATCATCAAGCTGCCGGCGGTATGGTTAATGCCACGCGCGAACGAGATCCAGCAGCAATCTATAGTTGTCAGATGCTCAGGACCTTGATTGCCTGAAATATCCGAATACGTAGCAATGACTGTCTGAAATCCTATTCCAGTCCCAGTGTTGTATGCAACCACATTGCGCCACATCGACTGCACAACCTTACCTGCGACAATGCAAGGATTGACAACGTTCGTCATCACCACATCCTCGACCATCAACAAAAAGATGTCCTTCGCATAGATACCAGTTCCGAACACATTTCCGTTGGCGCCCATGTAGATGTCGCGGATAATCAGGCCGCTGATGAATGCGCTGTGCGCACCAGATGCAACGCCAGGAATATTAATCGCCGTGATACCGGTGCAAGTAGTCCCCACGGCGATCAAGCTGAGCTTTTCAATCACGCAGGCAGCGCGCCCGAGCGGCATTGTGATCGGGATCTTTACTGCCGAACATCCGTTGCAAAGAATGTAGGTTGACTGCTGACTATCGCCATACATACCGGCATTGGGTG
Organism: Collimonas arenae; assembly: GCF_000786695.1. Taxonomy (NCBI): domain Bacteria; kingdom Pseudomonadati; phylum Pseudomonadota; class Betaproteobacteria; order Burkholderiales; family Oxalobacteraceae; genus Collimonas; species Collimonas arenae. Next base: position 1,170,631 of record NZ_CP009962.1, on the reverse strand, counting down.
GGATGAAATCGGAGGAAATAAGATACGTGCCAGCCGGTAGGTAGAGCCGTTTATTCGCTGCGTTAGCAGCATCTCTTGCCTGGCCAAGAGCTACAGTGTCATCAGCAATCCCATTCCCGACAACGCCAAAATCCATCGCGCTGATACTCTCACGCATCTTGCTTTGCGCTGTGCGTGAAACTGCTCCTGTTCCACTCTGAAGAAATCCGATAAGGCTGGACCCTGCCGACGTTGCAAGCAGAGTTTGCAGTGCCGTGGCACTTTGAGACGCCGGCGCGATAGCGATGGGATTTCCATTGCCGTCAAAGCTCAGCAGGTTGTTTGCGCGCAGTGATGCCTGCGGCAATACCGTTGTCGGGTTGATGTCTTGAATTGGGAAGGTCAGCGCCCTGCTCAGCGTGGTGCTGCCAGCAATCTGCTGAATCTGCATTTCAAGATTATCCAGCGCCCCCTCCACCACATCGGGGTAGTAGCCGGACTGGTTGACCAGGCTAGTAAGCTGCTGCAATGGAACCTGGCGCTTAATAATCAGAGAAGTCCCAGTAGCAATAGGGCTACCAGAAAGCGGATAGGTAACCGCGCCTCCAGTCGACTGGCCGATGCCTGTCACACTATATTGCGCAGTGGTGAGGACAGTTGCATTTCCCACAGAATCGACGTAGGTCACCACCAGATCGGAAACCAGTGGAACCGGAAAATTAAAACTGAATGTATTCGTCAGCCCGTTACCCTGAGCGGTAACGCTGTTCGTTGTGGTAGAGACTGTCATGGAAGGCCTTTTAAGTTTGGCCTTGCATTTGCGCGGGATGGCTGGGTTAAGGTGAGCCGAACTTACGCAAGAATTTGGTTTTAAAATTACCGCTGTTTATGTTGCCCAAGAAGTACGCCGCGTGCCCAATCCTCGGCATTCTCTGGTTGTTCTTTACCACTAAAAATGTCGCTTAAATATTGAGCCGTGGTTCCGAGCTGGCCGCCACCGGGCGCAATCAGACCGATGGCATTTCCTGCGTCCTTGATCGGAGCTTTGACCTCGCCGCCGGTTAGCGCCTTTTTAATATCCATGATCGGCTTGGCAATCGTGCCCAGTACCGACATATAGGCAGGCTCGCCGGCGCTGTTGTAGCCCTCCACAGCTGACCAGGCATTGCGCACCATAGGCACCATGCCGGCATATTCTCCGGTGATCGCGCCGGCCGCCCAATGCGCCCAGCCCTCCTCCTTGTTCGGCCTGGCCAACACACCAGCCCAGAGCGCCGGAACAATCATGGCCATCAGGTAGCGGCTCAGCACTTCGGGCTTGCTGAAGCCGGCTGTCTTGAACTTGTCGGCCATGTCCATATTTTGGCCCAGCGTGTTGTTCATGAAACCGTACAGCGTTGTCATGGCCTTGACGGCTTCATTCTTGTTTTGCATCAGCAGGGAGCGGGACGATTCGATATTGCTGCCATGGGCCTCACGCACGATCTGGCTGGCATACTTCACGGCGTCCTCGTCAGACATCGGCTTGCCGGTGCCACCGCGGTTGACAGGTATGCCCTCAGTGATCGCCCGGTCGTATGCTGCCCACGCCGTCGGCACCGCTGTAAGCTGGTCAGCCCAGGCCACAGCTGAGTGCCCGAATCGCTCGGCTTTGGAGTGCATGCTTTCCGGTTCAAACAGAGATGAGGCCGTCTGCCGGTAATCCCGGTCCTGCTGCATCAGCCGCGCGCGAATCTCTGGGAATTTCAGCACGGCGCTGGCCACTTCTCCGGCGTGATTCGTCGCCATGGCTGCCATGCGGCCGGCCAAGTACTTCTCCCCGCCGCCGGAGAAATAGCCGGCCGTCTTGAATCCGGCGCTGCCGCCATGCTTCAGGACGGTACTGACGCGCAGCGCGATGCCGTTGGCGACGATGGCGCGCCGACTGGATGCCATGATCGATTGTAGTTTGCTCATTTGGCCGTCGCTGTTCTGCGAGTTGGCGATATTGCCGATCCATTCTTGCATCGACTTGTATTGCTCCGGGCCGAAGGAAAGCTGGAACTGGCGCCTGAAATCCTTGTTCGCCAGGATCTTGTGGGTATCCAGCAGCGCCTCGCGGTAGGCCAGATCGTGCACGGTATCATGCAGCCTGCGCTCGATAGAGTGGTAGTCGAGGTTCAACCGATCGTAATAGCTGGCGGTCCTACTATTGAGCGAACCGTTGGTCGTCGTGTCGGCCCGGAAGTAATTGCCCTTGAACAGTCCCTCGCTGGGATCGATCGCTGACGAGTCGGACTTCTTGACCGCTAGGCGGGAGCGCACCGGGTCGTAGTCGATCGGCGCGTAGCCGCCACGCATATCACCGAAATTGGTCTGGAATGGACGGGACTCGATCTGGTCCGGCGACGTATTGCCCAATCGCTTGTTCATTTCAACCATGTCGGGCCAGTGCTTCTCGAAAGCATCCCAGGTGATCTGCGTGGCGCGCCAGTCCTTATCGATCATATTGTCGTGCAAGAAAGACCAGACGTCCTTCGGATCCCACTCCATGCCCTTGGTCAGCTTATCGAAGTTGGACTCGTTGCCGACGTGACGCGCAATGCCCAGCATATCGCCACGCGTCAGCCGGCGGTAGACCGGCGTCCCGGCAGACTTGGTAAGGTCGGCATCCAGCAGCGTGCTGTTCGGCACCAGGTCGTGCAGCGAGTCCTGCCAATCGTTGCCTAGCTCACCCTTGACAGCTGCACGGAACTGATCCGACAGGCCCTTGAGCATGTCGACCTTGCGGTAGTTGGCATCGAATACCCGCTCGAAAATCGACTTGCTGAACGGCCCCAGGATCTCATGCATGTCGAACTGGTTTGCCTTGAACTGTTGCGGTTTCAGTTCCACGGCGGCGCCGCGGATGAACGCAGCTGCCTTTGACAAGCCTACCTGGTAGAGACTATCGACGCCGGCGCGCGGCGGCTCTACGATGTCCTTCAACGTGAACTTGTCGCCCCGCTGCTGCATCTTGTCGACCAGATCAGAGACAACGGCATCGAGCGCTACATGTTTGCCGTCGATGGTGATCTGCTTGCGCTCCCGTGCTACCGTCTCCAGACTGCGGATGGTGTCGTTGAATCCACGGATCTGCTCGACCGTCATGTCTTTGTAGTGCATGCGCAGGGACTGGTCCAACATGTCGGCATTGACCAGCGGCGAATAGCCGAGCGCCTGCTGGGACTGGATCCAGGTTTCCAGGCTGGTTTCGGCCTTGGTTGGCCCTTCTGGCGGGTTCTGCCGGAAGTCGAAGCGCTCACGCAACGCGTCGATCTGGTTGAGGATGTCGGGGTCGAAGTTATTACGGATCGAGTCTTTGTCGAATTTCTTTTGCGATGCGACAATTTTCTTGATCTCGGCCACGGCATCAGTTGCGGCCTTGGCCAAGCGGTTGTTCAGTAGCGCATCCCGCTGCGCCTTCACTGCGGCGGCCGGGTCTTTCGCAGCCTGGCTGATTGCTTCCTTATTTGCCTTGGCCTCAGCCACCTCATACATTCTCGGGTTGAGGTCTCCAACCTTCTTGGCGGCAATGGAATTGTTGGCGACTTCGGTCGCGGCGCGTGTGATCTCGCGCGATGGCACCGGCGACTTAGTGAGCAGCTTCAGACCGGTGGCGATGAACTTGGCCCGTGCTTCGTTATGCACTGCCTCATTGGCGGCCATCTCGACGCTCTGTGGGTCGACCAGTTCGCCGTGCTGCTCCAGCATGCGCTGATCGGTCAGGCGCGCTACCAGTTCTTTCATGTCCGCGCCTTCAGCCAGGTTGCGCACCAGTTCGGCGCCATTGCGGAAGCCGAACATGTCAGCCACCATATCGGGTGGCATGCCATCCTTTGATGTCAAGCCGCGCAAGTTGGCATCCGGAGCTAGCTCCTTGGCCATGTCGGTGTTCAGCTTGAAACCCTTTTCTGTCTTGATCTTCTCGCCAGTTTGCGGGTCGACCGTCTCGCCAGTCTTCAGGAATTCCCTGGCGCGGTTGATCGGCTCGGCCTGCAATTCCTTCATGACCTGCTCTTGAATCTCGCGCCGGGCGTCATTGTGCTGGCGCTGCAATGCCTTCAGCGCCTTATTCTTGGCGTTGCTTGCCCATTGCATATCTTTCAGGCTTCTGGCCTGCATTTCGTTGATGGCGCTCTGCGTGGCCTGGTCGCCCAAGTTAGCGTAATCGGCCATCTGCTTATCGGTGGCGCCGGACTGGGACAGGTCCAGTGGGAAGTAGCCGCGGGCACGCTCCGATTGCTGGATGGCATCCCGGCTGGCCAGCAAGCGGTCGAACACGCCTCGCACCTCTGGAGACAGGTCGGTGCCGAGATTACGCACGCTCTGGTAGACGTTCAGCATCCAGGACCGGAACCGGCTGAACAGCGATTGCAGTGCGGTGGTTGGCGCTTTGCCTTCCATCAGGTAAGTCTCGAATCCCTTGGCGAACTTCTCATGCATGTCGCGTTGCTGTTCCAACGTGCGCCCCTGCCAGTCTGTCAGATCCTTGCCGCCCATCCACGTCAGCGCGGTGTGCATGTCGTCCTTAAGCTCCTGCGGCGCGCCTTCGCGGCCGGCAAGATCGCCCAGGGTAGACAGGTAGAAGTGTGAACTTTCGTGCAAGAAGGTCGACAAGTCGGCGTCCTTCAGCAGCGCCACGGTGTTCGTGTCTGGATCGAAGGCGCCGCGGGATGCCTGATGTAGAACCTTTCCTGGCGCTTCCCGATACATGCTTTCCGAAGTTGAAAAAGCGCGATTCTTCCCTTTATTCTCTACGAACCCAAATCGCTTGTAGAAATCGGTCAACTGCTTTTTGTTGCCACCGAAATCAGCCGACGGCGATAGTGTCACGTGTTGGCCTGTCCTATCTGCATAATCGACAAGCGCCTGCATCGCAGCTGTACCTTTCCCTTCTCCACGCTCTCCCTCTGGGACGATGATCTTAGAAAGTGTGATAATCCCGTTCTTCTCGGAAATAGAGGCATTAAGCCCGGCATCCGAAAATTGCTTTGTGAGGTCGTCTAGGCTGGCGGGTGGCTCGCTCTGCCTGAGCGATTGTCCACCAATATCCTCACCCTTTATCGTGAGCGGATATTGCTCATACAGCTCGCTGGGCTTCACGCCCATCCGATCAGCCATAGTGCGGTAGAACTCTTGCACCGGCACCACGCTGGCGCGGCTGACGTCGTCGGGGAAACGGCCCGTCGCTTTCATCTGCTCGAAAAGCTTGTCGCCGATGCTGTTGACGTCGGTCTGCGTATCCAGGCTAGTCTGCTTCTGGGCCACGATCTCGTTGGCCTTGTCCTGCATGCCATTGGCAGTATCTGCATAATACTGCTGGCCTTCCGCATAAGTGACGCCGCCGGCCTCGGCCTTCAGGTTTGGCAGCAGCTGCGGCTCCAGATCGGTGCCGGCGATATGCGTCAGGTAATCGGATACCGGGATCTGCACATCACCGCCGGTACGCGCCGCTTCTTCCAGCTGGTCGGCCATGCCGGGCATCTCGTTGACGTCTACTTTTGATTGTTGCAGCGCATCAGCAAAGGTGCGGCCGTCAACATAGACATCCTGCAGGGAACTGTTCTCGCTGATCTGCTGGACGAACTGCTTGAACGCGGCCGGGTCTGCTTCGCGCAGCTTCATGCCGCCGGCGAGCTGGCCCAGCTGCTCCATCTTCTGGCCGCCCTGCTCTGCCGTCTCGGCTTGCACGGCATCTTGGTACACCTGGCGCACTGCCTCATGCATGCCGGTATCGCCGGCGCGCGGCCCCATAGCGCCACCCAGCACGGCGCCGCTCAGTCCAGACAGCAACATCTGCTCAGGGTCAAACTCCTGCTTCTGTGGCAATACAAGATTCATGGCTTGGCGCGATACCTCGCCGGTCGCGGCGCCCGATATGAAACCGGAAGCTACGCGCGCAGCAAGATTGCCGGCCATGCCCAGCGGCACGATGCCGCCAAGGGTCGATGTCGCATACTGCATCTGGCTGGCTTCGATGGCTTTGCCTATGTCGCCAGTCTGGGCGTAGACGTCATGGCCAGTGTTGACGGCAGCGGTCAGCGCCGGGAATGCCATTGCCTTGGCGCCATGGCCTACTGCTTGTCCTACACGGCCGGCCACGCTTGCAGCCTCAGCAGCTGGACCAGCAACAGCACCACCACCGCCAGTTAATGTTATCTGCGACAGCATGCCGGTCAGGTTACCCAGGACGCCGGCTGCCTTGGCGCCGAATGGCAGCCCGGGCGCTTCAGCGAAAGCTGGTTGTGCTTGCTCCAGCGGCGCGATCATGTGCTGGTTCCACCATGCTGCCGTGTTCGTGCCCTGCGCCATATCGCTGGCAGTGATCGTGTAGCCGACAAGGCGGTTGATGCCCATGGCTGCGCTGTTGAAGGAATTGCCCAACTGCTTGACAAAGTTGGCGCCGGAATCTGAGGCTGCTCCCAGCAACGTTTCCATGGTGCTCATCTTACCCAGATCATCCTGCGCTACCCTGGCGGCGTCGGGATTGGCAACAGCCCACTTTGCCATTTGCGGGCTCTGCGCCATCACCGCAGCATTGTCTTGCGCCTTGGCCTGGGCTTCATAGCGCGGCAGATCCGTCTCTATGGCGGCCTGCGGCGCATTGACCTGTGGCGCGATCTTGGCGGCGCGCGCGGCGGTATCGCTGCTGGCGGTGCTGTTGGTGACGGCCACCGCTTGCGCTTGCTGCAGCGTCTGGGCATCAGTCTGCTGCTTTTGGCTAGCCAGGAAGGACTCGAACGGGTCGGCCTTCGCTGCGGTAGCCGGCGCTGGAGCGGCAATAGCAGGGGCCGCGGGCGCAGCGCCTGGTTGCGCTGGTGCTTGCGACTGTTGCAGGAACGACTCGAAATCGGTATCAGCCATCATTTACCTTTGTTGGCCAGCGTGAATTTGGTGTACCACTGTTGTAGCTCCTGGTCGCTGGCCGGCCTGCCCATGACTTTCTGAAACGATTGGGCAAGCTGCGCTTTCTGTGCCTGCGGCACCGGCACTGAGAACTGCGTCAGGTCTGGCGATTGGAACGCTGGCATCTTGCTATCCATCGAATACCAGTGACCGGACTGCTGCGTACCCTGCACCAGCAGGCTTCCGGCGATCTTCCGGGTGGTGGTCGTGTCTGGATACTTCTGGTTCTGGTTGTGGTAATCCTCCAGCGCATCGTTCAACTTGCCGTAGAACTGCGTGGTGGTGTCGGCCTGGGTGGTGTTCGGCTTGGCCGATGTGCCAAGACCCAGCGGCTTCAGCATGTCTTCGACATCGCCCTTCGTGCGCGCCCAGTTCAGATTCTTGCTGGCCTGAGCAGCATCGTTCTTGCTGGTCGAGGTCTGCAGGTCAATTAGCTGCTTCCAAGCGCTGTCCGGCATCGTGCCGTACATGGCACCTAAATCCAGCTTGGCAAAGTTGGCCGGATCGTTGGCTGCCATGCCCTTGAGCTGGTAATAGCTGGCAGCACTGGTGCTGTCGAACTGCTGGTCACCCTTGGCCAGCCGGCTCTGCACTGCCAGACGAACTTCTGGCGTGGCGTTCTGGTAAGCGCTGTTCAGGTTAGGATTGGACGTAATGTCATTCATCGAGCTGATCTTGTCGCTGCCGTCGGGCTTGCTACCGGCGATGGCGTTATACAACGTCTGCGTGGCAGCGCTCTGCTGGGCCTTGATGCCGGCCGTGATCTGGTTGCCCTTCTGCATCACCCGGTTGTAGACGTTTTCGGCATAGGCGGGATCATTCGGGAATTGCTGCTGCGCCTGCACCTTGGCAGCTGCGGCCTTGTCTGGCAACGATGTTTCCAGATCCTGGGCATTTGGCAACGTGGTCGGACCGTTGGTCTGCGCTGGAAGACTGGCCAGCACCTTGCCAGCGTAGGCCTTGGTTTCAGTAAATGGGATCTTGGCAATGAAGTCGGCGTTGCTGATCTGGCCCTTGCTCGGATCAGGCAGCTGGGTCATGCTCGGATTCTTGCCGGTCTTGTTGGTGCCGTTCAGCCAGTCGTCAACCATCCCGGGGCCGGCATTATAGGAAGCAGCTACCAGAGCCGGATTGTTGCCGTAGCGCGCCGACATGGCACCAACGTAGTCATTCCCCACCCGGGTACGTTCGGCGGCACTGTTGTCGCGTGCGGGCGTGACGCCGTACCCAGGGTTCAGGTTTGTGGATGGCATCACCTGCATGTTGCCCTGGGCACCGGCTGGCGACGTCAGCACATTGCCGCTGGCATCTACATCTTTGCCGTTGCTCTCGTTCTTCATGATCGCAGCTTGCAGCGCTGGGACAGGTGCCGTGGCGCCGGCTGGCGGCGGCGTGATGGCATTGCTGGCGGTACGGTCGGCCGACACTTCCTTGGCACCCTGCATCAGCTGGTGCTCGATGCTGGCATATTCGGTCGGGTCGACCATGGCGCCGATGTTATTGTGGTGCGAGACACCGCTGGAATCAGTCCAGTTCTCGCCGTTCTTCAGCAAGTCATACGCGCCGACTGGGTCGGTGTTCGCCATGGTACGCAGGCGCGAGGTGGTGGCCGTGCTCAAGTCCTTCTGGATCTGGGCGTTGATGTATTCGATAGGCTGGCCACGGAACTGGCCATGCTGCATATCCTCCGAGACAATCTCGTTCTTGGCGGCATCGAAGACGATCGGGTCATTCCAGGCGGTGACGGCTTTCGTCACGCTGTTGTTGATCATGCCGCGGCTGGTCTGATCCTGATACACCACGTTCTGTTGGCCGGCGTAGCGCGACATCCCATCAAGCATCATCTGGCTTGTGCGGTTGGATATGTCGTCAAACATGCGCTGCGCAGCAGGATTCAGGTTCGTCCGGACAGTATCATGCAGCTCCTGCATTTTCTGCTGGTAGGTCGGGTACTGGTCCGTCGCATCCTTGCCGCCCAGCTGCAAATACTGCTGCTGCAGGTCACGCATGCCGGGCATGTAATCATTGGCATAAGTGTGGTTGACATCCGTTTCGTTCTGGATCGCCTGCCATTTCTGCGCCACATCCGTGACCGTCTGGCCAGCATTTTGCACTGCTGTTCCCAACTGACCTGCGGCCTGCCCTACCTGCGCGCCGAAGTCATTGGGATCAGATTGGATCTGCTGCGACTGTAGAGCGCCTGAGCTGAAGACACTTTGCGAAGTCTGAATATTTGGCAGGGTAGGCATTAGGTAGCTCCAACTTGCGCATTGTTGTTGTAGTTCTTATATGTCTGACCAGCGCTACCAATCAGTGACGACAGGCCACTCAGATACCCGGCCGTCTGAGAATTCTCGCCTTTCAGGATTTCTAGATTGCTCTGGGCGCTATAGTCTGCGCCCTGGTTTGTATAGTTCCAGGCTGAGCGTGCGGCATTGCTGGTGATGGTTGCTTCGTTCAGGGAATTGACTTGCGCAACGCCCTGCTGCGTGCGCAACGCGCTGCCGCTGTTGATGTCGACGCCGGATGCCCCCATCACAGCGCGTATCATTCCTTGCTGCTGGGCGGCCTGTTCTTGCTCTGCCTGCAGCTGCTGGTTCCCTTGGCTGGTAGCCATGTTGGCATTATCAGCGGCGATCTTTTCATTGTTCTGATTGACCTGTGCTTGATAGTCGGCAGCAGCCTTCTGCGCGTTCGCCGTGGAGACTGCGCTGTAGACGCTAACAGCAGCACCCACTGCAGCAATGCCAACCCCAATTTCAGCAGCTGTAAATCCGAATGACATGATTACCCTTTCAAGCGGTTATGCAGCAATTGCTTGTTTTCGGCGCCGCCGAGCAGTTCCGCGCTGCTGGCCTCGACCAGTTCCAGCACCAGCTTTTCCAGGTCTGTCTCGGTGGTCGCGTGTACCGTTGTCCAGTAGGTATCCAGGTGCGCATAGCCGGCACGCTTCGTGCCAGGCTTGGAACTGATGATCTTCTGCAGGTGCGTGATGCGCTTGACACCTTCGTCAGCAGTGACACTGATGTCACCAGAGATAATGCAAAGATGCTCAGTGCGATGTACGGCACCGGTCAAAGCTACCCCTTTATTGATGAACATCTGGCGTGCGTAAAGCCCTGGTGCAAAATAATCCCAGTGTGGGCAATTAACCTGTGGCAGCTGGCACATCTCGGCCTCAAGCCGATTGACGTACTCGATCAGGTCCGGATTAGGCGCTTGCACTTGCATGCTTTTTCTCACTATAAAAAGGACGGAACAACGTGTGGTCAGGTCCACGCTCAACTGGATCTCCTACCACAAAGCCAAGCCATTCAAGCCAGCGGATGGACAGCACATATCTGGCATCGACCATTCCTTTCAGGTCTGGGTACTGCGCCAGCACACCAGGCAGCCCAGATTTGCAAGCCCTGATGAAGCTGCGTGAATGTGTCTCGACCAGGTCGGAAGTCAGAAACCATGGGTATGCAGTCGAATCCAACAGGTTGTGAAGGACGAAACCAAACATGCATGCCACCTGTCCATCGATCACCCAGGACCAAGACAGCGCGCTGTTGTCCAGCTCATGCACCAGCGCCTCCAGTGGCAACCGCCGGTCAGACGCCCATACCTCGGCGACTTCGGCGGTGCGCATCCGCGGCGCCATGTTGTAGGCGTGTGCGTAGGTAGCTGGGATCACGTGGCCGATCATTGCGGGGTATCTCCTATCGTGACTTCAGGGATACATGCCAGGATCGTGCAAGGGAGCGGCCAGTCCTGTTGCACTGCGATCTGGCCTGGCACCGTCCAGTTCGGCTCGATGTTCACGCGCTCGTCGCCAGTAAATAGCGTGACGGGCATACCCATAGGCTGTGTGGTGCGGTCCTTGATTTCTGTTAGCTGGTTGAAGTTCGGCCCAACTTTCAGGCCGCGCGAATCCTGCAGTCGCAACGTGACGGCATTGATTTTCTTGCGCTTGCCTTGGATCGTGCCATCTCCCTGCACGTCCAGATACAAGGTCTGCAGTTGGCAGATATATGGCAACCCGATGGTGATCAGCGTAGCTGGCCGCTGTAAGGTAATTGAGCCAGCGGTGACTAACTGATTAGGCTGGACATTGCCATCGGCCAGGATCGATACCGTTTGCCCATTCAGATGGTCAAGCCCGAACACTTGCGTAACTGGTGCCGTCATTGACCATGCGCCGCTTGCCGCCGGCCAGATGCTGGTGAGGTTCTGTAGCACGTTGACAATGATCTGCGTCGAGCTCGGCACTGATGTCACAATCCCCATGCCGTTATTTATCCGCACCACGTTGCCGATGTTGGCGCTTGAAAATATCGCAGCGCTGGCGTTCATGGGTACAGGGCTAGTGACAATCGGCTGAGCCACTGCGCCGGAGCCGGCGCCAGTAGGATCGAAGATATTCAGAATCGGGCGCGTGTAGTTTCCGCCGACTGCCAGCGGCGTGATCGCTGTGATGATGCCCCCGACGATGGTTACCGAAAACGTTGCTCCGGTGCCATTCGGATCAATGACGGTCGCCGTGGTCAAGTTGCTGTAGTTCTGGCCACCAGCAATTACGTCGACGCCTGAAATGACAGGGATGTTGAATTCTTCAGTTGGGATCAGCGTGGCAGCTGGATATGTCAGTGGGTACTGCAGACCAGCATCAACGCACCATGCGCGGCTGACATCGGCCGGAAGCCCGATAGTTGGATCGCCGCCCATCTGCCGGCTGGCGAAGCGCTCGATATATTGTAGGTACTGGCCATTGATGAAACGCTCAACGATTGTATATACAGCGTTCTCGTTACCTTCAGAGATAGAGCAAACGCTCTTGTACAGGCCGTTTGTGTCGTAGTGGGTCCACGCGTAGACCTCCTGTTCTTTCAAGTAGGTCAGCGACAGCATGATGCCGTCATCGCGCACGGCCAGTGCTTGCTTGAACGGCTCATCTGCCCAGCACCACTCTGTGATCTGGTGACCATAGAAAAGATGATTCGACAATAGTGATATGTCAGTGCCTGTGTAGATGTTGACGTAGAAGTTATAGGCCAAGTCGCGGACGATTGATCCTTTTGCCTGGACGTACAGGATGTCGTAGTTGATCGTCAGCGGTGGCACATCTCCGCAGCCGTTATAAGCCTGTGGTACGGCTTCGATAGAAGTTGGTGTCACCGTGCCGCTGGCGCCGCCGTCGACCTTCCATGCACCGCTGGAGGTCAGCACGATCAGGCTTTGCATCGGGATCATGTGCTTGATCGCATTCACCTGCTGGCTGGCGATCGTGATTTCGATATTGTCGTCTGGTTTCGAGGGGATGGCGAAATTCATGTTGAAGAAGTCGCCAGTCTTCGAAAAGTCGATCTGCTCGGGTGCATTGGCCATGCCGCCGAAAACCTGGCGCTGCTGGTAATAGGTGACGCAGGAAGGATTGCCGGCCACCGTGAAAGGGTTGTACCCCTGCGGTGGCACATTCGTGAAGTCCGGCAGGATATTGTTGTCGATGAAGGTATTAGAAGCAGCCGGATTAGTCGATCCGACAAATCCGAACAGCGCGCCCTGCGGGGGCATCGTGTTGAGATTTTCCTGTGTGCGATAAATATTGTAGATTTCTGCGCCGGTCACCGCATTCCAGCCAACAGTATTTTGCGCCCCTACATTCTGGCTCAATGCATGCACACCGACGGTCGATACCACAGCAGAAGGTAGACTCTCGACGCCGCCCACAACAGCAGTGATTACGTAGGAATATACGGTAGTTGGATACACGGTGCCAACCGCATTATTGCTAATTGTTGGTCCTGATGGCGGGGACACCGATGGCGTGAAAGTAATCGGCGTAATCGTCCATGCCCAGTGCTGAGTGCGTGTCAGCTTCTGCGGCGTGTAATTTGGATGAACCAGCGTCATCACATCGGCAGATTGCGCGAACTTCAGCAATGCTAGATCGCTTCCTGCATATGGTGTCGTCAAAGTAAATACTCGGCCAACAGTGCCGCCTGATACATAGGCCGAATAGCCACTGGTCGAAATGACTACGCCATACATGTCTGTCAGGTAAAAGGTATTTGTCGTAGCACCTGTGACAACACCGAAGCGCCCATTCAGCTGCGTCATGCCGACGATGCCAGTGAGATACACTAGGTCGCCATTGTTATAGCCGTGAGCAGGATCAGTGATGACCCCGGGGAATGCTTGCGATATACCGGTGATGGCCGTAGCCGGCTCCAGCACATAGCCTCCATTCATCACCACGCGCATGGTGAGATTCCCGAATACCAGGGCGTAAGTCTGCAGCGTATTGAATGTAAAAGGAATAAGGCGGTTCGGCGTAGCGCTGTCTTTACATTGCCCTACAAATTTCTTACCTTGTCGTGACGATGCTCCGCCCCGGTAGTCGACAAAGAAGTTGCGCAAGATGGCCGCACCGGAATGGTACTTAGCCAGATCGACGCGCCCATACATGGACGGCGCAATCTCGCCGGCAGCAAAACTTGGCTGGATGGTTTCTTGTGCCATGGTCAGGAGAGCAATGTCAAAGCTTGGGGGCCGTAGATAAACAGGCCTCCATCTGGATAGGCGTAATCAGATGCATAGCCACGTACGCGTATCCAGTCAGGCGCATGATCGATTACGGTGAGGCCTTCATTACCGTTGGATGCCTGTGCATCCATGGTGTACTGCTGAGCCATTGCAAGAGCCATCTTCATCATGGCTTTGTCGCCAGTCAGCGGAATGCAGATCTTGGCGCCAAGGAATGCTGCCAGCGCCTCGACAAACCGCGCATCGTACATTGCTGGGTTCAGGTTGCGGAAGGTATAGACCAGCGTGGCCTGCGGCTGATTGGTGAGGATTACGTTGATCGGATTGCCGGTCGGGTCAAGATCGGTACTTAGCACGAATCGGACAGGTTGGTTCATCGCGGTAACCTGCGATGGAATACCAGGGGTAGAACTAGGTACAGCTGCCTGAATCGTCGGCATTACGAAACGCGCCAGCACGCAGTCGCTCGGCACAGCGTATTCATAGAGCCAGGGCGAAGGAACCGGCTGCCCTTGCGTTCCATCCTGCAAGAGCGTCATTGCAATCTGCTTGCGCGCGAAATTCCAATGAGCGGCGCGCAGCACAGCATCAATGGCCGTCGGGTATTGCAGGCTGATCTGGTTAGACTCAGCGCTGCCCTCGGTCATGCTGGCAATGCTCGACCGCGTGCCGATGACAGACATGGCCATGTTGCAGATGTCGATTTGGCTGGCCATGGCTATTTCTGCTTACTGTAGAGTTTGCTGGCTGCTTCCTTGAAACCACCCTTGATCGCGTCCTGGGCTTCCTCTTCCTCGTCTGCAGGAAGTTCCTCCTGCGCCATGCATTGGATCTGAACGCCAAGACATTGCGAATCACCATACTCACTAGACTCGCTGGTGCTGACGACCTCACCGCAAACGTAGAAGGCAACCTGAGTACCCAGGTCTGGCAGCTCGTCGATGCCGAGTTTTCCCAGATCTTCCTTGTTCAGGCTGATGCGTAACCCACAAGGGTATGGTGATGGTTCAGATACCATTGCATCCTGGCCATCGTCTTTACGTGCCATGTCGACTATCTTCATGACCGTCTCCTAGCGCCGACGGCGAGCAAAGATAGTGCCGTAGCCACCGTTGGTAGACACGGCGAATGTGGATTGCACCACCAAGTAATAGGTCGCTGTTGAAGAAATATTTATCCTAGTCGTCACCGACATACCGATGCTATTACCAGCCGATGCAGCAAATGGCAAATATACAGTGCTCTGTGCCATAGAAAATGCATTCGTCACGGATGAGATGCCGCCAACGGTATTAGTCTGTGTAGTCGTTCCAGCTGGTCCAGTCACAACCAAGCCGGTTACATCCCAGTCGCCGGGTGTCAGCGAAATGGAAGTTATGGTTGCCGATGTGCCAGTGGTGAGTGCTACCGCCGACCCGCTTGCAATCGAGCTAGTAATCACCTCGCCCACACTGCCTGCTTGGGCACTATCGCCTAATGTCGTACCAACAATGCCGGCTGTTGTGGATGGCGTAAGAACCCCAGATAGCGACAGGGATGTGCCTGTCGCAGCGCCAATAACTGGAGTGGTCAGAGTCGGAGAGGTTTGCAGGACAACTGAGCCAGTACCGGTTGCTGTAGCGCTGGAAGTCCCACCGCTGGCAATTGGCAATGGCGGCGACAACCCACTGATGGACCCCGACGTAATAGCGGCAATTGGCGATGATGCAGATGCACCAACAACAGTTACTGGAACCGGGACGAGATATCCGTTCTGGTTGACTTGAATCGTATCGGTAGCGCTGATGGGGTTGTAGATGCCGCCGGCGAATGCCGTAGACGCAACAAGAACAGCCAGAAGCAGAAGTAATTTTTTCATGTGAGTCTCCGATGATCTCCAGTATTCATTCCTTGCGAAATCCGCCAGTTCGCAGTGCCACTTGTGAATGCGGTCATGCGCAGGCGGTAGTAGACGCCGGCTTCAACCTCATCCTCTTGCAGCGCTCCGGGCGTCGTCCAGGTGATGTTGTTGCCGGTGTGCTTGTTGATCACCGGGATCCAGGTTGTGCCGGCGTCATAGGAGTTTTCCAGCGTCAGCGTGCCAACGAAGGTTCCCCACACAGCGATATTGAAGTCGCCAAGCAAGGGCGCTTGCGCGCCAGCGACGGCAGACGACAACGCGCCTGTCAGCACATAGCCAGCCTGCTCTATTCCGCCAGTTGCGAAAATGCCCATGTCAGGCTCCTTAGTTGATTGCCGTCAAAGCCAGGATCGGGTCGACAAATTCCTTGCCGTGCTTCTTGAACATGGCCTTGGCGGCGTCGTTCAAAGGAACCATGTGATAGCCTGGCATGCCGGCATACTCGATTTGTTGACCGGCGACCAGCAGCTTGTCGTCGATGTAAGCGGCTTCCGTCAGTTCATAACGGGCTGCGCCAGGTGCTGCTTGAATGTTTTCAGTTGCCATGATGAATACCTTTCGGTGAAGGGCCGAGTTTCCTCGGCCCTATTGGTTAGTTATTGACGACGATGCCAGGCTTGTAGTACTGGCTGTACGTGCGAGCACCCAGCCAAGCGATCACCGAGCCGGCCGTGTTGGCGCCGACGTTGACATACGCGGTCCGGTAGTAGCGAGGAATGGCGCCGGCATCAGGATTGACCGGTGGCAGCGGCAATGAAAGCAGCGCACCTACGCCCAGGCTGGCGACCGGCACCGCGCCGGTTTCGCTGTAGGTTGTCCACGTGGTGTTATCCGTGGAACCCTGAAGCTGGAAGTTGACAGAAGTGCCCCCCACATAAGCCGCCGTGATTTGAAAGTTCACGGACAGCTCGCCAGGACCAGAAGGCGCATCACCCATATCGCGAGCGTTGATCATGTCCAGCGTGTTGGTGCTGGTCGTGGTCGCGCCGCTGGCGAACTGCGCAGCGCCGGTCATGCCGGTGGTAGCGCTGTAAGTGCCTTGGTCAAAAACCAAAAATGCATCGATAAGCATGTCGATCTCCTTTTAGATGGCCGATTCGGTGGACAGAATCGCATCGACTGTGCGAACTGGAATCCCCCGGAACGTGGTGATGGCTTTGCCTTCCCACTCTTCCAGGCGCAGCAGGACGTTGGTCTTGTTGACAGCTTGGATGTCGAGGTAGGTGCGAATGGTGCGGTTGCAGTAGATGGCAAGACGGCCCATCTGCATCATGCCGCCGTCTGGTGCGTCGGATTTCTGCTCTGTCGATACACGCACAGGGGCAGTCGGCAGACGGTGAACACCACGGATCAGCGCGTTAATCAAGTTGGCAGCAGAGCCACCAGACAAGAGTGTCACGTCGATGTTGGCGATGCGCACCACGTAACGCCAGTCGCGAACGGTCAGGCCCATATCCCACTTGAAGTGAGTCCGGTAGCCCTGATACATGTTGCCGTTCGAGTCTGTCAGCGGCCATTCGCCAAGGTCACGATGCTGAAGTCCGGAGATTTTGCCTTTCGGGAAAATACCGTGCACCGTGTTCGGACCCCAGCAGGTGATCCAGATCGACGTGTTGGTCGATGCGGCGCCGCCAGCGCTGATGACGTTGGCTGCTGTTTGCGCATTGGCCAGGGTGGAAGTGTTGAAGCGTGCCGACAGTCCCATGAAGCGCTCGGGGTTCACCAGAGTGTTCCCGTAGAACAGTGTTTGCGCCATCTGCTGGTTCATGCCTTCGAGGAAAGCCATATCTTCGGACAAGCGGAACTCGGCGGTGTTACCGTTCAAGTCAGCCAGATCCTTATCGATTTCCGAGTAGCATTCCAGCATGCCGCAGTTGTCGGTGATCTGTGCGGTGGTGGATTTGGTCTTGATGACACCGTAGTTCAGCAGGCGCCATGTTGCAGACGGCAAGCCAGTACGAACGGTGGTCTTGTGACCGGTTGGAAGATTACCCTCTACGACAAGCATGTCGTCCAGGATTTCATTAGTTTGGGAAAGCAGATTGATGATGGTGGCGATCTTGCCATCGTCGTCTACGCGTTTCGCCCAGTCCGCATACGTGAGTGCGGTGCCGCCGAGAATAGCCATGTGAAGCTCCTTAGTGGTTCATTTGTGGTTCTCCTTGTCTTGAGTCTTCATCGGGTGGCCGTGTAAAGGTGGGGCCGTGCGAGTCAGAACGTAGAGTGATTAAGTTTCGTGCCCGTTGCCCAGCCCTGCCATCGTGGGGTACATGATCGAACCTGCCGACTTGCTGCTGCCGCCTGGTCGACCTTCTACCGGACTGGCGGGTGCGTGAGGTGCTGCCGCCTTGAGGAGTCCACGGATAATTTCTGGATTGTTGCCGGCGCCGGTCAAGTTAAGCGCCTCGTAGAACTTTGATGCACCTTCACCGAGAAGATTGCTCAACCCGCTTTTGATCGTGGCTAGGTTCTTGTCGAGGTTCGCGCCACCGATTTCGGGGTCTGCCTTGACTTCTGCCTGCCACTTGTTCTGCAGCTCAGTCCAGGCGCGCATTGGCGCTTCGCTGAGTTGCTTGAAATTTTCTGCGTACATGTCGACGAACTTCTGTGCTACGTCTTGGGAAAGGCCAGACTTGGCGGCCTCTTCCTTGAACGCATTCATGCGGTCCGGCTGTACGTGGATACCCTCAGGCAGCGCGAAATCCTTGTACTCGACAGGTTCAAGCGGCTTGGTTTCGCCTTCTGGCTTTGGTGCTTCGCCTTCTAGTGGCTTGGCGCCGTCCGGTGCTGGAACACCATCCAGCATGCTCGCTGGTGGCGTCAGGCCAGGATCAGCCGGTGCTGCGGCAGCTGGAGCAGCTGCTGGTGCCGATGCGGCCGGAGCAGCTGCAGGCGCAGCTGGTGTACCAGCAGGTGCTGCGCTGGCTGCTGCACCGCTGCCGTCGTCGCCTTCCAGGAGGCGGTGATTGAATTTGAACAGATTAAACATTTGCATTCTCCCGAGCCATCAAGATGTATTCGTCCATGCAGTGCTTCTGGATCTCTGCCATGACTGGCATGCCAGCGCCGCGGCGGCCGAGGTTGTAGTAGTCCTTGCTGTTGCCGTTGAATTCGACAGAGAACAGGCCACAGTTGGACAGAAAAGCCCACATCCAGCGCCGCCCGTCGCTCGTTGCCATGGTCAGCTTCAGGCCGTTGATGCGCTTCTCTTCGCGCACCTTGGCCAGCTTCTCACGATCGGCGACGGCTTTACGGTCTCCAGTGTCATAGTTGTCTGCTGCAGTTTCTTCAGTTGACGAGCGCATTTGGTGCCTCCTTGAATGGGATGGTGTTGTGCTGCTGGCCGACGTGTTTAAGGTGCACCGACAAGCCCCAGTCGAGGAAGATTGAATAACCACTTTGCCGAGCCCAGCGGCAGAAGTAATAATCCTCGCCTTCAATCCACCAAGTACCGTCGTCTTCACGACGTGCTGGAGTTTGGAAAATTGGCGACTCTGCGGCCCCGATCTTCTCGAACACCGACATCTTGACCAGCATGCAACCACCTGGCAGCGCACCGACTTCCATCAGCTCGTTCGGCTTGATCTCCATTCCCTGCATCGAGTCATGAATGAGAGTGCCATCCAATGTCTTGCCCAGGATCAAATGCGGCTCTTCGCGCTGCACATAGGTGCCGCCGACGATATCCTTGTCAGCAGCCAGCAGCCGGTGCAGTGCCCAATTCGGCAGCACCACATCGCTATCTACGAAGAATATGTAGTCGACATCCAGCTTCTGTGCCTCGGCCACCATCCTGTTACGGTTATTGACAACCAGCGAACCCTTGGCGTTGGTGATCGCCAGCGGAATTGTTTCTGTCCCATGCTGTGGGCCGCACATGTACGCCACGGCTGCCAGTGCCATAGCAAAGTCAGCGTGCACCATGTCGCCGGATGGGACGGCTATGCAAACTTTTTTCATTTGGCCACCACCTTGCAGAACGGTGCCAAGCTGGCAAGCCCATTCGATAAGAGATTGAGAGCGTCAGATTCCTTGTAGACCGTGGCGACGGTCCGGTCATCGGTCCATCCGCCGGCGGGCTGACCGAAGTCGCGCCCGATCTTCACGCTGAAATAGACCGGTAGTCCGCTTTCCAAGCGTTCGATGATGTGCCCGTCGTTGATGGCTTGGGCTTCTGTTTGTTCCACGGTCAATCTCCTTTGAGGTTTGGGTACAGCGTTTTTGCTGCGGACTTCTTCTTGCCCAGCACGGCATCAGCCTTGCTGTCGATCTTCTCTTCTTCGGCCTTAGACATGCGGCCTGCGTTGACCGCCTGGCTGGCGCGGCTCTTTGCGTTCGCGGCGTGGCTGGCGTCAGGCATCGGATACTTCTTCTTCCCGGGTTCGCCAAACTGACTGGCGGGAATCTTCTTGCGATCGGCAGCGGTGAGCTTGGCCATATCAGTCCCCGTCCTGCGTCTTGAGCGACGGATACATCTTCTGCGCCGGCGTCTTGTGCTTCAGCGCTGTCTTGCTGATCACGGATTCCTTGGGCGCGCCCTTGTTGTCGGCAATGCCCTTGGTCACCTTGCTATCCTTAGCATCGGTCTTCTTGACTTCGCCCATGCTGCCCTTGCTCACATCTGGACTGGATGGCGTGCCACCCTTGGTGCCGAGCCATGGATCTGACGTGTCGCGCTTCTGCGACGGCGCGCCAGCGTTGCCAGACATCGGCGGCGTGACGGTGCTTCCTGGAGATACAGGGCCGTTTGGCCCGACTGGTGCTTTGTGTGCAGTAGTAGCCATCATTGCCCCTGTGTAGGTAGGTTGGGATAAACGGTCTGGGCAGGATTGGCTTGAGCGCCCTTCTTGCCCTTCTTCACTGGCTTCGTTGCAACCGGTGGCTGCACTGGTCCTGGCTGCTGACCTTGCGCCACTTGCTGCATGATCTGTGGATTGATTTCAGGCATCACAGTTTCCTTGTTGTGCCGGTCTGTGGATCGATCAACAGTGGCGAGTGGTTCGGGTGAGTCACGATCAAACGATTGCCGGGGATCAGCGCCAGCTCCATGCCGGTGCCGGTGTATTCCTTCGGCAGCTCACAGATACGCTGGGCGCCCCGGATGGCCACCCCGACTTTGTTTGAGGCTGGGCTGTAGACCAGCTGGGCGTCAGGAACAGGCGGTGGACCAAACTTCAGTCCGCCCGCTGCTGCTTCACGCACATCCTCAGCCGCTTCCTCTTCCATGCGCTGCTCGAACAACTTGCGCGCCAGAGGATCAGCACCAGGCCGTAGCATCTTCTCCAGATCCTTGAGGTTGAATATCTTGTCGCTCATCACCCGTTCCCCAACATCTTCTGAAGCGCAGAGATACCGCCGCCGGTGTCTGTCTGGCTGAGTGTCTGTGCGCCCTGTGCGGCGGCTGTGCTGTTCTGCAGTGCCTGTTGCTGCTGCATCTGCTGGCTGCGCGCGGCGCGGATCTGCATGACCTTGACGATAGGCACGATGGCCTTGGGTGTTACGCCCAGCATGTCAGCGTAGGTGTCGATGATCTCGTCGAAGTCCAGGTTATCCAGCACCTCAGGCTTGACTGCAGCGATGTTGCCGACGAAGCCGGCCAGCCGCTCGATGCCGGCAGTACTGGCAGCACGCTGAGCCTCGGCCAGCATTGAGATGTATTCTATCTTGATGTGGATGCCAGACAGCTCCTGCGGGATCGGCGGCAGCTGGCCGGTGCGCAACATGATGTTGAATGCGCAGTTGATGGCCGGGTCCAGTGCTTCGTTCTCGAAACGCTCCAGCACCGGCCCGAGCTGGATCAGCTTTTCTTCCTTGCGAGCATCGATCTCAGTTGCGGTGCGCACGGTGTCCAGCTGGCTGATCATCATGAACAGGTCGTTGAAGAACGTGACCTTGATACGGCCCTGCACATCCTTGATGTCGTTCGACAGGCCGCTGAAATCTGGTGCGATCTCATAGGCTGGTTTGAAGCCGACGCCGTTGAGGTTTCCAGCGATATAGGTCACACCGCCTGGGAGCATGCTGGCCGGCTCGTTCTTAAGCGATATGTCCGCAATCATCGGCGGGTTGACGTGCTTGTCGATCGCCTGTGCCTTGCGCTTCTGCTCTACCTGCAGCATCTTGATGTCGCCCAGGGCGTCCATGCCAGGACTGCGGCCGTAGGCATCGTTGCCCACGATATCCCAGCGAGGGGCGATGAATGGCTTTTCGTGGAAGCCGCGAACGCGCAACAGCAGGTTCTGTCCGGTGCCCATCTCCCAGTAGATCTCGCGCCACTCCATACCCTTGACGCCTGGGGCGCCAGGGACCAGATCACTGTTACGCTCGATCAGGTGGCCTACCTTGACCTCGCGGGTGAGCATGGCGCCGCCGGTCTGGATCGCGCCCTTAATGGTCTGGCTGCAATTCTCCAAGCCGAACTGCTCAGCAACCTGTTTGACGGTCAGGACGAACTCACGGCCCAGTGTGCTGACGTCTTGGCGGTCATCGTTGGCCAGGAAGTATTCGCCAGCGCAGGTGTTGAAACAGCGGATGATGTCGTCGTAGTCTTGATAGATGATCATCACCCCAGTGCCGAATGCACCCAGGTCGCCATAGATCGTAGCCAGCGATGTGTAGAAATTTGACTCGGCGAAGACTCGCGCCAAGCGCTTCTGGCATTCGTCCAGCCACAGCTTTACAGGACCGAGCGCGTTCAGTTCATCGTTGTCGGTGGCCATCTTGAACCATGGCCGGCCAGGTGATGTGATACCTGACATCATGCCGGCCTGCAGCACCCGCAGCGCGATCGTTCCGGTGTTGTCGATGATGCGCTGGTTAATCGGTGAGCCACGGTTGCCCTGGTTCGGTGTGATCAGCCACTTGTACCGGCGCGGGATTAGATAGTCGGCGATCTCGCGCCAATGGGTCCACCAGCTCATGCGGTCATTGCGTAGCCCGATCAAGAGCTGGTCGCAATGCTCGCGCAGCCGCATAGTATCGGGCGTGACATTATCGCCTGCGCCCTTCTGCGACGGCTTCAGTTCTGCTGATGTGGCCATGGTGGTCATTAGTCAGCCTTAGATGATGGGCGTACCAGGAGCTTCAATAGCGGCCGCTGGCGCTGTTTCAGTAGCCGTGGCAGGCGCAGCAGCAGTCCCCCATACCGCTGTACTCACAGGTTCTGCTGGTGCTACTGGCACGGCATCGGGATGGACTAGATGCTCGACAAAATCGCCGATCTTACCTAGGATGCCTTCCGCCTCGCCGGCGCCAGTCTTGGCCACTGCTTCAACCTCAGCCACTGCGGGCTTGGCCATCGCTTCCAGTGCAGCAACACGCTGATCCAGCTCTTCATGCGCGGCGGCCAGCACATCCATGAAGGCATGCTCGGCTTCCTTCAGCGCTGTTTCAGGGTCAGCCAGTTGCATGGCTCCCTCGACCTTGGCCTTAATTGCTGCGAATGCGTCAGTTACTTTGCTCATGTTCAACTCCCGAGTAAGGTTTTATTGCTGGTGGTGGCCGGCTGGGTCAATCCTTCCGGGCCGGTCATGATGGTTGCGGCCGGGCCAATTGCAGCGCTAGCGCGCTGCGTGACTGCTGCTGATGCTGCGGCGCCGGTCGGCGACTGCATCATCGGGATAGGTGGTGGTACGGTTACTGATGGTGGTGTTGGTGCGGAGCCGCCCATGATCGTTACCTTTCATTCATCGGGTCATATTCTCTCGACACGCGCTGCGGTTGAGAGTTGAAGGGGTCGTACTCATGCTGCACGGTCGGTGTCAAATGCCCTGCTGCACGTCCTGCATTCGCATTGGGTTGCACTGGATAGGCAAAGGTCAATGCGAGAGCGTCAGCGATGTCTGGCGACGACAGGCCGCGCTTCTTCATGTCGGATTTCTTTTCGAGGATGATGGCGTCCCGGCCGTCGCGCATGACATAGCCGTATTCCCGGCCTTCCAACTGGGCATGCAGATCAATATCATCCGGTGGGATCGAGCCGCCAGTCTTGAGCCATTCACGCATGACGCCCCACATCTCGGCTGCCTTATTGTTGTAGACGACCTGCTCTTGGCCTGGTGTGCTGCGATCGGGTGTTGACCCATTGTTCACGCCGATGCAGGGAATGCGCATCTGGCGCAGGCGATCAACCACGCCGCCGCCCAGGCCACCCTCGTCGACGAAGATGGCATCAGCGCGGTAGAACTCGTATTGCTCGGCCACGCGGGCGGCCAGCTGCATCGTGTCTAAACCACGGAACTTGAGCGGCACGTGGGTTGAACCGTCTCGCCCTTTGCGGATGTAGATAACCGATTCGTCGTCGCCAAAGCGAGCAGGATCAACGCCAAGCACAAGAGCATCGTAGATACCTGCATGGGCCTCACGTTTAGCCGCAGCCTGGACGATGTCCGAACCAATGAATTGAGTAGAGCCAGCGCGAGGGAACACCCCGCGCACACGTACACGCACAAAGTCAGAATCTTCACCATAGTCTTTCACCCATTGGTCGAGTTGGGCCTTGTTGGCCTTACGCGCGGTGCGGCTGTCGATCTGGCGCGTGATCCAGCGGTGCTTGAACCGCCCAAAGCATTCACGGAAGCGACCGCTGTTGCGTGTTGGATTGCCGAAGGCGCACCAGATGATCTGCGTGTTGGCGTCCGTCAGCGCACCTTCAGCCACTTCCCATATCACGTCTGGGATGGCTGAACCCTCGTCGAACACCATCAGCACGCGCTTGCCGCTGTTGTGCAGGCCGGCGAACGCCTCAGTGTTGCGCTCGGACCATGGCGACATGTCAATGCGCCAAGTCTTCTCATGCTGCTCCTGGCGGCTGAACAACGCTGTGGCTGTCAGCTCAAACCAGTGGGCACAGATGCACAGGCGGTGCCACTTGGCCAGCTCTGCCCAGGTCTTGGACTTTAGTTGCGCTTCTGTATTCGCCGTGACCACGCCGCGGGTGTCTTCGTGGGTGCACATAGCCCACTCAATAACCCAGGCCACCAGGCAGGATTTACCGATACCGTGGCCGGATGCAACAGCGATCTGGATGGCTTCGGTGGTGGTCGCAGCGCCAGACTTCAGCCGATCGCGAATATCGCACAGCACGCTGATCTGCCACTCGTCCGGCCCCGGCTCATCAGCCAACTCACCAGATCCCCATGGGAAGGCGAACAGCACGAAGCGCAACGGGTCAAGGCTGCACAGGGCCATTTCCTCAATAAGTTGTTGTTCGGGGGTCATGGATAAACCCTCTTGCGCGCCTGCTCCAGCACGCTGGCCAGGTTATCGGCGGCAATCTCTTTGCTCTGGCTGTCGACTAAGCCATAGGCTTCACGCTCCAGCCCGACCAGTATCTTCAATGTCTCGGCCAGCTTCTTGGCGCTGTCCACGCGGCTGGCGCTGGAGATGACCTTCATGTAGAGGTCATTACGCTTGTCGACCCCCTTGTCGTCTTCCTTGCGCAGCAGCTCACCCAGTTCGATGAATAGGTCAAGGCTGCCGGTCTCAGCTTCTAACTCGCTCAGCAGCGAGATCGCCAAGGCGCGAAAGCGCTGAATATCTTTGCGATGAGCAATACGGATGTTGGCAATGACCTGGGCATTGACCTCAACGATCTGCCGATCTGTAACAGCGCGCTGTTGTGTAACCTCTTCTGTAACAGCTTGCTTTGTTACAAGGTTATCGGCCTGCGCTTTGATCTTGGCAGATAGGTCGCGGATCCATCCTTCTTTTTTGGCACGGCGCGCGATAGCTACATGGTTCGCGCCAGGATTAGCTGAGGAAATCTCGCGAAGCGAAAGCAAACCGGCCCGGTAATCGGCCTCAATGCGTTCCCAATCAACAGTTGAATTTGCAGGTTTGGTCACTTGGATACATTTCGTTGCCTTCGATAAGGGTCAACTGTATCCATGTCGTCCGACGGAATCCTGTGGGTTTTCTAGGCTTAGTCGTTGTGGGTAATTCGCTACGTTCCAGGCGTGTTGCATTGCACCACAGGAGCACCAAGCGCTCCCCGCTGTCGTAGTGTGGTTCGGCATCGGCGTTGCGCCAGCCGCCCACGGTCGTAGGTGGAACTGCGATGCTAGCAGCGATTGACGCGACTGTGAACCCGCGTTGCACTAAATCTGCAATTACGCGGGACCAGTCGATCGGATCGTGTTTAA
Source organism: Collimonas arenae (assembly GCF_000786695.1). Taxonomy (NCBI): domain Bacteria; kingdom Pseudomonadati; phylum Pseudomonadota; class Betaproteobacteria; order Burkholderiales; family Oxalobacteraceae; genus Collimonas; species Collimonas arenae. The sequence continues at coordinate 1,145,155 of NZ_CP009962.1, read as the reverse complement.
CCGGCATCAGCATAGATCAAAACGCCCCCTCAGTCGACGGCCACAGCGCTGGGCAGGCGGTGGTGATGTCCAAGCCAAGCTGTGGCTGTTCTGTCGCAATCGGCGTTATCGTCACCACCACCCTGGCCTCGCCGTCCGGCTCCATGCGCTCGCCGGTGTCGCGCCGCACCCATTTGTCATCCTCGATTGCCACGCCCTTGAGTGAGTCGTAGAGAACCTTCCTGGCGTTGTCCAGATCCAGGCATTGCACGGTATCATCCCAGGCGGCGCCATCACGCTTCATACGCTTTTGCCAGTCGAGCGGCCGGTGCGGGTAGAGCTTGATGTCGATCTGCACCCGGCCGGTGATCGGCGCGCGGATGCCGGCGGCCATTGCCAGGAGTGCCACGGTCTTTTTGTACTTCTTGGCCTCGGACGATGGCGCGGTCATCGTGCGCCCGCCAAGTGGGAACGAGTTCCAATATCGGTTTGCCGATATCGGGTATGGCAGTGTGAGGGTGATTGGTTTCATGGTTTTCCTTATGCGTCACAAAACGCGCGCGAGGCCGCGGCGAGCGTTCTTGTTGAAGTCGGTGAATTTCTGGGATTGCGGGTCAAACCACAGCTTGACGCGCCCTTCCCATTCGCCGTTACGTGACTTGTCGCAGATCAGCAACGTATCAGCCATGTCGTCCGGAGGTGTCTTGCCGGCGTCGACATCGCGCTCCTTGCGCTTGTTGCGGTAGACCAGCACCACGTTGTCGACCAGGTCGGCGATGGCGCCGGAGCCGCTGATGTCCATGCGCGTCGGCATCTTCTCGTCGCCTTCGCCCTTTTTCAGGTGAACGACAAGGTGAATGTGGATGTTGAGATCGCGCGCAATGATGGTGAGCTGATCGACAAATTCCTTCTGGCCGTTGTAGTCGTCAGTGCCTTTCACGCACTTCATGAGCGAGTCGACGGCAATATGTGTGCAACCCAGCTTTTCAGCGCAATGCCGGATAACCGCAAACAAGCGCTTCGGGTGAACCGATCCTTGCTGGTCGTACACCCACATGCTTTTTTCTGTTTTCTGGATGAAGTTGCGCACCTGCTCGGGGGTCGGATGACGCAGGCCGGTATGCTGACGAATCATGCGCGAAATGGTCTTTGGCGGCTTCATTTCGAAGCTCGCAGTACAGGACTTATGCCCGTCTTGCGCCAGGGTAGAAAGGACCTGGCCCTGCAGCATCGACTTGCCGGAACCGTTGAAGCCACCCCACAGCGTGACCTCGCCTGGCGCGAAATACAGCCAGCAGTTAGCAAACGGCATCTTAGGATATTTCGGCGCGCTTCCCAGCACATCCGGCGCCAGCTCGGCAATTACTTCGTCCGCATACATCGCCACGCTGCGCACACGCTCCTGCGGCTCTGTCTCGGCCAGGTAGCCTTCAAAATCGATCATGTCTTCGGTCAGAAGCTCCATGCTGTCCACTCCCCTTTTTTGAATTCCATCATCTCGTCGCCGGCGCATGCGATGACATGCGCGGCTTTCTCGGCTATCTGTTCCACGATCCTGCAGAAGCCTTCATCCATCGCTGGACCATGCACATGCACACGGCAGTTCACCAGGAACCGGAAATCATGCGCCCGGTGCATCTCGTTGGCGGGAATTTCCACAGTCGGCAGCAAGCCAAACTGCATCCCGTTTTCCGGGTCGTCGTACTTGTTCGTGATCGGCAGATCGGCATACCCAGCATTCACAAAAACAGCCTTCGGCATGTAGCCGGCCACTCGTTCGCGCAGGATTTGCCGGTCGCCGCGCATCAGACGAACGGGTTAGACCCGCCTCCAGAGCTACCCAGCTGACCCACGTATTGCGCGAATTTGGTTGCTCCGAAAAGCGTTTCAGGGCGCAGGTATTGCGACATCGTGGCGTTTTCCAACCATTCCTCGACCTTCACATCGATGACGGCTTTACATTCCTCGATGCTGGACTCGTTGAGCCTGGCAACGATCAATCGAATATTCGCCTCGACAGGTTTGTACGACCTTCCGGTTTTTTCGTTGAGGTGGTTCAGAATTTCGATTGCGTCGGGTTCTCCCGACAATGTCTTTACTTCCCTTACCCTTCCCTTCCCCTTCCCTTCCGGGGGTGAGGACTCGGAGAGTTCTAGTCGAGCCTGTGCAGGCTTTTCATCAGGAAACGGTGGATATTTGAGTGTTGGCTTGTCGATTTTCTGGTGATTCCAGCCAGTTACATGCCAGAAAGCCTTATCCTGTGCGGTGTACAGAGCTATCAGACGATTCGACTCCAACTCGTCGAGTAATACCTGAACATCTGTCGAGGTAATATCGTCACCTGGGAAGATTTCAGCCTTGAGCGTCTTCGAGCTGGCCGGGTGGTTGCCACCGTCATCACAAAAGTTCCAGAGACCGATAAACAGCAGCCGAGCCATCGGCGAGCAATCCATTACCTGTTCGTTGGCCCAAAATTCAGGCTTGATTGTGCGAATTCTGGCCATTTAAGCCCCCGCCATCGACATCAAAGCCAGCGTATCGACGCACCATTGCATCGGCGTACGGCGCTCAGCAGTGAACAGGCCGGCCCGAGCAGGAACTGTTTTCTGCTTCACCGGCATGACTTCCCTTTTGCTCTCCAGCGGTGGTTTGACGACCGCCCGCGGCTTGTACGTCAAATGCTCAGGCTCTGGCGGCTCGATCACGGCACCATCCAGGAAATAGATGTTGCGGGCGTGGGAGCGATTGGCGGTGATGCCGTTGCCCTGCATGATGAAAACGGAGCGCTTGATCTGTTCGTAAGTGGCATCGGGCAGTATGGTATAGACGTTTTCTGCCAAGTCATTCAGCCCCATGCCCTGCGGTGCGCTGCGCAAAACAGTTTTGATGGCGGTGCGAATTTCGCGCATCTCGTTGCGCTTTGTAAGTGGCTGGCTCATAGCTATTCCTTAGGATGATTGGCGATCGCCCACAGCATGAGCACCGTGATGGCGATGATGACGAGCGGGAACATTAGGCAGTCGCCCAGGCACGCGCAAACAGGTTGGCCACCACGGACTCACCGGTGAACTCAGCCATACGATCGGCATACGCCTTGCGCCAGTGATGCACGGCCAGCTCGTCGGTGTATGGGCAAGCGGTAATTGGGCGGCCTGCTTCAGCGGCCAGGTGCGCGTCGCGCTGGATGGTTGGAATGTTCATGGAGAATCCTTAAGCGTCGTTTTCGAGGTCAGCCTTGAGCCAGTTGAAGGCCATGCGCTTGAGCGCGCGCTGATCGTCTTTGTCCACCACCACGGAGTCGGTCGCCGCTACCTGCAGGCCGATGGCCGCCAGGAGGTTGCAGAAGGTCAGCAAGTGCTCCTGTTTGAACCGGCTGATCGTGCTGGCGCTAGTGCCCATGCAAGCGGCTGCATGCTCCTGCGTGACCTGTGAAATCCTGCGCAAAAGTTCGGACTCAATCTTTGCAGCCGTCTTGCGGGTGTTTTCAACCGGATCGGTAGAAACTGTTTCTGTGCTCACAGCGACACCTTTTCAGTTTCAGCGTGAGTGCTGCGCAAATATTGCCAGTTCGTCCCAGGCGCCAGCACTTCACACAGAACGGCGCCGTTGCAGAGCTTTTCGAGATCAGGTGCTCGATCAGCTGGAACGCGCCCTTTTTCGATCCACTCATAGACAGAAACTGGGTGTATTCCGAAGAATTTAGCGACAACAGCTGCGCCGCCTGCTTCGTCAACTGCTTTTTTTACTTCGTTTTCGGGTGTCATATTTCACTCATTAAGGAGTTGCCTTAGTTGATTGTAGCAGGGAATACCTTAATTGCAAATGTTAGGCTACGCCTTATGGAAATTGGTCAAATAATCAGAGCGCGCCGGAAGGCCCTCGGCCTCACTCAAAAAGATGTCGGAGACTACTTCGACATCAGTAGCGTCAGCGTTTCCGAATGGGAGCGCGCCCTTGGAAAGCCAGAGCAGGATAAACTACCGGGACTTGCTCGTCTCTTAAAAACAACAGTAAATCACTTATTGACAGGGGTTGAAGACGTCAATGCCACCGAGCGCAAGCTCGATTACAACGCTGTTGCTGTTGAGAATAGGGGGAAACTTCCATTGATATCATGGGTTCAAGCGGGGGAGTGGTCGGACATCGTTGACAACTTCCATCCTGGCGACGCAGAAGACTGGATTGCCTGCCCTTTCAAGCATAGCGAACAGTCTTTCGTCTTACAGGTAGTGGGCCACAGCATGTACAACCCGGGCGGGGAAAAGTCATATGCCCCAGGTGAATACATCGCCGTGGACCCGAAGAAAGAAGCGATCAACAAATCGATGGTAGTGGTGCGGATTGACCACGAGGAAAAAGCCACATTCAAGCAGTTGTTAATCGATTCAGAGGGCACAATGATGCTGCAGGCGCTGAATCCATCACATGTACCAAGAATCATGACCATACCGGAAGGCTCAAGAATTGTTGGCGTCGTCATTGGGAAATGGGTTCCCGAGTAATAATCGCCAACTTTTGAAGCCGGCCCACCCTTCGCGGTGGGTTTTTGTTATCCGCATACTTCCCTATCCTTCCTGCTGTTCCAGATAGTTTTCTATCCCTCCACCTTATTTAAAATAAATAATTAAGGCAATGCCTTGACACGGACTAAGGTATTGCCTACTATACGAACTAAGGAAGCGCCTTATTCGATACCAAGTACCGCGTAGGCCATGTGTTGTGAGAGTTGGGTGTTTCCTTCATCGGCTGCGGCAGCAGAAACGAAGTGCCGGAATTATCCACGGTGGTCCGGCCCCCTAATTCAACAAGGAAATCGAAATGGCAAAGCACATCTACACGGTTAAGGGTTCTGGCGACTTTCCTATCGACATGCTTCGGTATGACGAATGCTGGCCAGATCAGCCGGCCGATGCAGAAGCTATTGCTCCAGGCAATCGAGAAATTCGCTACATCAAGTTGCTGAGTGACCGCTATCCAACAGTGCATCGCTGGGAATCGTTTTGCTGGACTGTTTCCGCAATCGATTAAATAAATCAGCAACTAATTCTAAGGAGATGTGATGAGTAATCAGTACACGTCATTGACTGATCGTTTTAACGCCAAATGGACTCCAGTTCCTATCGCTGGTTGCTGGATTTGGATCGGCTCAGTAAAGCGCGGAAGAAATGGAGATGAGCGGCCACAAATACGCGACAAGGCAACTTCGCGATTGGCTTATCGAGTTTCTTATGAGCTTTTTAAAGGCCCAATCCCAGAAGGTTTCCTTGTCTGCCATACCTGCGATATTGGGGTGTGCGTCAATCCAAGCCACTTGTTTCTCGGAACGCACAAAGATAACCAGCAAGATGCAGTCCGTAAAGGACGTCATACATCGCAAACCAAGCCAGAAATTTGCATTGAAAATGGCCGTCGCAATGGTCGCCTGAATACTTGGTCTGCTGGGTGTGAAGGCAAGTCAATTATTCCTCATTCAGATATTCCTGAAATAGAGGTGCGCATTGCAAGCGGTCAATCTCTTAGTTTTGTGAGTGCTCAATATGGGGTATCAAAACAAGCGCTCAAACAATTTATGGCAAGAGCTAAAGTCCGCGCCGCCCTCGCCAAAGCGGAGGCAGCATGACCGCCACCCCCGAGCAGTTAGTGCACTACGCGGCCCTTGGCGTCGAGGCTGCTGAGTTTGCGGAGATGAAGCGCGATGCTGACCTCTTTGGAATTGATGAAAATTCGTGCGATTCGGATGGTTGGGTTAGCGTTGATGACCGCCTCCCCAAGATTGGAGAATGGTGCGCAGTTTTTATCGACCTTCGCACTGGCGACTGGTTCGATCAGCAGACTATTCCAGTGACTATTATTACTGCCGCCAGTCTACGAAGCATTGACAGTGAAGGATATGCGGACTGGCAGCAAGGGCAGCTTTCTAGTGGACATCCATTGAGAAAATTTTCGCATGTTACTTATTGGATGCCATTGCCGAAAGCACCAATCGGGATCCATCCATGACCAACACTTCCCACCGCCTGCTCTCGAAGCGCATAGCGATGAAGATAGCGCGCCGGCCGAAAGATGCGCCGAAGCCGGACGATGTAGTGCGCAGCGAGACGAGCCAAGTCCTGCGGCAGATGAAGATGTTTTTGAACGCGAAATAGGAATAGATCATGAAAAACTACGAAGAAACCTACGGCGAAGATTACGTCGCTATTTTCGGCCACAAGATCACGTCAAGCAGGTTTCTTAAGATACGTGACTTCCTCTGCGCCATGGCCGTCATCACCGGCATCGGCTTTGCGAATGCTGTTTGCACGAATGCGGGTGACTACGCCGCGCCGACCGCCGAAGAGATTGATGTCCAGCGGCAGGTGGCGCATCTCTGTCAAGCCGATGGCTGGCCGGAAGATTCCAAGATCGCATTTGAGCGCGCTTGCAAGGGCGAGCTGCGCCGCCCACAAATTAACTGACCCACAGGAAAATCATGTCAAACGCACTTACACTTATCACGGAAGACATCTACGGCACTCGGGACAAGTTCTCGACGGTGCTGGCCGACAAGTCGCTCAATTTCGAACGTGAAGCCGGTTTCGCCATTCAGGTATTGGGTGGCAACGATTATGCGCTCAGCACGGCGGCCAAGAATCGCCAGTCCGTTGTCGACGCCGTGACGAACATTGCCGCCATCGGGATCAGCTTGAACCCAGCGAAGAAGCAGGCATATCTGGTGCCGCGCGGGGGCAAGATTTGCCTCGACATCAGCTATATGGGCTTGCTCGACCTGGCTATCGATTCCGGCTCGATCATGTGGGGCCGGTCCGAGGTGGTTTATTCGAGTGACCGTTTCACGTTGAACGGCTTCGATAAAGAGCCAGAGCATGCCTATGATCCGTTCGGCATGGACCGCGGCGATATGGTCGGCGTGTATGTGGTCGTCAAGACGAACATCGGCGACTACCTGACCACCACCATGACCCTGGCCGAGGTCGATGCCATCAAGCAGCGTTCCGAATCCGGCAAGAAGGGTTCTGGACCTTGGAAGACCGACTACAACGAGATGGCAAAGAAGACGGTCATCAAAAGGGCCTACAAGATGTGGCCGAAGACCGAACGCCTGGCGCAAGCCATTCACATGCTCAACACCGAGAGCGGCGAAGGTATCGACTTCAATGCCCAGGAGCGCGGCGCGAACTGGATTGACGTCGAGCCGATGATAGTTGAGGCCACGCGCACCAAGACCGATGCCGACGCTCTCGCCTACTGGAAATCCAACAATGCCAAGCTCGGTAAGCAGCCTGCCGACCATACCAAGCTGAAAGAAGCCGTTGCGCGGCATCGTGCGGCCCTACGCAGCGCCGACGAAGCTCGGACTGTAGATATGCCAGCTAGCACCACCAGCGCAGCTCCTGCGGCTGATCCTGACTTCGTGGCGGCTATGGATGAAGCCGGCGGCTATGTTCAAGGCGGCGACTGATCATGGAACGCACTCAACAAAACGAAGAATGGTTCTTGAGCAGGCTTGGCAAGGTCACCGGATCGCGTTTTGGTGATGTCATTGCCATGGGCAAGAATGGTAATTTTCTAAAATCGCGCGAGACTGCGATCACTGAAATCACGCTTGAATTGTTGACCGGCCAGCCTGGACCAATGTGGACCAGCAAGGCTACTGATTGGGGCAATGAGCAAGAGCCGTTCGCGCGCATGGCATACGAAACAGCTACAGGCGCATTCGTTGAAGAAGTCGGATTCATTGACCACCCTACCATCTTGCAATGTGGCGCATCGCCGGATGGCCTGATAGACGCCGATGGCGGCTTTGAGGCGAAGTCGCCATACACGCCAGCGGTTCACATGGCCACGCTGCTCTACGGCATGCCTGCCGATCATATGGCCCAGTGCCAAGGCGGTATGTTCGTGACCGGTCGCCAGTGGTGGGATTTTGTTTCCTGGCATCCGGCCTTCCCCGAAGGAATGAAGCTCTACATTCAGCGCATCGAGCGCGACCAGAAATTTATCGATGCCATGGAAGCGCACATCGTCAGCGCAATCAAGGAAATAAACGATAACGTGGCGCGCTTGCTTGAAAAATATGAGGTAGTGCAATGACCGCCCAACGTTTATCGACCTGGCTCGCCCTCCGCTGCCGCGAGCCCGATTTCCAGGCATTTCTGCACGTCGACAGCGAGGTCGAAGCCACCCGGGCAGTGCGCTCGATCTGCCATGTAACCTCGCGCGGAGATATCGACCGCGACGAGAGCGCTGCCACCAGGTTCCACCAGTTTATCCGTAGGCCCTACTTTGAATTTATGACCAGAAAGGAACACCATGTTTGAATTGACGAAAACGCAGGTCGGCCTGACTAATGTCAATCCGCGCGCAGAACTGCACGGCGACGAGCATCAGATTGCCGTCGACCTGTCCATCCGGGCGAACCTGAGCGGCGAGATCCTGAAACAGTTCAGCGCCGAGCTGCGCGACTTCCTTTACAAGGCGCCGGACGATCCCGACCTGGCCGAGCAGGCCGATCCGGAATCGCCGACACAGCCACGCTTTCCAAAGATGGGCGCGATCAAATGGGATTTCGAAGGCACCGGCTACAAGGTCACGGTCGACTATGGCCTGGGCGGCGATAGCGACATCGTGCTGCACGACTGCAAGGTCGACAAGTTCGTGTTCGACCCACAGAACGGCGGCACCGTGGTGACCGGCTTCCGCATCATCGCGCACCCGGATACCGATGTGGTCGGCCTACTCTGCGACCGGATCCAGCAGGACATCGAGATCACCATTGAGCCGCCGGCACCGACAACAACTGCTGAACTATTTCTACCGAAATAACCACCCCGATCCGCGCCGGGTGCGCGCGGAGCCAATACGCATGCGGTAGCTCAGTGGTAGAGCATATGCGAAGTAGTGAAATGGAAACTACGCCAAAGGCCACGGCGACTATCCAGAGTAGCGAAAGACGTAAGACTTTGGTTCGATTCCAGACCGCAGTCGCATTGGCAGCAACACCAATTTTATGGAGATGAGCATGACGACAGTTATCCAAGCAGTAGAAGTAAAACGAGATGGGTACGGCTACTGGACACACCCAGACATGCCAGATTTTGATGAGGGTGAGGATGCTCAATACAAAGCTTGGTTGAATAGCCAAGGACTACTCACCAAGTACAAAATGCTCGAAGGAGAGAATGACACCCATCCTGCATTTGACAGCTATTTTGAGCATGGTAACCCTGACATCAGCGCATGGGAACCAGCGTCACCGGCTGGTGACGGTTGGTTCACTATCTGGATTCAAGACACCGAAGACGGACCTTATTGGGTATGGGCGCGACGCGTAGAACTTACGGACGAGAACATGAGTTCCTCTGCGAGGTTGGCCGCCAAAGACAGCGATGCGTAATAAATTTCCCGGCATTTGCTATCGCTGCCAACAGCAGGTTGCCAAAGGTGCCGGGCACTTTGAGAGACATGCCGGGGGATGGCGCACTATCCACGCTGAATGCGTTCTTATCCAGCGCGCAGAAAAAGAACGTGTCCTACTTGCTAAGGAAAAATTATGACCACCGAAGCCCAGAAGATCATGCAGGCGAACCGCGAGGGCGTCAGGTTCGGCGCCCAGGAGATGCGCGACAGGATCGTCGCCGAGCTGGAACTGTTTGCGGTGCCAGAGGCCATCATTGCGCTGGTGGAGCGGGTTGAGGTGGCGCAGCATCTCAAGGCAGCGTGACCGCCAATGGCCGCCTACTACAACGAAATTGATCCCTACGCAGCACAGTGGCTGCGTAACCTGATTGGGGGGGGGCACATCGCCCCCGGTGATGTCGATGAACGGAGCATTGAAGATGTTAGACCAGAAGATATTCGCGGATACACACAATGCCACTTCTTCGCCGGCGTCGGAGTCTGGGCATACGCCCTTCGGCGCGCCGGCTGGACCGACGATCGACCTGTTTGGACCGGTTCCTGTCCTTGCCAACCTTTCAGCGCGGCAGGCAAAGGAGCTGGCTTTGATGACGAGCGGCACCTCTGGCCGGCCTGGTATCACCTCATCAGCGAGTGCAAGCCTCCAATCATCCTTGGAGAGCAGGTTGCGAGCAAAGACGCAGATGCTTGGATCGACCTTGTACAAGATGACATGGAAGCCTTGGGTTACCCCTTCGGGGCGGTCCCGTTTCCGTCTGCGGGCGTCGGTGCGCCGCACATCCGAGACAGAACGTACTGGGTGGCCGACTCCTACGCGACGAGATTACAAGTCAGGGGTCGATACGGCCGAAAACCGGGAAGCCCGCAACGCCGGCGGAATGATGATGCAGGAAGCAGCATCTCTAGCGGGTTGGAACACCCCGTGCTCATCGGACGGCAATGGGGGAAAACGCCCACATCCAGAGACATCAATGACGGGGCGACACCCCAGCGGCCGCAAGGTCAACATGGGGCTTGCATCGCAAACACATATTGGATTTCTGAAAACGCAGCCGGTCCGACTAACGGTTACTGGCGTGCTGCTGACTGGCTTGGATGCAGGGATGGAAAATTCCGGCCAGTTGAACCCGGCACATTCCCGCTGGCTCATGGGGCTACCGCAAGAGTGGGACGACTGCGCGCCTACGGCAACGCGATCAACGCTGAGCAAGCAAAAATCTTTATCGAAACCGTGATGGAAATCATATGACCTCCCGCCAACTAAAAACCCTATCCGAGAACTCGTTCTACGCGCTTCTCTTCGCCGCCGGCCTGACGCTGGCCGCATACATGTTTCTTGAATTCTGAGGTGATTATGGCTATCGATATTGAAGCAGAGCGGAAGCTGTTTGAGGTATGGGCAGAAGCTAACTGGTGGTTTGTCGATGTGCCAGCTAACGCTTTTGAGATTTGGAAGGCAGCTCGCGCCGCAATGGTCGCGCCGCAGCAGGCTGGTGGTCAATCTATCGACATTCAGCCAGAAAGCCACGCCAGTGCTGAATATAGGGTGGTGGCCGCGCCGCAGCAGGAGCCAGTGGCGGAGAATAAACGCGAAGAGATCGCACGTCTGCTAAAACTACTCAAAGTGAACGGGGAATTTTCACCTGCGACTCTTACTTGCATAGACGATACGGTGAAATATCTACGGAGCGCCCCGCCACCGCCAGCAGCTCCGGCGCTGAGTGATGAGATGATCCAGCTGTTGAAGGACGCCAAGGAATATCTAGGCCAGGTGGGATGTCGAGCCGAACTTTGCGATTTGGAAGAAGCCCGTGAGGTCATCGCGCGCATCGACGCAATTCTTCCGAAGGAATGACGATGAAATTCACCGACATGAAGAATTGCTACACGCCCGAACAGACGCGAGAAATCCGCGCCGAGTGGAATTCACTACAGAACCAAATTTGGCGCGATGAATGCCGCAAAATCATCGCCTACTGCATCGCTCCGGATATGGAAAAGGCAGCGCATCAGATGCTTGAAGAAGTTTTTCAGAAGTCGGAGGGAAAATCATGAGCGAAGCCATCAAGATTTGCGCAACTTGTAAACACAAGCACTTCAATCTTTTGAATTTCATCCTTGGCTATGCCCCGCTCTGCCGGCGCCCAAGCGTCGGGATTGATCCTGTCTCTGGAAAAATAAATAGGCGCTGGACAGATCAAGACCGTGCCTGGGAAGAACAATGCGGGAAAGATGGCAAATATTGGGAGCCAAAGTCATGAGCCTGCCATACGAAAATGCGACCAGCGGCGGCACAGCACTGGAGGAAATCCGCAAGTTACTAATGAAGTTCGGCTGCAGCAGATTCGGCACCATGACCGACAGCGAAGCGGGTGAGCTTCTAGTGCAATTCAGCCATCGCGGCCGGGATGTCACTGCACGCGCCAGCTATCGCGGCTACGCTGCGGCCTGGTTGCGGGAGCATCCATACGGCCAGCGCACACGCAGCTCGAAGACCGATCATGAAAAGAAAGCCCTTGCGCAGGCCGAAATCAGTGTCTGCAGCATCCTGCGTGACTGGATCAAAGGCCAGATCATGGCTATAGAAACCGGTGTGCTGAGCTTCGAAGGTGCCTTTCTTGGTCAGATCATGCTGCAAAACGGGAAAACGGTAGTCGAGCACGTAATAGACGCCGGCCTATTGCAGATCGAGAATCGGAGCACATCATGAGCGACCATGACGACATCTGCACCCTCTGCGGGCGCACAGGGCATCGGCCAGCGGAGTGTCCTTGGCGCTCGGTATCGAAGAATTTTATTGAACAATGGAGAGCGCGATGAAAGAACGCCCAATCTTATTTACCGGCGCCATGGTGCGCGCGCTGCTCGCCGGCGACAAGACCCAGACGCGCCGGATCGTGAAGCCGCAGCCGGCAGTATCGAGTGCCGGTAACCTGACTGGCGAATGGCTTCGCCGTCCACTCGACGGGCTACTGCTGCCGAAACTGCAAGATATCGCAATTCACTGCCCTTACGGCCAGCCAGGCGACCGACTCTGGGTACGCGAGTCTTTCTGGGGCTGCGACTTACCAGGCTTCGGCGATCAGCCATGCGTGGTCTACGACGACGAATGGCGCGGCAAGGAATACCAGCCAGCAGAGGCTCGGCCATGGGCGCGCAAGTTCGGACGGATCCCGTCAATCCACATGCCGCGCGATTGCAGCCGGATCCTGCTGGAAATCACCGCGGTGCGCGTCGAGCGTCTGCAGAGCATCAATACCGAAGACATCATTGCCGAAGGTTTGTCTACGACATTGCGCGAGCATGACGCCGAGAAAGATCTTCAAAACCAATGGTGCGACTTATGGGAATCAACTGGTGGCGACTGGATGGCGAATCCTTGGGTGTGGGTGGTGGAATTTAAACGCATTGACGGAGAGTAAAATGACCGACCAACAAACCTTGATAGAATGCGCTGCACGGGGCGCTCAAATCTACGCAGAGCGGCATCCACGGCCTTCGCAGGTCACGCAGGTTCAGGCGGCGCAGATGCTAGGCATCAGCGCGCAGACCGTCGGCCGCATGGTGCGCGAAGGCCGGCTATCCCTCAATGGCTTGGGCATGATCCCGATCTCGGAGATTGACCGCAAGCTGCTGGTGAAGTGACCGCACTACACCTCATTTACACCAACACCACCGAGAGCCGCTCAGATGCTCAATCCGAGTTTCCGGCTCTCGGCACCAGGAACACGTTTCATGCAGTATCAAGCACTCTCAAAACCCGCATGCTCCCAAGCATGGCGGGTTTTTTGTTGTCTCAAGCCGTTTCACCCGATACCATGAGATACCAACAATTTATAGGTATTTTTGTTGGTACCTTTCAAAAGTGCTAAACGACATACCAACACCGAGGGTTTCATGGCACTGACAGACACATTCATTCGACAGGTAAAACACAGCGGTGCACCGGCTGGCGACAAACACGCCGACGGGCAAGCGCTATATCTGCTAGTGAACGCGAGCGGGAAATACTGGCGCATGAACTTCCGCTTCACCGGCAAGCAAAAAACGCTGGCGCTGGGCGTCTACCCTGCTGTGTCGCTTGCCAAGGCCAGAAAACGACGCGATGAGGCCCGCGAGTTGCTGGCGGAAGGTATCGATCCTGGCAAAGCCAAGCGCGACGATAAACAAGCCAAGATCGCGGCGGCCGCATTCACTTTTGAAACAGTGGCGCGCACGTGGCTTGGCAAGACGGCGGCAAATCGCGCCGAAAGCACCCAAGAAAAAAATACGGCTTGGCTGGAACGGAACATCTTCCCCTTCATCGGTTCCATGCCAATCTCCGATATCAAGCCAAAGGACGTGCTGGCGGCGCTAAGCAAGATAGAGGCACGCGGAGCTATTGAGTCGGCGCACAAGATCAAGCAGATATGCGGCCAAGTGTTTAGGTTCGGCGTTGCCACTGGTCTAGCAGAACGCGACGTTACGGCAGACCTACGCGGCGCGTTGTCCGCTGTTCCGAAAGCCCACTATGCTGCCATTACAGAGCCGAAACAGGCTGGAGAGTTGATGCGTTCGATCCATGCCTATACCGGACATCCTTATGCCGTAGCAGCCCTGAAATTATCCCCGCTGCTGTTTGTGCGTCCAGGAGAACTGCGGTCAGCAGTGTGGATGGAAATTGACCTGGATGCAGCAGAGTGGCGCATACCAGGCGAAAAAATGAAAATGAAAATCGACCACCTGGTGCCGCTATCGACGCAGGCGGTCGAGATACTGCGTGACATGCAAGCTATGACCGGACACGGCAAGTACGTTTTCCCAAGCATTCGCACCGGCGAACGCTGCATGAGCGAAAACACCGTCAACGCGGCATTACGTAGCATGGGCTACAGCAAAGAAGTTATGACGGGACATGGATTCCGGGCAATGGCTCGCACAATCATGGATGAAGTGCTGGGCGAACGGATAGATTTGATAGAACATCAATTAGCACACGCGGTAAAAGACCCGAACGGTCGCGCCTACAATCGCACGGCGCATTTACCGGCCCGACGAGAAATGATGCAACGATGGTCAAATTACCTCGACAAATTGCGTATGGGTGCAGATGTTCTGTCACTTCGAGCTGCGAACTAATAACAGTTCGGTGGCAATTATCGAGAAAAATATGGAAGAGCTCAGAAGTCAAAAACCAAATGACGAGCAGTCGTCAAAAACATTCGCAGCAGCCATCTTAGGTACACTGGATTCGTTTCATCAAACATTGAAACTTGACGAATCTCAAAATTTTTACGAATTGTTTGTACAACGTTGTTTGGCTGATGACATAACCGGCGAATCTCAGCTGGAAGTAATGCTAGATATTGAGGAAAGCTGCAAATCTAAGCCAGTTAAAATCAGAATCGCAGCCATACGACTGGGGCTACTAGTAGCGTCATGTGCATTTGCCGTGCAGGCCATTAAGGGAAGAGAAAACAGTTACGAGTCTTGGCGCAATGCTGCCGAGGCCAATCGTATGCTAGGTCTATTGCAGGGAGCAATCTATGCAGGCAACAAAAAATTCTCTAATTCTGCTTCTTCGGCACGAGCCGCATACGCGTCCCACCAAGAGAATCATGCGCTCGAAGATGATTTGTACGCATGGTATAAATTACATAGGCTAAAATTTAAAAATGCCGCTTCAGCTGCCCGCGCTGTGCTTGATCAGAGAATGAGCATACTTACATATATAGTGATTTACCGCAAAATATTGTCTTGGGACAAATTACACCCTGCGGGCAGAAAGCATTCACAAAATTAGTGAGTCAAATCATAGTTCAATCCGTTGCGCTAAGGCGTGTTTTCAAGGATTGAATTGTGTCAAAACGAAAATGTAAATTTATCCGACTCAGTGAACTGGCAAGCACAAAAGGCAAACCAGGTAAACTTCCCGTGAGTCCTGCAACAATCTGGCGCTGGTTGCGAGAGGAAAAAAACGGATTTCCAAAACCGTTCAAGTTGAGTGAAGGGGTCACGGCGTGGGATGCGGATGAGATCGATGCATTTATCGCACGGTGCGCCGGAGTCTCCGCATGAATAGGAATCCACCGAGTAAAAAAATAAAAGCCGTCGCCCCCGACCAAGAGAACACGGCTTCCAAGAACACAGCATCTCTAAATCATACCTCGTTATCCGCCGCCAGTACAGCCTCCTGTATTTTGTGGAGACGGTCCAACAGCGCAGAAGACCGGCGCACTCGCGTATTGGAGTTACTGGGGATATGTCGACAAACGACCTACAACCTTCGCGCCAAAGACATATCACATAGCGGCGCTCGTGTTAAGGAGCTTCGCAAGCTTGGGCATTCAATTTCCACTGCACGCGTAACTGCTGTGGACTCCGACGGGTATTTACATGCCAGCGTCGCATTGTATGTGCTGGAAAAGGCGGGCATTAATCTGATGCAGGCCGACATGTTCGCAACTAATGCCGCCATGGACAAAGTCGTAGATGCGTAACTACTCAAAAGTTAGCCCTAAGTTTTGGATAGGAACGACTGGCAAAGCTTTACGTAAGCAAGGCGTGGAGGCGCTTATTGTCGGCATGTATCTCATGACGGCCCCGAACGCAAACATGCTTGGCCTCTACTATCTTCCCATTAACATTATTGCTCACGAGACTGGCCTGGGCTTAGAGGGGGCTACCAAGGGACTTGAATGCGCCATGCAAGCCGGATTTTGCGCCTACGATCATCAGGCTGAGATGGTATGGGTCTACGAGATGGCCGCATATCAGATTTCCGAGAAATTAAAGCCATTAAAGCCCGAGGATAAGCGGTGTTTGGGTGTTCAGAATGACTATAACGATCTACCCAAGAACCAGCATTTACGCGGGTTTTACGAGAAGTACGCGGGGATTTTTAATATGAGTGAAATGCGCGATTTAGAAAGTCCCATCAATGCCGCATTAGAAGCCCCCTACAAGCCCCTTGTAAGCCAAGAACAGGAGCAGGAGCAGAAACAAGAGCAAGAGCAGAGAAACGTCGACACTACCGCGCCAACGGTCGCCGTGCCATCGAAGAAAAAACACGGGACCGAAGAAGATCATAGTGCAGCACGCTGGATGTTTAAGTTGGTGCTCAAGGTCGACGCGACGACGAAGGAACCGAATTGGGAAACATGGGCGAACGATGTACGTCTGATGCGTGAAATCGATAATCGCAGCCACCGCGACATCTGCGAACTGTTCCAGTGGTCGAAGCAGAGTTCGTTCTGGTGTGCCAACATTCTATCGCCGGGAAAACTCCGTGAAAAGTGGGGCACGTTGGTTATCCAACGCGATCAAGGTACGTTATCTGTGACACGCCCCATTGGCGAAACCATCGAGCAAACCAACGCTCGCGTCATGGCTGAATTTTTGGCTATTGGCTGCAGACCGCTTGATGATGGGATGACCATCGACATGGAGCCAAGTCATGCTTGATGACGAGAAGACTCAGTTTTTTGAGCTACTCAAGGACTGCATGGCGCAATACGCAAAGCCGTTACCTGAGACGTCGATGCTAGCAACGTGGTGGAAATCCCTCTCGCCCTACCCGTTACGCGTTGTGGCTGCTGGATTCGCGTCCTACATCAACGACGAAGGCACGTTCGAGCCGAAGCCTGCTGGTATCGTCAAGCGCTGCAAGCTGCTCGATGGCCGTCCGGCTGCGGAAGAAGCTTGGGCGCTGTCCTTATTGAGCACCGATGAGAATGAAACGATTGTCTGGACGCAGGAAATGGCAGAAGCCTTCGCCATTGCCAGGCCGGTGCTTGACAGCAGCGGCGCAATCAGCGCTCGCAAGGCATTCATTGAGGCGTATCAACGCTTGATTGACGTCGCCAGGTTCCAGATGCGCGCCCCAGCTTGGATCGTCTCTGAGGGGCATGATAAGAGCCGCAAAGTCCTGGCGTTACAAGCGGCCGAGCGCACCAGCCGGTTGCCTGCTTCTGTCGTCGCCGCGCTTCTGGCCCCACCTGAGCAGAAAGTGCAAGGAGATGATCCTAGCGTACGCGAGCAACTAGGGAAGGTTAAAAAACTGCTGGCTGATCTGGATGCTCAACGCCAAGCCAATCGGGCCGCAATACCGACTGATGCTGAGATTGCTCGCCAGCAGCGTGCAGAACTAGCAAAGAAGGTTGCCAACTACGTAGCCAGTAGATCGATATGAGCGAATCGCTACACTCCCGCAATGCTAATGGTGACTATCAGCGCCAGCGTGACTCCGACTTATCGGCCGAGTATTGGAACACCGACTGTGGAGAGTTTGTCATCCCCAAGTCATCGCTCAAAGGATCGAGGCGTGCGCAAGCGTTCGACGCAGTGCGTGCCGCCATGCATCAAATCAAACAAAAATTCCCGGCTGCCGGGCAGAAAGTGAAGTCGTTATGAAAAAACTCAACGCTGATGCATATAAAAACGTCAGTCGTGACCACAAGGCTGCCGTAATTTGCCTTGATCCTGTTGACTCTAATGCCATGACTACACGAGAATTTTCGGGGGACGCGTGGGGGCCGATTGCTCTCGACGAAGTGTTCGCCGTCGCTAATCAGTATTCCGCCCGTATAGAAAAAGGTGATTTATCGTGCCTTGAGTCAATGCTTGGGGCTCAAGCGTTCGCATTGAACGCAATTTTCAACAATTTAGCGAAGCGAGCGCAAGCAAATATTGGAACCAACACTGGGGCAATGGATGTTTATCTGCGTTTGGCATTGAAGGCACAGTCACAGTGTCGCACGACAGTGGAAGCACTTTCCGAAATCAAGTCCCCTCGTGCTGCGGCGACGTTTATCAAGCAAGCCAATGTTGGGCAGAACGTGCAGGTCAACAATGGCGGCAATGGTGCTACCCGGACGCGCGCGCCCGCACGAGAAAATCAAGAAATCCAAAACAAACTATTAACTGAAGGAGATGGAAGTTATGCGGAAATGGACACAGGAAGAACGGTTGAGGCAGTCAGAATTGATTCAGAGATGGAAGCCATGGGAGCAATCAAGCGGTCCGAAAACGGCAGAGGGAAAAGAGCGCGTAAGCTTTAACGCCCAAACCCATGGCGCATATTCAAGAGAGACCAAGGATAGAATTCAGGGCGTGCTGAAAGGCCTTCGCGAAACCCTGGATTTCATTCTCAAGTGATGGATTGGAGGGACAAGTGTTATTTCATGCGGATTTTCACCGTATTTGATGCAAATATGATGCAGTGATGTGTAATAACTCAGACTTGACCTGACACTACATGTCAGACAGACTCTAATCCAAGGGGTATTCTTGGGGCGTCTAACCGCCAGTCCGTAATCGGCCACAACCAGCCATCGTTGTTAGACTGCTTTTAGGATCCTTAAACGCCGGCCGTCTGTAAAGTACGTGTGTAGGCATCGCACCGGCAGGACAGTTCTACCGAATCAAGGCCAAATCGATGACGGAATCTGATGAGAGCAGTGAGCTGAGCGCCGAACAGCAAGACACCGCCAACTTGCTGGAGCGCTTGCTCGGCCGCGCGATCTCGGACCGCTACGTCGACTTTTGCCGTTTGGCATTGGGAGTCTTCGAGCTGCGCGTATCGCGGCCAATCGCCGCTCATGCATTGCGTGAGCTTGAAGGGATACTGCGTCGTTCACTAAAAGCTTCATTGGAGATACGCCCCGCTGAAGAGTCAATCGATCCACTGCACATCAAAGCCAGGGAAGAACTGTCAAGACTCGGACTCGACAACACCGCAATCGAAAGAGCGATTGAAGCACTTAAGCCTCGGACCAACCAAGCGAACCAAATTCGTCAAATCGCTGCGAGCCTCGGACTTGCACCTGACGGTGACGTTGCTGAAGCCTGGATTTCGCTGTCCAAGACGGCTGGCAGAGCGCATGAGCACTCGTTCCACGAGTCATTGTTGGTCGACGAAGATTTTCGGAAGAAGTCCCAGCAACCATTCGAGATGGTGATCCGCGCCGTCGCTGTAGCACTACAAAGGCGCTACAGCGTGCTCATGCGACGGGTCGAGGAACTTGCTGCGATGTCCGACAAAAGTCAAGCGGCCAAATTATTCG
Organism: Collimonas arenae; assembly: GCF_000786695.1. Classification (NCBI taxonomy): domain Bacteria; kingdom Pseudomonadati; phylum Pseudomonadota; class Betaproteobacteria; order Burkholderiales; family Oxalobacteraceae; genus Collimonas; species Collimonas arenae. The sequence continues at coordinate 1,125,716 of NZ_CP009962.1, read as the reverse complement.
GAGCAGAAGTGCCCAGCGCAATGCCGCTGCAGTGGCATTTCTTCCACAGACTGCAAACCGCAGATTGGTTGCCTTTTCTGGCCCAGCAGAAACTCATCGGGCCGCCGCTGCCAGAGCTCACGGGCGCAGGCGTCAACGTCGGACGGTTTGGAGAATGGCCAGCAGGAAGCTATCTGCGGCGCATGGCGGAGTCTGAGGACGCAACTGTCAGAGACCAGGTTGCGATGGCTGTCAGAAATGTTGCACCCTCAAAACACCCCGATGTCAGGCGCAGCGGTATGGAGATCATCGCCGCCTTTCCGGCCGCCGAAGCCGCGTCTCTTGCAGAGGTCGCGGTCGGATGGCTTGACCGCGATGCCAACTCCATGACGCTTCAGCCGGCTGAGCAATTGGTAAAGCGACTCGCAAACGGGGGGCAGCGCGCTGCGGCGCTAGCGGTGGCAGCCCGCCTCCTGCAGGTGTTCGGCGACGACGGCAACACCACAAGCCTCTATGCACAGCACATGTATGAGCACAGCTTGCCGCAGTTGACGCCCGTGCTGACGGCGGCATTTGGCGTGGCAGCCCTAGAACTGTTCAGCGATCTCTTGAACCAAGCGGTGGTCAGTCGCAAGGCTGGCGATGATCCGGCGTTCGATCCTACGTCATACGATCAAGGACTGATTACGGATGACTCGAACGCTAACTACAGCATCTACGACGCGTTGAAGTGCCAAGTGCGATATTCTGCCGAGCAGATCATCCACGGCGACGCACTGCAGATGCCGGCTGTCTTGGAAGTGCTTGGAAAGCATACGCCAAAGCTCTTTCGCCGCTTGGAAATGTTCTTGCTTTCACAGCACCCGGCCGCTGCGTCCGAGCGGGCAAGGTCATTGCTCTTGGATGCCGAGCTTCTCGAAGCGCCATGGTGCACGCACGAGTACGCGCTCCTTGCGCTTGCTTGGTTTCCATCGCTGACACCCACGGATCAGCAGACAGTCCTCGGGCAAGCAGATGCTATTTCAGGGCGCTATATGGACGGCTGGAAGGCACGCTTTGAAGAGCGCGCGAAGCAGCCACCGAATGCTGAAGAGGTGCGTATCTTCTCGGCCCACGTGTTGCGCGATGCACTTTGGTATTGGCGGGCTGTACTGCCGACAGATCGACAGCGCTCGGTCGATGCAATCGTCGCAGAGTTTGGCGATCCTGAGGCTTGGCGGAACGCATATTGGACTGGACAGGAAGAAAGCCCGCTGGCAACAGCAGATTTCGCGTCGCAGCCCATCGCAGAGATCGTCGCATTCCTGCGTGACTGGCAGCCCCGCCATGAGCCGCGGCGTCAGACTATAACAGCTCTTGCTCAGGAGCTAATGAGGGTCGCGACCCAGAACCCGGTGAAGTATGCGCAAGAGGCCATGCAGTTTGCCGACCTTCCTGCCGTCTACGTTCATCGATTGCTTGATGGGTTGAGCGATGCGACAAGAAATCAGCGCGATTTCCCATGGACCTCGGTTCTACAGTTGCTCGGTCTAACATTTTCCCGCCTGAATGAGCCAATTGCTTCGGCCTCGATTGCCGAAGGCGACGATCCGACATGGCATTGGGCCTGCGCAGCCGGGGGCGAGCTCCTGAAGGCAGGCTTGCGGCGTGGCGCCGCTGGGATAGGTTTTGAACACAAGGAAACAGTTCAGGACCTGCTCTTAACACTTCATCGTCACGCACCTCAGGCGCCCGAGGTTGACGACTTTGAAGAGCGATTTGAGAGGGACCCGTACTTCGCTTCGGAAACAACTTTGCGAGGGGCTGCCATTGAACTTTGCATACTGTTGATCTTTTGGCTGAGCAAGGAAGCGGGATCGACGCATGCGAGCACGCCGCGCGAAGCTCTCGCACTGACGCCGCCGGTCATGGCTGCATTAGAGACTGAACTTCGGGATTGCTCACCAAACGGTCGCATCCCGCGGTCGATCATGGGGCGCTATCTAGGGTGGCTGTTTTATTTTGGAGAGAGCTGGCTCACCGAAAACATGGTGCCAATGTTTGCACGATCCGATCAGCAGTTGCGGCGCGCTGCATGGCTTAGCCACCTTCTTCATGACGGTGGGCCACTTGGTTCAAAGCTTGACGATCTGCGCAGCGACTATGTGCATGAGATAGGACTCATTGCTGACACGCCCAACGATCGCAAAGGGTACCGACAGAATCGCCTTGGCGAGTACCTGGTTATTCTCTATCTGAACGAATATCTCGATCTTCAATCTGGCGGGTTGCTTGACTCCTTCCTGATCAAGGCACCAGGGAAGGTTCGCCAACATGTCATGTGGGCGCTAGGTAGGAACTTGCAGAAACCTGCCACTGACTTCCCGGATTTGCAGCGGACGCGGGTGCTGGCCTTTTGGGACAGTCGGCTTGCCGCTAGCGAGGTTGCAACCGAGCGTGCCCACTTTGAGGGAGAACTCGGTTCAATCGGGCTGTGGTGCGAGAACCATCAAATCGACCTCACTTGGCTCTTTGACCGACTACTCAGGATGTTGCGCTCAGGGTTCGTCCCGGAGCCGGCATACAACGTTGTGGCGTGGCTTGCCAAGGTTTGTGAAACACATGTGGATCGCGCTGTCGAGGTCCTAGAGAAGTTGCTCACGAATCAAAACGTTGAACCGTGGGTCTACGTAGGTCAAGATCAATCAATTCGAGCGCTCCTAACGGCTGGCCAATCACGTGGCACAACCGCAACAGTCAAACGTGTGGAGGAACTCGTGAGTTTCCTGGCCTCGATCGGGCAGTCCGGATATTTGGACTTGGTCCGCCCGACGCAAATTGCGGCGGTGAACCAGCATGGATAGCTTTGGACAATGAGGTGGTTGGCGGAGTTCGGTCCATGGACACTTGGATGGGGTAGCGAGCAGCTTCTATAAGGTGTGAACGTCGGCCTGGTGCTAGGCAAGTCGAGATTGCCAATTTCTGCAATGGGTCGTTTGCAGTCGATCGCATCGGACATGACGTGTCAGTTCGAGTTTGAACTAATACAAGTGATGTTTTTTCCAGGGCTTCTATGTCAATATCTGATCGACGCCAGAGAAGTTTCCCGTAATTTATCTGTAACGACAGGCAAAAAGCCGGGAAAATTTCGGTCTTCCCGGCTTGGTATGAGCGACTACCATCTAGTGCGCAGCAGCGTCTTTCCCTGCTTCCCTTAGCCGATCAATCGCCTCGGCAACGTCCCGTATGTCGGCGGATAGTGGATTGCCCGCCATGGGTACGGCAAATTTTCCTAGCGACCGGTGCGTGTAACCAGTTGCCTTGCTGATACCTAGTGCTTCGCATACCTCGTCAATACTTAGCCGTGGTTTGTTGTAAATCGCCAGCAGCATGAATTCTGTGTTCATCGTTTTACCTTTATTCCGTACCAAAGCCGCCTGACCCCGTTTTACGCTGCAAATGGGCGTCGCGCTCGTTCGCTAGATGTTTTTTTTGCACCTATCCAAGCTTCCACTTCGGCTAAATCCCACGCCACATTCCGACTATTCAAGGTGATGCGCGTTGGGAAATCTCCGCGTTTTTCCATGTCAAAAATTGTGCGGTCGGCCAGCGGAATCATTGTCAGCAGTTTCTTTTTGTTGATGAGGGACGTTGCGTTCATTGTTGTACCCGGAGCAAACTGCCCCCCAACTACATCAGGTCCAGTGTCGCGCATGGCAGAAAACCGCTCAGTCGGGTCCCAAGTGCTCGCTCCCGGGGCGCATCCCTCGACTGAACTCGCCACGAAGTCAGCCAGTCCGAATATAAGGCCACGCCGCATATCGCCCTGACAATTCAAGCTGTGGTCGATAAGGTCGACGACAGCCTGGATGTCAAAGTCCGAGTGAGTTTTTTTGGCGTGAAGCACTAAGTCTTCAATGCCGGCCAGCATACGTTTTGCGACCTGTGCTCCAGCGGCAAGACTGGATTTGTTTTCATTCGTCAGCTTTGGTGAACTCAATTTATTGCTCCTTATGTGCTATGTGTCGTGCAGACTTTTGGTCTGAATTGCTAGAATTTTCTAGAGTTCTTCCGTGTCAGTTTCAGCCAAGCCGTAAATTTTTGGCGGAACCACGTACTTTTCATGTAGCCGTTTGATTTCAATCGTTAGCTCAAGAAATCGTCCGGCCCATGCGGGTATAGGAACAACTCCATTTAACCATCGGCTGGGTGTATTACGTCCAACGCCAGCCTGGCGACAAAAATCCGAAGACTTCCAACCTAGTTCATCCAACATTCCCTTAAAGATATCCGGCGTCACGCGCTCTCCTATTAATGTGTCAATGCCATTGATGCTAACGGAAAATAACATATGGTGCAATATTTTAATAAAATAGCTCCATATGGGTATATTTAGCCATATTCGGACAATCACGAACATAGTGCCATCTAACGGTTGCACGCCCCACGACAGTTGAAACAGGAGCAAGCATCGCAACTCTTATCAAAACTTATGGTGAAATCGAAGCGCAAAACTTAGTGTCAAACAAGCCGCCGATGCGCATCTACAGCGCCCTTCATTGACGCGGGTTTGCGGAGTGGCTATATTTGTTGCGTGTGCTCTGTATGGGATTGGAAGTAGAGGCGGGATCGTCCAACGTCAAGCCATCAAGACTTGAAGTCACACTCGTTGTCCCATCTAGAGCACCTTTCTCGCCCCTCGGGTGCCAAAAGAGACGCCGGTAGAATCAAATTCAACCGGTGCCCTTAAATCTTCGTTGTAAATGCCTGATGAAGGAATCAACTTCTGACGGGTTATTTCTTGCGTGAAATTCCATAATTAGAGACAGGACGCTACGGCGTAGGCCTGAATTTTCTTATGCTTATGCGTGCGCGAGAGACTTGCAGGACGTCAGCAAAACACCTTAACAGTGATGCAGGGCGCTTCCGGTCTATTTGTCTCGGAATCAAGTCGCTTGGCCGGCAGCACGCTACCTATCGCAGCATCCTAGGTTGCCCCGTGGCGGGACTCACCTGGTTAGCGAATTTTCCGATGTTCAGCCGCATTTGCTTTGGTTTTCTTGGACTTCACGCCGAACCAGCTTAAAAATAGCGATTTCCGTAAAACCTAGAGCTAGCCAGCTTCATCGGTGAGACAGACTTTGCTCTCATCACCACAGGAGGTCCCATGAAACAATCTGAAGCACTCCCCTCAACAACCGAATTTATTTCAGTGTTCTTGCCAATTCTCGCCGGACAGTCGGGAACCGATCCAGAGTTCACTTTCGACATGGAAACGGCGGAAGCGAACGCGAATGGCAAAGACCCTGTCGTCAGCCGAGCGCTCTCGCAGCTTGAACAATCTTTCACTGAGCTTTTTCAAACAGTTGGTCGAGTTCATTTTTTGCAAATCGCGGTACAGGCGGAGCAAGCTGATGCGACGCCGATTGAAACGACTCTGCGCAACTTTAATACTGCCGTGTCCCGTGAACTCGCTCAGGCAAAAACAGATTTGAAGCAATGGGATGCTTACACAAAGCAGCGCCGCAACCAGGTAACACCCGCGCTACTCGCAGCCGGAGACAGTCAATTTGAAATTGGTAAAGAACTTAAGCGGCTTCGCCATAGCATCTTGACGGCCGAGACAACGCGGCATCAAGCCGAGGGAAAATACCGAGCGGCGGGCCTGAGCAAACAGCAAATGCTGGATATAAAGATTGAGCCAACTTTTGAGCAAATTGAATCGTGGCGCTTTCTAATCAAGGGACTCGAAACAAAGCAGCGGTTGCTCCAGTCGTTTACAGAAGATTTTCCTCGGTTTCGGATGGAGAGACTTCAGGGAGTCGAATTGCCTACGCTGTTAGTTCGTCAATCTCAATTGACTGAGCAAAACAAGCGCCTGAAATAATTCTAACTGGAGCCGCACTTATGAAGAGCACCAGCGACAACACGATTTTGAGCAGCGACTGGATGGGCTTGAACCCATTACTGATAGCCAGCTTCTACCCAGTGAACAAAGATGGGCTTCGAGATGGTCAAGAGATGATTGAAGTGCAAGCACCGCTGACAGAGGTGAATCTAGACGCAACGCTGAATTGGCAGTCGCCATTTGAGAATAGTAGCCCTGACACAAAAGCTCCAGCACTGGTCGCGATGCTTCAATCGGGAGCGCTACTCGGGGCTATGAATGATGTTCGTGCAGCCCCGAGCGGCGGTAAGACTGCTTCGTCTTCGCAATCCCCCTCCGATCCAGGCGTCGTAACGAAAACGCTTCAGGATGTTCAGGGCCGCACTGGCATTACGAAGATGAACTCCACTCAGATTTTCAGCGGAATGCCCCCCCTGAAAATCACCCTAACTATGCTTTTCCGAGCGCATTTCGATGCGCAATCAGAAGTTGAAGCGCCGCTTCAGCAGTTGTGGTTTTGGGCGCTTCCGCAGCAGTTGAGCAAGGACAGTCTTGTAGCGAGGGTGATGTCAAAAAAGAGCGGTATCTCCGATTACGTCACGGCCCTACTTCCTTCTAAGGCTCCGCAGATGATCGGCTTCACCTACAAGCGCCGCACGTATGCGCCCATGGTCATTGAGTCGATTGGAGAGCCGCTGTCTTCTCCAATAGAGTCGAACGGCTTCTACACGGAAATCCTCATCCCAATGACCCTCTGCTCTCTGACTGCGCACGACAAAGACGATATGCGCCGCTTCATGACGCCGACCTAAGCCACAGAGCCGCCAGCGGCAGCACCTGGCGGTGGTTGACCGACAATTAATTTCCACAACAGGACCAAATAAATGAACAATCTTGACGCCGATTCCGAGATAGATATCGAGGACGCCCACGATATTGAAGAAATTCAAGACACTGAATCTTGCCGCAGATGGCTGACTTCAAAAGCCATCGCGGATTTTTCGGGACAGAAGGCGCGAGAGTTTATCGTTGGTCGACCGCTCGATGAAACACTTCGCATACGCCTCATTAACGCCCGCAGATTGAACAATCTGGAGCAAATAGCAGCAGCCAAACTGCTGGGCTATCAAAACTCATCAGCGCTTTCTAAAATGGAGAGCGGCTACAGCCCAATTTCCAGGAAGGCAATTGTCCGGGCCGCGCTGGCATACGGCGTCAGTTCCGACTACCTTATGGGTTTGTCCGACGAGCCGGAGCGTGACCCGAAGATTGCCGAACAGATGGCGATAATCCGCACGGTGCGTGCGCAAATCTTGCAGCAAAGCCAGTCCCTCGCCTCGATCCTCCTGAAAAATGCCAGCGATATGACCCCAATGGAGGGACATTTAACCGCTTTGCTCGCTCAGGCGAAGCGCGTGGTTGAAGCGTTCGACACGTCGTGCCGGCAAAACAAGCATTTCCAGAACGATATCCTGGGAGGCGCTAACCTCCAGCGGGCAATCGATGATGTTCAAGCTACGCTGATGACGACAAGAAAATTTCTGAACCGTCGTGCCGACCTTATGCTGGCGCGAGCAGCAGCGCACGAGACTAGTCTACAGGGTGTCACGATGGCGTCTGCCTAGCCACAAATCTTTCAACCGGTGATATAACATGGCATTGAAAAGCGACGATAAGGGATTTCTCCAGGGAGAGCCGGTGCAGTGGGCACGAGCGCTCAAACTCTGGACAGAGATCAGGAACGAAGTTCATAGCCTGCGTGAATCGTTGTCTACTGCGGCTGTGCAGACCAGAATAACCGCGAAAAAAAATGACGTAGCAGTTAAGAATGTTATAGCCACGCCAAAATCCAAAGCAGCTACAGTCAACGCAGAACGAGCGACCAGGTTGAGGGTTACGCCAGCCACGCCCGCTAAGCGCGGCGCGAATGGGCGATTCCTGCCGGCCAACGCCAAGGTAAGTAAGCCAGAAGAAAAGACGAAAAAAGAGAACAGTCCAAATAAAAAGAAGGTGGCGTCTGAGCCACAAGAAGACGATGAAGAACTCGATATTCGCAATCCACTAAAAAAAGCGATGGGGGCGGTACATGGCGTGGTAGGTGCGGCAGTCGTAAAGGCTCCAGATGTTGCCCCTGCTATCGCAGCCGCGAAAGAACTTCACTCCATTGTTGCACCGCTTGGTCGTGGCTGGGCGAAGTTATTCGGCAAAGGCGCTGACGACAAAAAGGTTGTCTGGTACAAGCGCTTATGGAATGAGCTACGGGGTTTGCGTCAGGAAGACTCTGCCTACCATTTAGCCGAAGCCAGGCGTGCAGGCGAGAATAAGCATAAGGATAGCGCTGGAGAAAAATCTGGCGGTATCCTATCGATGCTCGGTGGGCTTTTTACTAAAATTCCTGGTCTTGGCGCGCTCGGAGGTCTGCTTAAAGGTGGGGACGGCCTGCTTGGTGGTCTGCTCAGGGGGGGCGGTCGTCTGATGGGCGGATTAGGGAAGGGATTATTCCGTCGCATCCCGCTTATCGGAGCGGCATTCGCCGGCATCTCTGCGGCGACCAGCGCATTTGGTCCTGACGATCCAGATAAAACACCGGAGGAAAATCGCAAAGGTCGCTTTACAGGCGTAGGCTCCGGCGTTGGCGCACTTATCGGCGGCGGTATCGGTACATTGCTCGGTGGGCCTATAGGTACTGTCATTGGTGGCATGGTCGGTGACAAGGTTGGTGAGCTGGTCGGCGCATGGCTTTCTACCCTCGACTGGGAAAAGATTGGCGCGCAGATCACTGGTGCTTGGGACACATCCGTTGCGTTCATCAAGGATTCCTGGAAGGCGGCAACCGACAAACTATCCGATATCTCGAAGACGGTTGGTGCAGCCTGGGATTCCGTCATTAATGGGGCAAAGGCCTTCTTGAAAAGCAAACTAGGTATTGATGTCAATGCGACAGTAGCTAAGGTTAAAGAAGTGGCCGCTGTCACTGTTGAAAAGACAAAAGCTGTAGTGGCACCTATCATTGACAAAGCCAAGGCTGCCGTCGCTCCGGTAGTCGAGGATGTAAAGAAAGGTGCTGCTGTAGTCGGTGACGCTGTTAAGACTGGTGCTAGTGCGGCTGGCGGTTACGTGAAAGGGCGCGCTGAGAAAATGGCGAGTCCCATTGTGCGGCTGGTTAAAGCGGTTGGGATGACTCGAATTTTTGAACATCAGGATGGCTCTGTTGAGCAGCGTGATGGCGGCACGGCTGCATGGCGGAACAATAATCCCGGAAATTTGAAATTTGAATATGCCGGTAGCGCAGACAAGACTGTCAAGACCAAGCGGACGAAGGAGGCCGCGCTCGCGGCGGCTCAGAAACGTTATGGCACTGGAATTGTCGACCTTGACCAATGGGGCAATGCCGTATTCGATTCAGCAGAATCTGGTCGCGATGCTCAAGCACAGCTTTTGAAGTCTTCTCATGGGAAAAAAACCATTGAGGAAATGCTGCCGAAGTATGCGATTTCCGACTACTCCGGCAAGGCAGATGTTAAGGCGTATGCTGACAGAATTTACAAAACAGCTGATGCAAAGGGATTAGATTTACGCGGCAAGAAAATAGGAGACCTGTCGAGCGATGAAATGAATATGCTGCTCGACGGCATGGGTAAAATGGAGGGGTTTAAGGTAGGCAAGGTCAGTACGATTCAGGCCGCTGACAAGGACAAGTTGGCTGCGCTGGCAGGCGGGGGCGCGACGGCTGTAGCGTCTTCGGCTGTTGGAGGCATCAATATCGCGCCTGCATCGCAGATACCGTCGTCCGTGCAGTCGGCATCTATTATTCCGACCATGCCGAACGTGACTTCGATAAGCGCGGTTCCGGCTATTCCAGATGCGCCGACAGTGCAATCTGTGCAAAGGTTTGGATCATCAAAGCCGCTTGTGGTACAGGTGGCAGGTAGCAATGACACTGTGGGTCAAGACTTGAGTGACCGGCGCATTGCTCACATCGCTACTGGGGGCATGTCTGGTGGGATCGGCGTAAATCTCTGAGGCTTGAGTTGAACAGCGCCAGCTATGCTCGAAACATCGGTTATCGACGGCGGACACCAGCAATAAGGGTCCCAAATTTCTGGAGATCCTCGGTATCATAACCCACGTGCCACCAGGGAGTACGAATTAAACTCCCCCTCTTTTTTCGTCGTCAGGCGCTTAAGTGCTTTGCTCATTTCGCAGAGCAAACACTGCGCAACTCATTCTCTTGTGCGTCCCGCTCCTATATACCCGAAGGTGGGTATAGGGATTTTGTCTTTCAGTCTTACGTCCCGAAAATTCTGCGCACACAAAAAAAACCACCTCAAGGGTGGCTTTGGTGTCGCTCCTGCGGCTATTGTGCGCAGTGAACGAATTTCAGGCAAGCAGGTCCATCCGAGGATGCAGCTTCACGTAAGCTAGTGCCGTGCTTTCGCCTAAATTATGCGGAAAATTGAAAACTCAATGTGCCGCAGTGCTCACACTATACAACCAAAACAGCAATGCACAAGCCCTGTGAAATGCCAAAGTTGCGGATACTAAAGCTCAACCAGAACACCAATACGCCGTAAAAAATCATCGCCCAACAACTGAGGATGATAAGAATGCTCACCAACCATATCGTCAGGGTGAATGGTGGCGATTCGACCTATCATTTCCGGCTCATTTCTGAGTACGCCAAGCGTTGTTCCGAACGTCACGTCGATGATTTCGTCGCTCGGCAACGTCAGCCACGCATGCAGGTTCAATGTTGCCGTTGCTGGTCGGCCAGCATCCAGCATTTCTTTCAATCCCTCCATCGATGTATAAAAAATGGGCTTATTTCCCAACTTCACGAAACCGAGCGTATAGGTCAGCGGCACATCCAGCACCTCTTCAAGCGCATCCTGTACGAACCCACTGAATGCGAAACACTGAACAGCTATTTTTTCCGCATCAAAATGGCCCATACATTCTTGCAAACATGCCGTCACTTTACACATCATTTCTGGCGTTAGATAACGCTTATCGGTGCGCGGAATATTCTCATGCTTCAGACTCCACGCTGACGTTCTCTGCATTGCTTGACCAAACTCAATTCCATATGACATATTCACTTACCCTTAGAAATTAGTAAAACACCTGTTGCGCAAATTCTTATATACGGAAGTCTGGTTGTGAATACGAAAGCCCGCGATTTACACGAGGCGTCGCTTCCTTCTTTGATACCTGTATCTTAGTGATCCACTTTAGACAGGTCGCAAGACGATAAATAGTTTACGGATTTAGTATCAGCGCGGTAGATTGGTTACTTGCTAATCACGACGCGATGCTGGATTGGATAACTCAGAATGACACGCAAAAAACCATAGGTAAAGAGCGCGGACAGCAGTATCGCAACAACAGCAATGCGGATATTTCGCCTCGGCGAAGAGCTACGGTTTTCATTTTCTTTCGTAGACCTCTGAAGCGAATTATAGGAAAAGGAATTGACGCCACGCAGACCGGTTGGATCAGGTGCTTTCATTATTCTGAATGTTCAATTTTCAGCGAGGCTTGAACTGCTTGTCGCTGATGCGGAATTTCCTGCGACGGTCGCCCATCAATTCGCGTAGCTCACTGATAGTTAGGTCTGTGACTTCGTACATGCGAATCAGCAACGACGCACCAACCGGCAAACGATGATGCCGGATTTTGCTTATGACCGGCGGCGCGACTTCGAGCGCGCGTGATAGCGCGGCATCGTTTTTCAGTTTTAATTTTTCAATCAAAGCGTCAAGCAGATGATTTGGATCATACGTGATCTGTTCAGAGAGCTTGTCGCCGGTTGATGTGTCTACAGTAGCCTTGGTCGTTACCACGTTTGATTCCTTTACCTGTTGATTGATGAGCGCAGAGGATTGAAAAAAACAACTGTCTTGCAGTAAAAGTGAGGGTACAAATAAAAGCTAAATTTTGCAGAAAAATCCGTCGAAACCATAATTAGTGAAAAAATTTAAATAGCAATGCGCTGCCAATAATTCCTAAAACTAACGCTGCATATATCCAATAAATTTTTCGCGCTAGCGGACTTATTCTTCCCCATATACCTTCATTTTGACCATCTGTGACAACCATTTTTCCCTCTATATTTTTGGTTATAAATTATGGTTGAATGACCAGCAAAGAATAGAGGAAAACAGCCTCTGCAAATGTGAACAATAATCCGATGTATATAAAATATATGGCACCAAAATCCAAACGTAAAACCCATCCCTCGACATATCGGCAAAGCCAAAATGCATAGAGCAGCATTTGAAATTATTTGAATAATTGACACACCTACATAGCCTTAGCGTTCCCACGTCACTTTCCTCTTGATGAAGAAATTAATTCATTAACGACGCGATAATATTTTTTGATAGAACCACAATCCGATAGAAGATATTAATGTCAGCACACCTACAGCCTTTCCGTATAGATATAGCTCAGATATGCCCGGTAACGCATACACAGCATCAGTTTTTATCCAACGAAGAAATGGTATGTACAACAATAAAATAAATACAAACGCTAAAAAATACACTGTGAAAAATAGCAAAAATATATATAAAAAAGATCCAATATTTCGTTTTAATTGCGACATTATTTATTTCCACCACTTTATTTTTTGTTTACAACAGTATTTGTTGTATTACCTGTTAGCTCCTGTAGTACTGCACCTACAGCACTTCCCGATACTGATGGAATAGAATTTTTCGGAATGGCAGTAGATACTCCATACCCTAAATCTTGCCATTGTTGACGATACCAAGGATTTAATACAGTATTCAAACCCTTTTCTGCTAGAGTGCCTAAGCCGTAACCGATGGTTGTCCCTAATGCCGCCCCACCCATGCTGAGATTTGGATTTTCTCCTTTAATTCCGGACCCAGCTAAGGCCCCTCCGGTGTTAACTAGAAGGGCTGGTACTAACCCCGTTCCGAATGTGAGCGCACCGGTCAAAGTACCCATACCCACGTCGAGAAAATTAACTTGACCTTTATTAAATAATGCTTGCATAGATGCATTTGCAGTCCCACCAAGTACCCCACCTGTCACCATACCGCCCAATGCAGGAATTCCTCCCGCCGTTGCAAGTCCCAGTCCAAGCATACCAGCGCCAGCTAACGTGGCACCTACAGGGTCTTTTTGGATATTACTCGTAACAAGTTGATCGTAAGTCTGCCCCGTAGTAGATTGCCAAATTCCAAGAGTATATGCCTGCTGATTGGCCGCGACGTATTGCGAATTGAATCCATGATTCAGGTAATTAAAATCGGTTGTTGACCCACTGCAGTTCAACAGTTGACATCCGAGAATTGACCTCACTTGGTAGTCGTGAATACCTCCTTCAGCCTGGGCAGTCTGTGCATCTGAGTTACGCAGTTCTTCAGCCACAATTCGACCTTCCGCCGCATCGACGGAGATACCGAGTTTCTTAGCAACTAAGCTTGCATATGTTTTAGCCAAATCATATTGAGTTTGATGCAGTAAGTGATTGTTCGTCGCCGCATTCGCCGCAATATTCCCACCTACGCTGGCATCCATCAACGAGCCACCTGTTGCCCCTCCCACTAGTGCGCCCACTGCAGTCGACAAGGCAATCACGTTATTGAGCTGATCAGCACTGAGCTGCTCGGGGTGGAAATTACCATTGGCATCATACGCATTCGGATATAGCTCACGAGTCAACACTTGCGCTGCCAACTCACCCGATGCACCCGCACTAGCGCCAACTGCTGCACTGCTACCATTCGCCACAGCGAGAACAGCACCAAGCACGGCATGCGTCAATACTTGCTCCGTCTGATTGGCGTTACCCGGTTGCGCGAAATAGTCGCCGATGGCCTGCGCCGCAGACGGAGCGCTGGCATTGGCGGCAAGCTGCCCCACACTCTGACCGGCAAGACCGCCGGTCAATAATCCGGTCACAATGTTCAAGGCACGCGTGTAATCGCCTGTCGGTCCCCAGTTTTTGGCCGTCGTTTCTGCGTTGCTGACAGCTTGCTGGGCGCTATTCAGATTTTGCGTGGCAAGATCGAGGTTTTGCTGAGCTTGCGCCTTTTGTGCGTCCGTGCTGCTCGGATTGTCAAGAACCGCTTGTGCCTGCGCTATATTTGCATTGGCGGTGTTGACGTCCCCTTGTGCTTGAGCGACTTGCTGTCCTGCTCCCTGGCGTCTATCGCCAGCTATTTGCAGGCTAGTGCTGATCACCGTGTTGGCCGCAGTTGCTATCGCCTGTTGATTGCTCATCACATTCTGCAGATTGGGCAAAGCCGCGATGGCACCATTGGCCGTCGCCAGATCGGTGTGTGCTCCCAACCCGGCGGCACTAGTCATGTGCTGGCCGCCCACATTGATGTTGCCATCAGTGAGCGTGCCATACGTAGTGGATGTGGCGTTACCCTTGTTCTGCACCACCACCCCAGGGATAACGTTGGGACTGGGGGTGCCAGTACTCGTTTGATCCGGAGCAGCACCTTGATTCAGGCTACCGCCATAGCTACCTGACACACTCGCCGTGTTTGCCGAGTAATTCATCTGGTTGGTGATGTTTTGCACCGTGAGAGAATTGGCTGTCAGATCGGAATTGGCCGCATTGGTGCTGGTAATTGCACCGCCCTTCAGGGCAACCGAATCGGCGGTGACGTGATAGCCACCGTTACCGGCAAACAGCCCCGACTGTTGATTAACAGTCTGACTACTGCCATTGGCGTTCGATTGCGACAAGCTGCCCGATGCCTCCCACGCCGTGCCAAAGGAGACCTGCACCCGCCCACCGATATTGCTTTGTTCATTATGCTGGACGCTGGTGTCTTGCACCGATGTGATCGCCAACTTGCCGGCAACATCCGCATTAATCGTATTGGCGTTGACATCGGCACCTTGTAAAGTCGTGTCGCCCTTGGATTTCAAAGTGACGGTGTCGCCGCTTAAATGCGTGTTGCTATTGGTCGTTGCGGTATTGTTGTAGTTCCCATTGCCTACGTTGGCGCTGGCAAAGGCATACGCTCCGGTTTGCGCGCCTACCTCATACCCCACGCCGACTTGTACTCCGGCACTGTGGTTGCTGCCGCTGCTGGTCACTGTACTTTGTCCGGCATCGAGCAGGATGTTCTGGGCTGAATCGAGCGTCAAGGTGCTGCCTGGCGTATTGCCGGCGGCGATCGTCGCGCCAGTGGCGTGAATATCGCCCGCAGTACTGGTGAGATTGACATTCCTACCGCCTTGAATCGTGCTGCCCTGGGCCTGACTGTAATTGCTGCGATCCTGGCTATTGGCCGTCGTGAAACCGACGCCGACTTCGGCTTTCAGCAACTCGCCGCTTCCCACCCCACCCGCGACAGCACTGGCGGCACTAGCAACTTGATACGCATTCGATGTCGCCGCCAGACCTTGCAGGGCTTGCAGGCGACCATCGGATTTCTTCGCATTCTCGATATTGTTGCCAAGATCGATCAACGGCGAAGTCACGGTCGCAAAGGCTCCCACCTTCAGGTCAGAACTACTTTGGGCACTGCTACCGGTGTTGTTGGCCGTGTTGATGTCGATGGACTTGCCAATAATGTTGATATCGTTCTTTGCCAGCACGTTGCTGGCGGTCTGCGTGTAGGCGCCTCCGGCAGTCAGGTTGACATTGCCTTGCAAGCTGCCGACATTGGACGCCACCTGGGTGACGGCGGTGTTGTTATCCTGGCTTTTATCTGAGCTATAGCCTGCAAAGCGCTCCGTATCGGAAATCACCACTTTACCGACGGCCTGGCTGTTACTCTGGTTGGCGTTGGTGAGCGTATTCTGTCCGCTTTGGATGGTCAGATTCTTGGCAGCATTGATGCTCAAGTCGTTGTTAGCGACCAGATTGGCGGCCGTCAGAGTGATATCGCCATTGGTTGTCGCCAGGGTAGCCTTACCGCCAGCCGAGAGGGTCGTGCCGCTGATGGTGTCGGTGCTGCCGTTACCATTGCCTTTACTGTTAAATGCGCCTGCCGGCATACTGCCGCGGTTATCCGTGCTCCAACCTTTGGATGCACTGGTTTGTCCCTGGGTCTGGTAGCTGTGCGCCACATCCAGATTAATGTTGTTTTGGGCAAGCAGCAACGCGTCACCGCCTGCGCTCATACTTGCGCCCTGGCTGGTGATGCTGCCGCCTGTGGCCAGCACCGTCAAATTATTACCCGCCGTAAGTGAGCTGACCTGGGCATTGCTGGTCGCAAGATCCTGAGTGCCGCTAGCGCTACGCGAACCGGCTTGCACCACGATGGGGGTAATAGCTGCCAGCGTACCGTCTCCAATCGCATCGCCCATCTTGGTGGCTTTACCCAGTAAGCTGGTACTAGGGTTGCTGCTGGCGCTTTGCTGATAGGCGCTCTTAAACGCTCCGGCAGGGTTGTACGTCACCCCCACCGAGAAACCACTAGAGCTGGATTGTTGTGCACCATGTTCCACGCTCGTGTTTTGTGCTGCGCTGAGATCGACGCTTTTACCGATCAGCGTCAGGTTCTGGCCGGCGCTGATATCCGAAGCCACCACATTCAGTTTATTCCCAGCCTGAATCTGTGTATTGCCATTGATCGAGGCAATGCTCGAACTCTGCTGGGTCACCGTCTCCATACTACTTTGACTGTCGGCACTGGATTTGCCATAGCCGATGCTAGCGACGCCGGCAGAGAAACCGCCTGTGAAACCGGATTTCTTTTCGTCGCGGCTAAAGCTACTGTTGCTGGTGTTCTGCGACGCGGTGACAGAGACGTTATTGGCGGCGTTCAGTGAAACATCGTTTGTTCCGATCACATTGCTGCCGGCGACATTGATATCCCGGCCAGCCTGCACACTTACGCTGTCGCCCGACAAGGTACTGCCGATGGCGCTCGTGGCGCTGGCGTTGCTCTGTATACGGCTGGAGGACGACGACAGGAAGCCATGCGACGTCGTGTAAATTGCCTGATCGAGACTGCTACCTTGTTGCGCCGTACCGAGATTAACATCGCGTACAGCCACTGCCGTCAGTTGACCAACAGCATTGACGTTGGCCGCGCTGGTGGTCAGGTCACGACCTGATGTCATCGTCAGGTTGCCACCAGCATTGATGGCGGCGCCATTCACCTGCGTCTGGTTTTCGTACAGATGATTGTCACCGTTGTAGGTGACGTTATAGCTGCGTTGCGTATTGACCGCCGTCAGATTCAAATCGCGTCCCGCCGACAGTTGCGCATCGCCGGTAGTGTTGATCTGTGCCGCCTGCACCGTCAAATCCCTCCCCGCAGAAATGGAGAGTTGATCAGCGGTGACGCTGGCGACAGTACTCAGGCCGATATTCGTACCCTGCCTACTAGACGCCGATACCGTATCGGTCGCCAAGGTGACATCACGCCCAGCGAGAATGCCGACACGATGACCCGAAATGCTGCCGCCATTGTTCAAAATATCGTTCTGTGCGACCAGCACGGTCGTACCATCGGTACCTGTATTACGGATGTTACCGGTATTGGTGATATCCGTGGCCTGAACGATCATATTGTTGGACGCTTGCAGCGTACCGCCGTTTGCCAGGGTGCCGTTGATCTTCAAATCGATATTCTGTCCGGAAATCAACGCACCGGTCGGTTTTAAATCGCTAGCATCCGCGCGGGCCAGATAAACGACTGGCGCTAATACCTGCGTCTGCGTACCATCCGGCAGCGTCACCGTTTGATTGACCATCCAGACGATATCGGAAGTCAGCGCAGCCATCTGCGCATCGCTCAAGGCCATGCCGGGCACCATATTGAACTGCTTGGCGCTTGCAACGCCGGAGTCCATCAGCGCCTTGAATTCGTCTTCATTGCTGGCGTAGCCGCCCAGGAAACGTTTGCCGGTCAACTGCATCACCTGATCGGTGACTAATTTTTCTTCGTAGAAGCCGTCGCCTAAGCGCTTTTCTGTCGTTGCCGGATTGATCCCCAACAGATTCAACATATAGTTGCTTGAGAGGAAACTACCATAATTGGTAAATACCGGATCGGTGGCAACCAGGTATTGCTGGCCGGGGCTGGTTTGAATCGTGAACAGATGGTTGTTCGGCAAGGCCAGATTCGGCAACGGATTGCCTGCGCTGCCAATGGTCTGGTTGCTGCCGGCGGTACTGGTGCCGCCGCCAGCTGTGCCTCCCGTTGTGGCAACGGTATGACCACTGCCGCCGATACCTGTGCCTGAGCCTATAATGCCGCCCACAGCAGCGATGCCGTGACCGTTCGCGCCCGAGACCGTTTGCGTTCCCTGATTCGCCGCCAAACTGAGGCCGCCGACGCTCGGTACAGCAGAAGAGCCTACGCCTTGGCCGAGAGCTGGGTTGGTGCTGCTATTCGGTGCGGTGTTCTGTTGCACGCTCCAGACCTGCAAGGCCAGCGGCGTCGAGGGCAACGTGACATCGTAAGCTGCACCATTGTTGTCATAGGTATAGTAATTTTGGTGCGGGTGACCGCTGACCCAGTGATAGTAATTCTGTCCGGCGGTCATGTGGTCGACCGTATCGGTTGTACCCGTCGCGCCAATATTGTTGATGTTACCTGTTGTGCCCGACAAAGTGCCGCCAGCAATAATGGTACTTTTATCGTTGGTGATATTCCCGGACAGGACCATACCGTTACCGGAACTGATCGTGCCTGGAGCGCTGGAAGTCACCACCGTGTTCGAGACGGTTTGCGTATAGTCCTTTTTATAGAACTGCTCGAAACGGTTGCCATCCGGGATAATCAGTACAATCCCGCCGTTGCCGCTATCGCCCCAGGTCACTTGATTCGGGTTATACCACGTCGTCGGAGCAGCCCATTCTGCATATTGGGTAACTTGCGTGGTCTGGGTAGGATCGACCTGCTGGGCCGTTGTAAAGTGCGCGTTGGTGTTGTTCAGTTGCGCCGTCTGGAATACCAGATTGCCGCCGGCATCGATGGTCGCCGAGCTATTGGTGATGCTGTCGGAAGTGCCAACGGCCAGATGATTGGCATCGAGCGAGCGGGCAAAGGTCATATCGCCCAAGCTCTGGATAATGGCGTTCTCACGATTGACGGTAGTGACTGCACCGATATTGATACTGTTACGGGCCGCAATCGCACCAGCCTGGCCGCTAACCGGATCGACATCATTGGTCAGCGTTTGCGCGCCAAGAGCAATATCGTCGCCGTAGATACGACCCGTATTGGTAATCGCATTGCCAGCCTGAATCGTCGTGGCGCTGGCATTGATCAGACCGGTGGATTGATTGTCGACGTTGGCCGCATTCAGCGTTAAACCGTTGACCGCAGTTAGAGTGCCAGTATTGGTCAAATTGCCGGTCGTGTTCAAGGTCAAGTTGTTATTGGCCGTCAGAACATTGCCTGCCGTATTCGTGTAGTCGCCTTGTAGATTGATAGTGCCATCATGTCCGGCCACGACAACGCCGTTGCCGACGATGGTCGGGGCGGTCAAACTCAGATCGTGGCCGCTGGCGACCGTACCGGCCGCGTTAGTAAAACTGCCAGTGGCAATACCGATATCGCCGCCAGCGCCGGTGGTGCTACCGATGAGTCCGAATATATTGTCGATACTGGCGACATTCAGATTGATATTACCGGCTGCGCCAACCGTACCACCGACGTTCGTCAGCGCAGCGCCACCCTGATTCAGTTGAAGGTTTTGCGCCGAATAGAGTGCACCGGCGTTATTGTTGACGATGCCGCCAGTATTCAACATCAGATTGCCGGCAGCAATGATTTGTCCTTGCTGGCTGTTGTCCAGATTAGACGCATTGATATCGACCTCCCCGTTGCCGCCGATAGTTCCTTGATGATTCGTGACCTGGCTACCGCCGTTGATCTGGGTCAGGCCGGTGCCGGTATTGGCAATGCGACCTGTCGAATTGTCGATGCCATTGCCGGAGACCGTCAAGGTTGCCGTGCTGCCGTTGGCTTCGATGCGGCCATTGGCGTTACTCAACGCGCCGGCAGCACTGGTGCTGACATTCGCCGCGCCCTGAATTACGCCATTGGTGTTGGTTAGGGTACTGTTCGATTGCAGCGCCAGGTTGTCTTTGCTGTAGACAGTGCCGCCGCTATTATCGAACGAACCAGCGTTCAGATTCACTGTACCGCTACCACCAATGAAGCCGCCGATACCGTTCGCCACGGTATTGCTGATGGCTTGGGCAATGGAGACATTCAACGGTGCTGCGCCGATACTTTGTACCGTGCCGCCAGCGTTATTCAAACTTTGGGCGCTGACATTGACGGCTTGCTGCGTTCCTTCGATCTTGCCGTTTGTATTGTTGATTTGACCGTTCGCGGCGTTCAGGTTCAGGCTGCTGCCGCCGATGTACCCGCCTGCGCTATTGTCGACACCGCCTTGCGTGGCTGTCACACCAAGCTGCTGCTGGGCGAACAATGCGCCGCCCTGGTTAGCAATCGATGCAGCAGTGATGGCCGCTTGCCCATTGCTGCCCAGTGTGCCGCCGGCATTCGACAGAGTACCTGCGCCGTTCCCGACGTTCACGGTCAAGGTGCCGCTACCAGCCAAGGCTATTGTGCCGCCGTTATTGTTCAACACTTGCGGCGTCAATGACAAGTCGGCGCTGTTGGTCTGGATCAGGCCACCATTGCTGTTGTCGAGCGTGCCTGTAACGCCAATCTGGGTCGGATTGCTGCCGTACTGGATGATTTGGCCGTGCTCGTTGGTCAAATTGCTGCTGGCGATGCTTAATTGATCTGCCGTAATTTTGCCGCTACTGTTATCGAGTTGCTGCGCTGTCAGTGCGACGTTGGCGGCATCTACTGCGCCGTTGGCGTTCTTCAAGGACACCGCACTTGCGGTCAAATTATTACCAGCGGCAAGACGACCGCCGCTGTTATCGAAACTGTTGGCAATTGTCGTTGTGAGATTGTGCGTGGCGGTGATCTTGCCGCTATTGATGGCGTTCGCTGCAGTGACTGCCACGTCGCCGTTGCCACCGATGACACCGGCATTGGCGTTCGTGAGCTGGCCGGCTGCATTGAGGGTCAAGCCATCGGCATTCAATGACGTGATGTTCCCGGCTGTATTATCGATGTTCGCCCCGGAGACCGCTAATGCGCCGCCCGATTGAATCGTTCCTTGCGCGTTGGCGATATCGTTGGTGACATGCACGTTCGCCTGATTCTTTGCCGTGATGCTGCCGGCTTGATTATTCAAGCTGTTGGCAGTCAAAGCCAGTTGGCCGTTGGTGCCGATGACACCGTTTTGGTCGGACAACGCTCCTGCATCATTGATCGTCAGCGTCCCGGTGCCGGCATGGGCAATCGTGCCGCTGTTATTCTGAATGGCCCCCGCTGTAATTTTCAGATCGGTGCCGTTGGTTTGCAGCGCGCCGCCGTTGCTGTTATCCAAGGTGCCGGCAACGGCGATGGTCGTCGCGTTGCTGCCGAATTGACTGATTTGACCATGTTCATTGGTCAAATTGGTGCTGGTGATCGCAAGCTGGTCGGCGGTAATTTTACCGCTGCTGTTATCTAACTGCGCAATGCTCAATGCCACGTTGGTGGCGTCAATCGTGCCGTTCACATTCTTGAGACTGGTAGTACTGGCGTTCAAATTCTTGCCGGCGGCCAGCAGGCCGTTGCTGTTGTCGTCGCTGCCAGCGACTGTGCTGGTCAGGTTATTGCTCGCAGTGATCTTGCCACTGTTGACCAGTGAACCCGCTGAAATACTAGCGTCACCATTGCCGCCAATGGCACCTGCCGCCCCATTCGTGAGCTGACCCGCTGCACTGATTGACAAGCCGTCGGCATTCAAGGAAGTTATGCTACCGGCGGAGTTATCGATATTGTTGCCGGTCAGAGACAATGCGCCGCCCGACTGCATAACGCCCTGCGCATTCGTCACGTCGCCGGTCACATGGACGTTAGCCGCTCCTCCTGATGTAAGGCGACCTGCCTGATTATTCAAGCTGGCAGCCGTCAAGGCAAGCTGGCCATTGGTACCGATAACACCTTGCGCGTTGCTGATGGCTCCGCTCTGGATCGTCGCCGTACCGGAGCCGGCATGATTAATTTGGCCTCCCGCGTTGTTCAGACTTGCCGACTGGATCGTCAAGTTCTGCGCATTGGTGGTCAAATTCCCACCATTGTTGTTGATGGCACCGGTCGTCGTGATACTGGCATCACCGCTGCCCGATTGGGTGATCGTGCCGCCGACGTTCGATAAGCTGGCCGAGGTGCTGGTCAACTGCGACACGTTGATTTTGCCCTGGTCATTGATGACAGCGCCTGCTGCATTGATGTTCATTGGGCCGGTAGCTTGCAGCGTGCTCCCTGCAAGATTGACATCGCCGCTGTGCGTCGCCAGGCCGATGCTGCCGGCAGCGTTCGTCTGCGAGTGCGATAGATCGATGCTTGCGCCGTTCGCGGCAATGTTGCTACCAGCGGTATTCTGGCCGGTGGCAACAATAGCGCCCGATGCCACCAGATTCACATTACCGCCTTGCGTGACCTGGCCGTTGGCATTGACGCCAGCGCCGACCGCACCGGTTGAAGCGACGCTACCACCGAACAACGTCACATCGCTTTGACTGGCGACCGTACCACTGTTGGCGATCTGGCCAGCGCTATAGATGCTCACCGCCTGCTGGCCGTAGGTAGTGCCGGTGTTGGTCACGCCATCGTTGCCGACAACGCGTAGCAGGCCCGTTGCCGTGGTGCTCCCACCGAGAGTCACTTTGCCCGAACTGTCGATGTTGAGGTCACCGGATTGCGCTGCCATGGTGCCGTAAGAGGCAACCCCAACGCCGGCTTCGGTGCCGACCAGCTTAATTTTATTGGCATACATTGATCCGAGAGCGGCAAGATCAATGCTCACGGTCGGCTTGTTATTGTCGCCCTGGATGACGGTTACCCCGAGGTCGCCATAATTAACCTGATTTGTTCCAGTGATGGCATTCAGGTTGTTGGCCCATAGCTGACCGTTAACCGCAACGCTTCTGGAAATTAAATCTAACTGATCTACGTTGCTGGCGTTAAGGCCAGCGCTGCCGATCTGGATATTACCGCCAGTGACACGAAACGCGTTCAAGCTACCGTCGCCGCCGAAGACTGGCGTCCCAGTGGTCAGCACTGCCCGGCTGGTATTAATGAAGCCCGCGCCATTGGTTCCGCCCACCAGGATTCCGTTCGGATTGGCAATAATGACCTGAGCCCTCTGCCCGGCGACTTCCAGATAACCGTTCAACTGACTGATGCCGGTTCCCGTCACCTCGTTGAGAATAATTTTTGCGGGGCCATTTCCCAAATTGGGATTGCCAGCCACGAAACCTGCTTGCTGAGTGGAAACGACTGTAGAGGAGTTATTGAGAATCGCTCCTTGGCTCCCGACCCCAAAGGTTGTGTACTGATTATGGCTCAGCCCTGAAGCGGAAGGCGCGACAATGTTGACGAGCGGAATTCCATTAGCGGTACTTGTTACCGTCGGACGGCGCGAACCGGCATTCGGGTCGGCGACAATCTGGGCCGAGACAACGGAGACGCCGCCGAAGAGTGCGGCAACGGCCACGCCCAGATACGCCAGGCGCATCAGCGGCGAGGTTGTCGTCGCCGCGCTACCGGATTGGCTGCCTGCGCTTTTACCCTGACTCGCTACGTCCTCCGCTACGGCCATCAACATGCCCCGGTTCTTATTGAAAATGACGCGGTAGGAAAGCTTGTTCATAGTGAGTCCAGATAAAAGGAGCGTCTCATGTCGACGACATCAGGCGGTGATGCAATGAGGGGCGAAGAGGGTATAGCTTATTGTTTGCGCAGCGCCATGGAGAGGATTTGGGTCGCTTCAATCGAATTTGGCAAAGGCCCGCTAAATTGAAAGTAAGCGCCGAGTTCTTCTGCCGAGGTGCCAAAGAATCGGAAAAACGTTGGAACGGGGCCATTTACAAGACCGAATCCCGTTGTCAGATGCGGATAGACAATGCCGTTATTCAGCGCGGTATAAGTTATCCCCGTGTACGTAAACGTACTGGCAAATTTACTTGGATCGGTGGCAGACGGCGTACCACTGCTGTCAATGAGGACTGGATTGGGGGCTATCGCGAAGGTGACTTTTTGGGCAGCATAATCGACCGTTGCTGTAACGTCGGAGGAGTACAAGGCTCGGGCAGTTTGTGTATTTCCGGGAATATTGCTGACCTCGGAGATATATTGGAAAGCCTGACCCACATAGGTAGCCGTACCGGAACTTGGCCACGTCAATGTGGTGAGATCCGACTGATAACCAGCCAAGTCAAAACCTGCTGTGGACGCGTCGTCGATATTGCGCCAATAGACGTTTTGTATTGTCTTGGTTGCATTCGGGTTCAATATGCGGATGTTCTTGTTGGCAGCGACATCGTTGGTCGAAAAAATATGACTCGCAGTCACACTTCCACCCGCTAATCCAGATGGGAATGTGAAATTAAAAGCGGGGCTATGATCTAACGAATCGATCGGCTGATGAGTAAACGTTATATTGGCTGAAGCATCTATAGTCGCACCGAGATCTATTCCGCTTGTAGCCCCTCCAGTGTAGAAGTCAGTTCCCATGCGATTAAAAGCCAGTGCATTGACCGAAGGTGTTGTCGCGGGCGGCGTAGTCGTGGCCGGGGTTGTTGATGAACCGGTGCTGGCGGTGCTATTCCCACTGTCGCCACCACCGCAGGCGGTCAACGCAGCCAGACATAGTAGGCTGGCGATAGTAGCGAATTGAGAAACGACATTCTTTTGTTTAGCGTTTTGCATTTTTATGCTCTGTTATATGGTGAAGGCAATACTTGATAGTAAGGAACAATGTAGAAACAAAAATGACAACAATTGTTAAATTATCTATATTTCACATATGTATCACGATGTGTCGGGAAATAACCACGCAAAGCCCGCACCTAATATTGGTAAGCGAGACTGAAACCGACCGCCGGCATGGCGGTATTAAAACCTTGCGGCTTATACAGCGCCCAGCTGGAAAATACGTCGTAGGTCAAACCGTATAAGCCGCCGCGCATACCGACGGTTGCGCCGGCCAACTTGTTGCCGAGCAAGCCCGGATTGCCGGAATCATTCGACGTCGCGGGCCAGCCGCGCACGCTAGGGCCATAGACCTGTCCATAATCCAGACCGACATAGCCGGTTTGGCCGCTGCTGGCGATGGGCAAATCAAGTTCATTACGCAAATAAAAACCACGCTCGGCAGCCAAGGTCAGTTCTCCGTCGAAGCCACGCACTGTGTAGCGATTGCCGATGCTGAATTGATCCGTCAAATACAATTGAGAACGGGAGGTTTGAGCACGAAACGTACCTATATAAGTCACCGGCTGGCTGGCGATCTGGAACGGTACGCTCAAGGTGGCGTCGATGGTCTGCAAGGTGTAGTGCAGATTGTTCGTCGCCGGATCTTCCTGCCCCAGATAATCCTTGATATAGGTCTGGCCGTTGAACCAATTGACACCCCACCGATTCGCTAACGTCAGATCGAGTTGGGCGCTGCCGAAGTAATGCGTGTGCACCCAGGCTAGCTCCGCGAACGTGGTGTTGCGGTTTTGTTTTTCGTTTTCGGCATCGTCGACATAAGAGTGATTCCAGCGCTTGCCGACCTTAAATTGCCAACTGTTTTTTTGCGATTGATCGCGCTGGAATAATTGCGCAACCTTGAATTCCAGATTGCGCGACTTTCCGTGGGAGACGAACGTCTGGATGGATTGCGCGACCTCTTGGTGATAATCGTAGGTGCTGCCCGAGACAGAAAAATTCCAATAGCCGACGGGTACTGCGTAATAGATGTTGTTTCCGCTGGTCCCGCGCTGACCTGCCTTGCGGTCGGCATCAGTGCTGAGGCCGACGTTGAACATGTCGTTGAGACCGAGCGGGTTGTCAACCGCCAGATTCAGTCCCGCTTGCAGCTTGCCTGTGCTTTTAGAACCGCTATCGTCGAGCGTACCGGTCAGCTTCCACGGTTTGCTACGCTTGACATTGATCACGACGTCGCTTTCGCCGGGCACATCACCGGGGACAATTTGCATGTCCACATCTTGACTGGGAACTCGCTTCATTTGCTCTAAGCCTTGTTCCAGATCGCGCAAGTTGAGCAGTTGATCAGGGCCGGTCGGGAATGCGGTTTTCCAAGTACCGTAAAGCAAAGGATCGGAAAATCGAATGGCGCGAATAACACCCGGGATCAGCGTCAAGGTAAGCACGCCATCGGCAATATCTTGTCCAGGAATGCCGATGCGCGTCGTGCTGTAGCCACGCGCTAAAATTTGATTGGTCAGGCGCTTGACGATCAGATTCAATCCCTGCTTTCCAACACAAGCCCCGTCATAGCGCCGCAGGTAATCTTGAGCAAAGCGGAAATGATCGAATGGTAAGTCGCTCGCGCCGGCTGCACGAATCGCAGGCGGTAACTGGCTCGGGACATCAAGGACGAACTGGTGAATAGGGAAACAAGGGGTCTCGCTCGGAAGCGCCAAGCTGTCGGCTGTGTCTGGAACAACCTTTTCTTGCAGATTAACGTTCGGCGCTTGCAGCAGGCGTTGACGCTCCTGAGCCTCGGCCTGGCTGCGACGGCGCTGCTCTTCGCTATCTGACGTTTGAACGGTCTGCGCACTGCCGTTATGGAGTGCTCCTGCCAGCAGAACCAAACTCCCAACACTTTTTGCCAAGCCCGACAGGCGCGCGCGACCCTTGTCGGAAGAAAACTCCTGCCCCATTGTCTACTTTCTTCATTTTATTAAGGCAGGATTGTATGCAGAGCATCATTGCTGAACTAGCAAAAAAAGATAATTTCGAGGAGATTTTTCAATTGTTAACGTTTTCACCCACAGAGAAATCATAGTAAAAAATGCCCTTCTGAGCCCGAGCCTAAACTAAAGCCGTAAAAATTGAACCTGTCAATTGTGATAGGTACAGCTTCCGCGCATATCGGGGAAATCTGTTCTAGAAACTCATGTCGCTAGCCAGTTTGCGCATCGCACACCTGCCGGCGCTAATCGTCATATCTTCCAGCACCGCGCACATGTCCGATACCGGCTTGAAATGCTACCTGTCGCATTGAATTGGTTTAACACCAGAGGCCAGACAAACAGGGCAAGGCGTATCGCTAATGACTCGTGGATTCAAATCAAGCGGTTTAAAGCCCTTGCCACCACAATCGACGCAGACATCATTTAGCCAATGCCTCAGACTGAGCGCGGCGATTTTTTTGAGATTGATATGCAACGGCCAGTTATTTACCGCCGCCTTTTTAACTACGATGCCTTCCCACTCTGACAAAAGCTGGTAGTAGGTGGTTGCGTCGTTAGCTTGCTCAACTGGCTTCGCATGCATACACGCGCTGATGAATCAGATTTGGCTCATCTCTGCGACAAAAAATATGCGCGCAAATTCAGTGGAATCGGCCGTATAACTGGGCATTGGGACAAATCTCTTGCAAAGTAGTAGCGATGGCTACCTTGAATAGCAAGCCCGTTGATTGTAGCGACCTGTTCGACGCCAACTCTCTGATCTCGCATTTCTGCCGCCAAGCAGACTGTCGGAGAAAGGGGAACGATGGAATATCTCAGGAAATTGTCTGGAACGATGAATTCGACATCATCAGAGGTAAGTATTCCCCATTTAGTTTTCTTCATTCGATTTCGTTCCCGATCCATTGCAATACTGATCCCGATACCAGCCATAAAACGACCTGGCACAGTTCCTTCTGGCTTCATGAAAACAACACCCTTAGACTCGAGCACCTCCTGAGAATTTTTACTTAAATTCCTATCTGGTTCCACGCCTTTGAGGAGTGTGTCCGATATTGGATTCAAATATCGATTAAATCTAAGCTGCCAAATCAGATACAAATCGGTAACTGACTCATTCATATGAGTCGACAGAGTGCGAACGGAGCCGGACGCAATTTGTTCGGCTGTATCTTGATATTTATTTTCTATTTCCACCATCAAGCCGTGCTCTGTCTTATGGTCCCATACGCGACGAGCGCAAAAATACGGATTGTCAGTACCGAACATAATATTGTCTGAATGATCCAGCCTGCGGACATGTACCCCTCCGCTCGTCGCAAAACGATCCATGCTCGCGCGTGGAAAGATGTGCTGATTCACGGTGAGCTTATGTGGGTTACCCTTCTGCGTCTTTTCTGCGCGCATCATGTGCGTTTTATACGTAGACTATTTCGATTTCAAAGTGGGGTTACCGTTAGGTCGTATTGAGGAAGTTCACGCACTATCTTCCCACCGAACCGGGTAACGAGTATTGGTCGCGCGGCAGAGCCGACCAGCGCCAGTAAAATGGCACCCCTAAAATTAGATTTTGCACGGATTACCAGAATAAATGGCTTTTATCTTGACGAAGAAGAATGCGCTGTCACGGTTGACATATAATTCAAAGGAACGACAGGTAGCTCCGGTGCGGATGTCATGCCGTATCGTTAGAACTCACCCTGTTGCAATAATCCGACAGCTGGAACATTTTTCTTTTTGCTGGTATTTTTGTTGGTATTTTATAAAAAAAATTAAGAAAACCCAGTATCTGCGCGGGTTTAACGAAGAAATTCGATTCCGGCTCTCGCACCAAATGAATATAAGGCTCTCAAACTTGAGGGCCTTTTTTCATTGTTTCTGCAAATGTAGAAAGTGAACGTCATCGCCACCTCTCCACCTCAGAAATCTCACATGCGCCGCTGTTTTGCTATGCCGATGCGGGATGACTACGACAATGAACGGGCTGTATTACAAATTGCAGGTCGCTACACGGCCTAAGAAATTGCGGCCGCTTCCATTTGTTTGGCAACGCGATGGTGAAAATATTCAGTGCCATTAAATTCAGCGACCAAAGCTTTCCTTCCCTTTACCGCCCAAGTGAAAACCTGTTTCCCACCCTATTTTTCGATTTGAAATTTCTTGCTGCATCGCGCATGTCCTTTCGATTTAGGACCATACGCCACTCAAGCCACTCAATACTCTTTCGCCTCACCATTACGCAGCGGCTCAAGGCCAATTGCCAAGCGCGCTCCTTCACCCAATGTATCAACAGAGAAGTTGCGATTCATCTGCAAGACGAGTGGTTGCAGCGGGCTGGGATTTACACCGCAGACGCCGATACGGGTGCGGGTGATGAGTGGGTGTTTGGTGATTGCCAGAGAGCAAGTTCCGCAACTTCTACACAACTCTGCAACATGTGAAAAATCGACTCCTTGCCCTAGACAGTTTACGGATCAAGGAGCGGATTTTATTAGGCAAAAAACGGGTCAACAATAAACAGCATTCGTGTCGTTGCAAGACCCGGTCCTCACCTATTGTCGATGAGCGCGTGGAATTTGATTTGTTCCGCGCCTCATTGGCGCAAATTAGCCGGTGTAGGCGCCTTTATACCAACCTTCGCCATCCCAGCACCACTCAGTCGTTTGGCTGCCAGTGGTTGCATAGACGCGGATATGGATAGTGTTTCCGTTCAGCCAGCTGGTTGCAGAGGCATTTTCACCTGGTTGCTTGAATGCGCCCGTGTACCAACCCTTCGATCCGTCGTAGCAACGTTCAGTGATTGTAGAACCATTGGAAGTATAAACACGGATCGAAGGAGCGCTTGTTCCCCATGAAACGGCTGCAGTTTGATTTGACATTTTTAAACTCCTGGATTGAGTTGAGTAAAGTGACAAACTAAAACACTTCTGTGACCACGACATACGTGTCACCGCGATGATGCCCATTCATATTAGCAAGTGACCTGCGCAATAAATACCTGTCAATTTTCCCTGTCAATTTTCGCAGGCAGGAGATACAGACATCATCTTGCGGACGCTGGGTCAGGTTTCAATACTATTTTGATTAGATGAGAAATGACGAGTCGTTAAATTTTCGTGTTCAATTTTTAACGAAAGATGCTTTTTCCCGTTACAGCATGGCGCGGAAAAATGGAGGATCGACCTTTCGATAGCCGTGGAGGACAAGATGCATTTGAATTTATTAAATCTAAAGGAATTGCCGTCAATTCCGAATCAAAATCACACGCGTTGCAACCCCAAGGAAAACACCACCCCATCCGCAACATTTTGCGCAGTAATGGTCCCGCCCATCTTGGCCATATAAGTCTTGGCGACAAACAACCCCTGTCCCCGGTTGCCATTCGCACCGGCATCCAGTTGGTCGGAGACGCCGTATTCGAAAATCTTGTCGATCAGTTCTTCGGCGATATGCGGCCCCTCATTGTGGATGGCGATGGTGACGGCGGTTTCGGTCGTTTTCAGGTCGATGGAGATCATGGATCCCGGTTGGCGACAGCGGTCGGCGTTGCGCAGGACGTGCGTGACGACATCCTCCAGCGAATAATCATCCGCTCTCACCATCACGCCTGGCTGACCGCCGGAAAACCTGACGTTGGCGATGCCGACCAGCGGTGCATTGTCGGCGACGTTGCCAAGAAAAGCGCTGATGTCGATGGCCGTTACCTGCAGTACTGTGGATTGAAACGCTTCGCTGGGAGACGCGCTGCCATACAGCACCCGTATCGCCTGCTGCATGCGGTTGATGTAACGGCTGCTCTGGTTTTCTGCCGCGCCCTGCAACGCCATCAGCGATTGCAACGGCGACATGATTTCATGACCCACCGCATGCCACATTTCTTTTTCCTGCTCGGCGCGGATTTCCTCGCGCTCAAGATCTTCCCTGACGCGCCTGAGCAAGTCGTGCAGGCAGCTTGCCAGCACGCCTAGCTCATCCGCGCCGCGCAAATCGGTGAGGTCGAATTGGTCGAGGCCGCCTGATCCTTTGACGATTTTCGATACCTTGGCTGCGCGCCAGGTCAGCAATGTGATGCGGCGGATGATACCGATCTCGATGACCAGCCACGCGACGAACAATGCCAGTAGCATCGCGCCGACAAACCATGACACGCGCGCAGCCACCACGCCCAGGCTGCGGTTGACGCTGCGTTCGTCGCCCGTCAGGGTCACATCATAGATTCCCGCCGACGTCACGACAGATTCGCGGCTTTCGTTCGGCACGCCCACTTCGTCTACAGGCAGGCGGCGCACCAGGCGGCTAAGCAGGCGCGAACTGTCATCCGGATGATCTTCGGCTCCTATCAGGCTGACTAGGTCGGTGTTGTTTGCTGCACCACGCTTCCTGATCCGCAAGCTCTCGCCCGGCAACAGCAGAGAAGCAAGGTCGCCCACGACAAAGGCCCTGGCTGCGCTTGCGCTTTTGCTGTCGAGCAGCAGCGGTCCATCTCCCGGAGACAAGACCTCTATCCGCACCTGGATCTTATCCAGGTCGGCCGGTGGCCAGACGGGGACATTTTTCTGGAACAGAGCGTCTTGCAAGACTCCCACTGGCAGCCGCAACGAGAAAAACGAACTGCGCGGACAATCCTTATTTTCTTCGCCCTGCCCGGGCTTGCTGCACAATGTGCTTTGCCAGATCCAGCCGCGAAAATCCTTGACCGGCTTGGCTCCCACGAGGCCACTATCATCATCGAGAAATCCGGTCAGGCGGCCATGTGCGCCATGCGCTTGCACTGCATTGGGGTCGCCATTCTTTTCAAACGGCGCGATCCAGCGATAGGTCTGTCCGCGCAGCGCCACAGTCACCCGCACCCGGTGCGCGTCACCGAT
Organism: Collimonas arenae; assembly: GCF_000786695.1. Lineage (NCBI taxonomy): Bacteria > Pseudomonadati > Pseudomonadota > Betaproteobacteria > Burkholderiales > Oxalobacteraceae > Collimonas > Collimonas arenae. Next base: position 1,094,263 of record NZ_CP009962.1, on the reverse strand, counting down.
ATCCTGCTCGCCGCGCTGGTGCGGCATCAATTCGTTGCTGACGAAACTGCCGGCAACATAGATGAAACCGCCCGCCCACGGGTTGTTGCCAATGGCGACGCATAGCGCGCCGCTATCGCCGTACTGCACCAGGCAGCCGGACATGGTGACGGCTTGCTGGACCTTGTTCTGGTCGTCGAAATCGAGTGAGGAAAATGGCAGCAATACCGGGTGCAGCCCAGCCGAAGCGGCATCGCCATTTTCGGTGCGAGGATTCAACAGCGCCAGTTGTCCGGCCGGATGGCGCAAGGTGGCCAGGATCTGGTCGCTGGTCTTGCGAAAATTGGCTTGGTAATTCTTGTAGCTCAGCTGCTTTTCCTGCTGCAGCACGTACAGAGCCATCGCAATGGTCGCCAACGCCAGCAGCAGGAAGGCGCCACGAAACAGGATACGCAAGCGGTATTGGGCAAGATTCGGAAGACTGATCTTCATGGGCGCGCGCTCCCGCTGTTGAGGTGGCCAAGCATCAGGTTTCCTGGTCTACCCAGCGAAAACCGCGCATCGGGATATTTTCAATGCAAGCGAACTCCGGATCGACCTCGCGAAACGCATCGCGGATGGTGCTGACGTGCTTGCGGATGTTGTCGCGATTGCGCCCGCTTTTGACCACCTGGAACAACTGTTCATAGGTCACCACCTGGCCGCGGTGCTCGTACAGCGCCGCCAGCAGGCGTTGCGCCGTCAGCGGCAGGTTGATGCGTTGCGCGCGCCAGATCGGTGTCTTCTGGCGCAACGGATCGATGGAAAGCTCGTTGCCGTTGGCCGCCGGCGTAATTTCTTTCGCGCTGTTGCGGTCCTTGGCGGCGCGCAGGATTTCGAGGAAGGTATCGATGAAATCGGATTCCTCGAAGGTGGCCTTTTGCAGGTAATCCCAGGCATCCAGCGCCTTCATGATGCTACGGTAGATGGTGGCCGGCATAGCAGACACTACCAGTACCGGCGTCGCCTGGCCTTTGTTGATGGCGTTGATGATGGCGACGCCGGCATGGCGTTCGCGCCCCAGTTCGATATCGAGCACCACCACGTCATAGTTTTCACGCGCCAGCGCCGCCTCGGCATCGTCGCGCGTATGCCACTGATCCACCTGGATGCCAGGCTTGGCCGATTCGATCCAGCCCTTGAGCTGGTTGCTGGTAGGGATGTCGTCTTCGATTACCGCTACTTTTAACGCTTGCTTTGACATTTTTTCTCCGCTGCTTCTACCCTCAATACGCCCCTCGCCGCCGGACTTTTACAGGCAAGCGTCCCTCCGTGCCTTTGAATTCCCTTGCGTGAGCCGAGCTTTGTGGAAGTATCCGCGCTTTCCCATGAATTGTCTGTGCCGCGCTGTGAGTATTTATTCACAAGGCTTACCAGACTGCGACGTTGCGGAGCATTCACCGTTGCCGGATAACCCAACTGCCCATCCCTGCCCATTGTTACTTCCGCCATCCGGCGCGCAAGATTCTTCCCAGGGAAAAGCGTTGCATGCCGCTCCCAACCGTCGAATTACCACATCAACCAGGGGAAATATCATGTCTGAACGGCTCGAATCACTGCTGCAAGGTTTACTTGCACTGCTCACCACCACCATTTCAGCGATCGGCGCCGCGCTGGCCAGCCTGGGCCGCACCGCGCGGCGTGCCTGGGTACTGTTGCTGGCGATTGCCCTGATAGGCGGCAGCGGCTACGCATTGTTTACCCACCCGCCGTTCAAAACCCTGGAACCGGGTGAAGTCGGTATCCGCACCAACAAGCTGACAGGCAGCGCTACTGAGATAAAAGAAGGGCTGGTGGTGGTCATCCCCGGCCTGCATGAATTGCGGCGCTACTCGCTGCTGGACCAGGTATACCGCCCGGTGCGCAGCAGCAAGGCAAATGGCGAAGCGCCCTTCCAGTCGATCGAGGGTCTGTCGCTGGGCGTGGATCTGACCATACGCTATACCATCGATCCAACCAGGCTGGCTGCCATCGCGCAAAAACTGCCCACTGACATCAACGGCGAAATCGTCGAGCCGATGGTGCAAGGCGTGATCTACAAATCCTTTACCCGTTATTCGGTGCGCGACATCTTTTCCACCAAGCGCGGCGAGATCCAGAAAGAAATAGAAAACGAATTGAAACCCAAGCTGGCTGCTGACGGCATCATCCTGCGCGGCGTGCAGATGGGCCAGGTAGACCTGCCGCCGGAATATCGCCAGGGCATGGAAAAATTGCTGGCCGAGGAACTAGAAAGCGAAAAAATGAAATACACGCTCGAATTGAAAAGCAAGCAAGTCCAGCAAACCGAACTGGAAGCCGAAGCCGACAAGGTCAAACGCGAGAAATCGGCCGAAGCGGCGGGCAACGAACAGATCATCGCCGCCAAGGCCCAGGAAGAAGCCATGAAGCATGTGCTGCCGTTCAAGCAAAAACAGATTGAACAACGCCAGTATGAAGCCGAGGCAGAAAAAGTGTCGCGCATCAAGACCGCCGAGGGCAGCGCAGAAGCACGCCGTATCGAAGCGTCGGGCGAAGCCGATTCGCGCCACAAACTGGCCGACGTCGAAGCCTATCGCCTGGAAACCATTGGCAAGGTCACCAGCGCCCAGCTTGAACGCGACGGCGCGCTGATCTCGAAGAATCCCTTGCTGATCCAGAAAACCATGGCTGACAAATTGTCCGACAAGATCTCGGTCATCATCGCCCCGCCTCCAGCCAACGGCGGCTTCATCGGCTCGGCCCTGCTTGGCGGTGCGCAAACAGGCTCTGCCCAAGGCCAGCAAGCCAGCGCTACCGCTCCACAGGAGACACAACAATGATGCTCGCCGCCCTGGCCCTGGTCGCCATCGTCACCCAGGATAGCGCCGCCCTGCGCGCCGCGCCTCGTGAATCAGCCCAGCAACAGGCCGTGCTCTGGCAAGGCGACAGCCTGGAAGTGCGCGGAGAGAAAATGGACTACCTGCAGGTCTATGACCACCGCCGCGAACGCGGCGGCTATATCCGCGCCTCGCAGGTGCGCACTCAGTCGCTGGAACCGAAAGACGCCCCCGACCTGCTGGCGGTCGTGCGCTTCCTGCGCGATACGCCAGGTGCTGAGGCATTGGGTATCAGCTACGCCGCAGCCTACCTGAAAGCGGCCCCAGCCGAAGCCATCGGTCCTGAACCATTCGATGCTCTGGGCACCATGGCGGACCGCCTGGCGCGCCGCGCCTCCGTCAAGCGGGGTAAAACCGATGACACTGTATTGTCGGCCCATCTGGAAGTGGCATCCAGCTATGGCATCGGCATGCAGGGCTTCGAGCGCGACGGCCGCATCCAGCTGTGCTACAACGGCGAAGCCTTTCGCCGCGTGCTGGCCATGAAATCGACTGACGAGCAGCGCGCCCGTGCCGCTCTGGCGCTGACCCGCCCTGAATGCGTGGATCCAAACATCACGCCCACCGACCGTAACAACCTCGATACCTGGCGCGCTGAAATCCTCGACCGTGTACAGCTGACCGAACTGCCCGAGTACGAGAAAAACCGCCTGCGTCTGCGCCGCGCCAGCGTCTGGGCCAGCATCGCCTTCGAGCACGCCAGGCAGCACCAACCGGCCCAGGAAGCGGCCAACCGCGCGTTGCAGGAACTGGCCGGCGTCAACCCGGAAGACATCGCCGAACCGGACGCAAGCGCCTATACCGACGCCGCAGTGCGCGTCGCGGCATCGCGCTGGGCTGCAGAAACTGAACCTGCTACCGGCAGCGGGTTGGCAGTCATCAGCACACCCGGCGAAAGCGGCGAAACCTGCGTGGCGCTGACAGACGCCAAACACGATCAAAAAAATCCGCTCGCCAAACGCTGCACTTACGGCCTGGTATGGAAAGCCTCGGCCAGCGTCAACGCCCAACAAACCGCGCTGGCACTTGCCGTGCAACCACTCGATTCATGGCGCGAACTCTGGGTATTCCATCAGGGAGAAAAAGGCTGGATCGTCGACATCCTGCCGCCTGCCGCCAACACGCCCGATGTCGGCTATCTTGAATTCGCTGGCTGGGTACCGGGCAGCGCGAAGATGCTGGCGGTGCGCGAAGCGCGCGTGGATGGACGCTTCAAACGCAGCTTCGAAGTGATACGAATGGATACCATGGACGTCGAGAAACAGGCCGACAACCCGCGTTCATTGAGCTTGTTTTATCGCTGGCAGGATCCAGCCTGGAAAAGAGGAACATTGAGCATGCGGAGATAGCCGGCCTCCGGCTATTCACGGCGCGAAGAGCCATCACATCATGCCATATCAACATCGATTTACTGATTTCCTGGTCTCGGCGCCGATGAATTAAACTGTACGATGTCGATGGTTTTCCTACAGGCGGATCAACATGAAGTCACATGACGACGATCTTGCATATTTCGAGGCGCATGGCGCCGCGCCTTTGCCGGCCACAGCCGATCAAGGCTATGTCGACCATGACGGCGCGCGCATCTGGTATGCAAGCTACGGATCCGGCGTTCCGGTCATCCTGCTACATGGTGGCCTTGGCCATGGCGGCAACTGGGGTCATCAGCTACCGGCGCTGCTCGCGGCCGGTTATCGCGCCGTGCTGATGGACAGCCGTGGGCACGGCCGCAGTACGCGCGATACAAGACCCTATGCGTATGAGCTGATGGCGTCCGATGTGCTGACGGTGATGGACACATTACATGTGGAAAAAGCCGCTATCGTCGGCTGGAGCGACGGCGCATGCATTGCCTTGATCCTTGCCATGCAAGCGCCAACGCGGATTGGCGGCGTGTTTTTCTTCGGCTGCAATATGGACCCCAGCGGCGTGAAGGAAATCTCCTGGCCCAATCCTCTCCTCGATCGCTGCTTCCGCCGCCATGCTGCGGATTATGCACAGCTGTCGGCCACACCTACTGAATTCAAGGAATTCGCCGATGCCGTCAACGAGATGATGAAGACGCAACCCAACTATTTTGCGAATGACCTGGCAAAGATCGACGTACCAGTTGCAATCGTACAAAGCGAGCACGACGAATTTATCAAACCCGCACATGCTGAATATCTTGCCAGCAGCATTCCAGGAGCTGAACTGATTCTGCTTCCCGGCGTGAGCCATTTCGCGCCTCTGCAAAGACCGGAACAGTTCAACAGCGTGATGCTGGAATTTCTCGGCAAACTTCCTGCCTGAGGGAAAAGTCGTGTAGGCTGGCGCGTCCGCATGGCGACGATCAACCTCACCAGAGAGATTGCGCAAAATGGAATTGCTTCCGCTAGCAACAGAGCGATTGATATTAAGAGGATTTACCCGTCACGACCTGGCTGCGTTTTCAGGCTATCGCAACAAACCAGAGGTGGCCCGCTATCAAAGCTGGTCGACTTATTCTACCGAAGATGCAGAAGCATTCTTTGAACAACAGCACGGCCTGGCCTTCAATGCCGACGATACCTGGTTTCAGATTGCCGCCGAACGCAAGGAAGATGCGGCGCTGGCAGGCGATGTAGCTGTGCATTTCTTCGACGGCGGATTGCAGGCCGAGATTGGCGTGACCTTCGATTCCATTTATCAAGGGCAAGGCTATGCCTGGGAGGCGCTATCCCGGGTCATCGGTTTGCTGTTTGAAGATCTCAAAAAACACCGGATCGTCGCTACCGTGGATGCGTCCAATTTACGCGTGCAGCATCTATTGGAAAAACTGGGCTTCCGGCGTGAAGCGCATTTCCGCGAAAATATCTTTTTCAAAGGCGCCTGGTCCGATGAGTATGGCTACGCCTTATTGGCCAGCGAATGGCGGAAACAAAAACGCTAAAAGATGAGAAATCCGCCAGATTGCGACATGCGCAAAGGAACTCCGCTGCGTTGACAATGGTTTTAATTGTAAAACAGTGAGAAATCACCAAGAGGTAAGCATTGCCATGCCTGCATGGCTGTCAACTTCAACAGTTGACGTGATGCAGCAAGTGAATGTAAAGTAAAGCTACCTCTTGAAAGGTAACAATTGGAACGGGCTATGCCTGAGGCTAGGCATAGCCCATTTCCTCTTCCCTGTTCGGCGCCAGCCTTGCAGGTTCAGGCAAACGCCGGCAAGTCACCGCGAAACGCCACGTGTACTTTATTTCCATCCGGATCCCGCAAATACGCCCCATAGTAGCCATCGCCGTAATGCGGCCGCGGTCCCGGCATTCCCTCATCGCTTCCCCCAGCTGCGATACCAGCAGCGTAAGCAGCATCTACGGATTCTGCAGAAGGCGCGCAAAACGCTACCATGGAGCCGTTGCCAACGCTCGCCGGCTGATGGTCGAAAGGCATGTAAACGTAGAATCTCGGCAAGGTCCGGTCGGGCGAAATCCAGCATGCGGCGAGCGGCCCGCCGTCCGGCGTGACAGCACGCCGTTTCTGGCCGATCGGGATCAGAACCGCGTCGTAGAAAGCCGCGGCTCTGTCAATATCGTTGCAGCCTATCGTCACGTGACTAAACATACAAAGTACCTTTCTTAAAACGGTTAGCGGCCCGCTCTCAACATAGCCTGGGGGATGTTTCTTCTCATGGTTCTACAGGAAATTGTGCGACGGAACGCTGCTGGATCGGCGTCGACATGACGATCGAGGTCCGCGTTTCCCCGTAATGATTAATGCTGCCGACGAAGAGCTCCAGGTGCCGGATGTCTTTGGTAATGACGCGCAGCAGAAACGAATCTTGTCCCGTCACATGCAGGCATTCGAGCACTTCCGGCATCACCTGGAGTTGTCCGATCAGACGCGCCTTGTCGGGTTGCGCCGTGGTGATGCCGATCACCGCCATGACATCGTAGCCTACAGCCTCGGGGCTGACGACCGCCCTGTAGCCGGTCACGATGCCCGCTTCCTCCAGCCGCTTGAGCCGCTCCGATGTAGCCGGCAGCGAAAGGCCGCTCTGGTCGGCCAGGGCTTTCAGCGATATGCGGCCGTCGCGCTGGATAGCCGCCAGGATTTTCCAGCCTTTGGCATCAATTTCCATCATTAAGGCTCCGGGCAGATTTAACAAAAATAATAAAGGTAATATAGCAGTTCCACCTGATTTCGCTTATTCAAGCGCGGCGATTATATTGAGATAATTTTCCTTCCGATGAATCCCTTGCCGAGGATCGAAAGTGAACGTTGCGCTATTTCTGAAAGCGGCCTTGATCGGCCTGTCGATTGCCGCTCCGGTGGGGCCGGTAGGCTTGCTGTGTATCCAGCGCACGATCGCATATGGACCGCGCATCGGTTTCGCCAGCGGTCTCGGCGCCGCTTTGGCCGACGCGACCTATGGCGCGGTCGGCGCTTTCGGGCTGGCGGCAGTCACACAGTATTTTGTGACGCTGGCGACGCCTCTGGCGATCCTGGGCGCCGTGTTTCTTGGCTGGATGGGGTCTACGCTGCTGCTTGCCAAACCGGTTGCCGACACAGGATCTGCAACCGGCAGCGTGATGGCCGGCAAGGCCTTTATCTCCGTCTTCGTCTTGACGCTGACCAACCCAATGACGATCCTTTCTTTCATCGCCGTATTTGCAGCCATCTCAGGCTCTGCGGCCACTGCACCAAGCGCCGCCGGCATCATGGTGCTAGGCGTATTTACCGGATCTGCATGCTGGTGGCTGCTGCTGGCATGTGGCGTGGCAGTGATTCGCAACAGAATAGGGCCGCGCCTCATGTCTGCCGTCAACCGCATCGGCGGCTGTATCCTTCTGCTCTTTGCTGGATGGCAGCTGGTCCGAGTCATTGGGGGTTGAAACCACCACCGGATGCGCATCTTGCGACACATCCGGAATTTACTGGAAAATCTGTATCAGAACTGATGCCGCACGCCGACCATGGCGCTGGCGCGGGTCTTGACGAAACCGGTGATGGCGCCGCTGGCGTCCTTGCTGACCGGGAAGGCGTAGACATCGAACATATTGGTGACGTAGCCGGCGTCGATCTTGCTGTAATCGGCCTGCAGGTAGACGTTGGTGCGCTTGGATAGTTTGTAGTTGAACATCCCGACAACCGTGCGCTTGTTGCCTCTCTGTTCGCGCTGTCGATCGTAATAGAAGCCGCCATACAGCTCCACTGCTGGCGTCAAGCCATAGGATGCGCCGGTGGCCCAGACGTCGTTCTTTTGCAGCGTCAGATCGCTGCGATGGTTGAGATAGCTGAGAAAGAGTTTCAAGGCGCCGATCGGATAGTAGCCGCCGGCGGTCCAGACTTTGTGATCTACCACGCCGTTGACGTCATGCGTCTGCTGGTAACCGGCGCTGACGGCCGCAGGTCCGAGCTCATAAGTGATGCTGCCACCTTGCTTGCTGCCATTGCGAGTGGCGCCGGCTTGTTCGCCGAACCCTACCATCAACGTACCAGAGAAATGACCGGCCTTTTGTTGATACAGGATTGAATTGTCCCAGCGATTGCCGCCCATATAGTTATCGTAGATGAAGCCGGATTCATAGACATTGGCCCATCCGAAGGGCTCGTTGGCGAACTCGACGTTATACGCGGGGCTGTACTGGCGGCCAGCCGTCAACGTACCCCAACTGCCAGACAGGCCTACCCATGCCTGGCGGCCGAACAGGCGGCCGCTCTGCGCAGCTTTGCCGGTATCGGGTTCGAAGCCATTCTCCAGCGTGAAGATGGCCTGCATCCCGCCGCCCAAGTCTTCGCTGCCCTTTACGCCCCAGCGGCTGCCGCTGGCGGCGCCGGACGTCAGCTCCAGCAATTTGCCGCCGGCGATATCCTGATTGCTGCTGTAGCGGACGCCGGTATCGATGCGGCCGTAGAGGGTGATGGTGGATTGTGCGTCAGCCGCCTGGCTGGCCAATGCGGCGACGCAGCCGCTGATGATGCAGCGTAATTTCATGGGTCCTCCGGTGCGGGGCGAATATAGAGTCGGGATTATTGAATCGCGTCGGGAGTGACCACAATCCAATTCTTGTCGGCTGTCACCGGCAGGCCAAGGGCTTTCTGGCGCGCTGCGTTTTGCTGCTGCATGGCGTTCAGCTGCTGCATGTATTTATCCTTGCGATTGACCCAGACCCGCACCCCGCCTTTCTCGACATCGGTCTTGTGGAACAGCATCGGACCGTCGCTGACCGGCGTATCGCCCGCCACCAGGATGGGCCGCTTCCATTCATCGATATAGGTGTTGATGGCAGCCGACTTGCCTTCGAACCAGGTCAGCGGCGCCCACAGCGTGGGGGTCAGCTCGTAATCCTGCAACGCGTCCGGCTGGTAGCGGCCCGCGGTTACCAGCTTGCGCACCGTGGTAAGTTCACCGGTCTTGCGATTCTTGAGTAGCATGCTGACGCCGATGACGTTTTGCGGCTTGACGTTATAACCGTATTTCGGATCGGCCAGCAGCATGCGCGCCAGATCCTCGCTGGCGGCACTCATCACATAGACCTCTATACCGTTTTGCATCAGCGCCTGGTATAGCTCGCGCATGCCTCTGAACAGCCTGGGCGCTTGTACTTCGCCGGTTTTTAACTCACCGGCTTCGTAGTACCTTACCGGTAGCGGCTTACCATAGGTCATCAATTGATCGACCTGCTCTTTCAGCTCGCGCAAGGTAAAGCCGGCGAACACCTGCGCCACCCAGGGATAGCAAACCTGGTCGTCGATTTCGCATAGCCGCTGGTAGTAGCTGTACAGGCTTTCCTTGAATTGCGGCGTGTCCTTGAAAGGAATCAGCTTGAGCGCAGGCGGCAGTTTATCGCGCGTCAGCAAGCCTTTCATTTCCATGAATGGCAGCAACGATTCTTCCAGGTCGTAGCGATAGCTGGTGTTATCCATGTCGAACACCGCATACGCGCCCTGATTGGCGTTGGCCGAAATCACGCTCTTGAGTTTTTCGGCGGCAGCTGCCGGCCAATGTTCCAGCACCATTTCCGCACGGACCATGCAGGACGCCGCATACAGCGCCACGCCAAGCGTGACACCGGTCCACCAGGTTATTGTCTTGCTGCTCGCCATACCATTCCCCTTCCAATGATGTGCATCGGGATTCGAAATCCGTGCCGTAGCCGGCCAAAGCATTGTGGGATTGATAATATGACGTCGATTGTGGTCAAGCGACGTGAAACATAAGGCATGCGACAGCAGCCAACGTTACGTTGGGACTCACGAATGGCTGCCGCAAAAAAAACGGGATGCGTAAATTTACGCATCCCGATCTATTTGAAAATTTGAAACCGAGCGCCAGAACCATCGTCTGGCGCGAATCAGACCATCACACTTTATTTGCTCGTGGTCTTATCACCGCTAAAACTGCTGTTATCCATCATCGTCTGCTGCGATTCCAGCGTCCGGATACGGCTTTGCAAAGCCCGCAATTCGTTACGCGCGGCTTGCTGCTTGCTGCTCAGGACTTGCGTTTGCTGGCGCGCTTGTTCCTGCTGCGTGCTGACATTCTGTTCTTGCTGCTGCTGTACGACCAGATCGTTCTGCAGAGCGCTCAGGCGTGTTTCCTGGCTGGCGATCTGCTGTTCGGTGTACTGCTTTTCAGCTTCCAACTGGATGCGGCGGATATCGATCGCAGCCAGTTTTTCGGTCTGAGCGACGAAGCTCTTGTAGATCTGCTCGGCCTGCGTATCGGAGGTGGTTTTTACCACGCGCCAGAAATTCTTTTGCTGGAACAACGCAACATAATAGGTACGGTTATCCGGCTTGAACAACAGGCTGGAACCATAGTTGCCGTTGTAGGTGGTGCGCAATTCGCTCACGCCCTGGCTTTGCATGAGCTGCTGTAATTCACTGATGGTGCTGTTGCCGCTGACGGCAGGCTTAGCGCTGGCGGCGGGAGTCGGAGCAACGGTTGCCGGCGCCGGGCTGACGGTAGACTGCGCCATTGCATTGATCGACAAGCCAGCAATGAACAATCCCAATCCTAAACCGCGAACCGCACTGCATACAGTTACTTTCATCCCCTGATTCCTTCGCTAACATGAGTTTTTATAGACATAAGCTGCATCATGCGGCCAATTTTATCTGTAATTTTGTTGTAACTGGGCATTGTTTTTACTTAAAACGAATTTGTTGCTTATTTTACCATTCCCACTCCCGGGATTACCCTATGGAAAAGTCCCAAAGTAGCATCGAAAGCAAGAAAAATCCGGTATTAAAGCGGTGGCCGCCATGACTGGAGTTCGGCCACCTACTCAGCCTCACCAATTGCCTCGGTATCGGCGATCTGGAACTTGCGCATTTTTTCCCACAACACCTTGCGGCTGATGCCGAGGGCATGCGCGGTATCCTGGCGACGCCAGCCGTTGGCATCCAGCACCGATAGAATCCGGCTGCGCTCCGCCATATCCCACTTCTTGCGCACCGCGGTCAGGTCATTGCCCTCTACCATCCGTTCCATGGTGCCGAGCGTATCGAACACGCGATCGATGCGCGCCCGGTCCCAGACGCCCAGCTGGCGATAGATAATCCCGACCCGTTCGGCGACATTGCGCAGCTCACGCACGTTGCCGGCGAATTTTGCCGCAGCGACCAGTTCCAGCAGCCATTCAGGCGGCGCCGGGATATCGTCATAGGTCTGCGCTAGCAAAGTGCTGAAAATCGCGATCTTGTCGGTGCTACCGCGCTCTTCAAGATTCGGCACCCGCAGCTCGATCACCGCCAGCCGGTAATACAGGTCGGCGCGGAACATGTCCTGCTGAACTTGCTCGCGCAGGTTGCGGTTGGTCGCCGCCACCAGCCTGAAATCCAGTTTGACCTCGGTTTGCGAACCCAGCCTGGTGACGGTGCTCTGCTCCAGCACCCGCAATAGCTTCACCTGCTGATAGAGCGGCAGATCGCCGATTTCATCAAGGAACAAGGTGCCGCCGTCGGCCTGCTCGAAATAGCCTTTGTGAGCCAATAAAGCGCCGGTAAAAGCACCTTTGGCATGGCCGAAAAACAGCGACTCAAACAGACCATCCGGAATGGCCCCGCAGTTGACAGCAACAAATGGGCCATGGCGATAACGGCCGTGGCGCTGGTGCAACAGCTGTGCGATGCGTTCCTTGCCGACGCCGGTTTCGCCGATGATCAACACGCTGGATTCACAGTCTGCAAAAGCTTCCGCCTCGGCCACCAGCGCCTGCATCGGCTCGGATTGCGCGATCAACGGTTGCGGCGAACGGTCGGCGTTGGCGGTGGCATGCAGCTCGGAAGCAAGGCGGAACACCAATTTGCGCAATTCGGCGCAGGTAAAATCGAGCATCAGGATATGCGAATATTCGGTCGGGTAGACACGCGGATTGGCCGCCCGCCCCACCTCCGCCACCCAGATCACCGGCATGCCATGTGATTTTTGCCAAGCATCGGCGGAAAATTCAGAATGCTCGATCACCGTCACAGAAATCACCGCGATCGAAGGCCGCGACGATACCTGATCGCGCGTCACCGGCATGCCGTCGGCGCGTATCACCTCGATATCGAAACTCGCCAGGCACAGCGAAATCCGGTCGGCAATATCGGAATTGCCTTCCCATATGTAGATATCGAGACTTTCTTGCAAAGGCTTGTTTTGCATGCTCATTTCTTTCAGTCACCGTCGCGTAGCGCCGGCTGGACTACCGCCGGCGTTTGTACCTGGCGCGCCATCAGGTCGCGAATTTCAACCAGCCGTTCGTAGATATTGAATGCCAGGATCCATAGCTCGCTGATCAGGCGCCAGATTGGCAAGACCAATAGCGCGCAGCCAAAAACCATAAAAATATGACCAACGCCGCCACTTGATCCGCGATCGTTAATGCAGCTAAGTACTCCAGCGATCACAATCACAGGCATGCCCAACCAATTGATCAATTGGATCTGATAGGCGGCAATAAGATAGTCAAAGCCAAGCAAGCCGGACCGCTTGGTGTAGCCATTTTTTGTTATCACAGTAATTCCATCATTTGATTTCCCACGTTCAGTAAACCAGTTTTACATTCCCGCAACTGATTGAGGATACTTTTAAGGTACTTTGTCCAATACCAATTCCCAACAACGAGAGTGCTGAATCAAGAGCAGCGCCCACAAGGGACAAAATCGGGTTTAACACCCCCCCTAAAGCGCTTAGCACGGGATTCAACAGACTCAAAAGGCCTCCAAAAACAAAGGTTCCCGGTTGAATAATGTTCCCTAAAATACTGCTCAAAGAAGAACCAACTGTCACACTATTCGGGAATGGCGCATTCATGGTCAAAGGCCCACTGGGATTAGTCAGCGATGCGTTGATCCCGAGACTCACCGTCGGAATTCCGAGCACACTAATTACGTTTACCTGATTTGCCGGTTTTGACACGTCGGGGCAAGAAAATGGAGCGCCACCGGCAGTTTGCCCATTTGCCAAACAGACTTCAGCAGCACCGGTCTGAATAGAGAATGTCGCGCTTTGCGGCGCATTACATTGCAAGCTGTTGAGTGTGGCTGTGCCAGGAGCGAGATCAACATAGAGCGGAAGACTAAGCAAGCCAGGTATATTGGCATTAAGACTCAGCCGCAACTGGGCCGAAGTTGCTGTCGCGCCTATACCGACTGCGATTTGCGGCGGCTCAATCAATTTCAAACTCAATCCGCCAACGCCGGGTATTGTCGCAGCAGTATTAATAAAATTACTCTTGTTGGCGACCTGTAAAGTCCCGACGTTTAATAAATCCAGAACATTAATTTGCGTATCTAGCGCTGCTATACCATTTGCCGCATTGAGATTCAAAAGATCCCCAATTGTTATCATGGTTCCGCCCAATGTTCCTGTCGTCAGGGCCAATAGATCAGCGACATTTATGTTCGCCGCCTGAGCCGGAGAAAGTGCCTGAATGCTCGCATTGACCAACTGCGCCAAGGATATTTGAGTGTTAGCGACTTGAGTGACTGTACCTACATTAATATTCAAGTTAGCTAGCACTTGTAATAATGAGACTTGAGCTCCAACCAATCCGTTATACGAGGCAAGAGATAGGCAAACATTACTTCCTAGCAAACCATTAACCAGCTGTGCCGACAATGAACCGCTGGCAGTGCACAATGACAGCAATCCCGTCCCCAACGAAAATGCCGCCGAGGGGCTAGTGCCGGACGCAATCGCGTGAGCAGCTATCTGCTTACCTAAACCGAAAAACCCCGGTACATTCCGTATCGCATCCACTTTCACTGCGTTCGGCGTTGCACCTCCTGACCAATAGCTCGGCGCCAGACTGGCGTTGGCTACCGGATCCCAAAGACCGCATTGTGGAGTAATTGTGTTGGACGTAGAGATTGAAAATCCGTTGGACTGCGCATTGCCAATGGCGGCTTGCACTATCTGGCCAGACACTGTGCATGCAGTGGAGATTCCTGCTGATGGCGTGTTCACAAGTTGCTGGGCTCCAGCCAACGCAGCCAAATCAGCAACCTTTTGCAAATCTCGCTTCATGTAAAACATGTAGCCGATATCGATCGAAGAAAACAGGATAATGATAATCGTCAGGAAAACCGCGGCCATCACGGCAACCGAACCACGCGCGCGGCCTGTTCCATCCCGGCGGTGATGCAAGGGTCGTTCGGAAATCTGGCTCAGAAATGCGTTCATGATAAGTTGGCGTAAGTGTGATGTCGCTATCCGCATAAATGTTCAATCGGATTGCTTCTTCGTCACCTTATTGTCATAAAATTCAGGCAACGGATGCCTGAAACTTTCCAGATAGCGTTCCCAGCTGACGTCGGCGGTCGCGCCCAGCATCGGCAATCCCGTGCCGGCAACGCGGCCGTCCGCCTGGGCCTGTAACAAGGTATGAGTGACATCTCCGATACGGACTCCGGTTCGCCGTTCCGGGGGAACGGCGGTCGTCGACGACTGAGCCGGCGCGGCGGCGACCGTGGCTGTCTGAGGATATGCGGCGGCGCTGAGCGCCGCTGGCGTCGCCGTCGGCGCAGCGGGATTTACAGTATGGACAGGCTCCTGCAGCAATGCGCCCGTGAGCGGCGTCATGTTCTGCGCGACCACTTGCGAAAAGCCGGCTGTCGCCAGCAGCACCGAAGCTGTCAAAAAAATATGCTGAAGAAGAATTCCTTGCGCTTTCATTTTCTACCTCTTGAGCAAAAATTAAACTGCGTGACGAATTTCCCGGGACTTAACTTCCATTACCGAAGCGGTCCATCATCGATTGAAACTGCGTAGCCGGCAATGGCACCGGAGTGGCATTTTTCACGGTTGGCGCAATAGCGCCGCCAATACTGACCTTGGCAGGATCAACTGCCTGAATCACAGGCTGCCGCTGACCGATTTCGGCTGCCAGGCTGTATATCCTGGCGCGGCTTTCTTGTGGCAACGCAGCCTTATCCATGACTACCCGCGCTTTTTCCGGATCTCCAGAGACCAACAAGAGCAGCGCCAGATTCCCTATCATCTTGCGATTGTCCGGCATCAGTTCGGCGGCTTGCGCCAAAGGCACCCGGGCAGATGCGGTATCGCCGCTGCGCAACATGGCATAGCCAAGATCGCTCAACATCGCGGCATTGGTGGGCTCGCGCCTGGCGGCTTCTCGCAGCGCTTTGACTGCGGCCGGGTAATCCCCATTTTGCGCAGCCAGCAAACCCAGGCCATGCCAAGCTGCTCCGGCCTCGTCAGAAGTCAGCAGTTTGCGGTAGACGGCGTCCGCTGCGGCGTCTTGGCGGGTTTCGCGCAGTGCATCTGCACGCAAACGCTGGACTTCCGGCGTACTGCCGTTTTTCTGTTCGTAAGCATCGATATGCGCCAACGACGCAAAGTACATTCCTTGCTCTTGCATTTGCCGGATCATGCCGAGATACATTCCTTTGTTGTCCGGCGTAGGGGCCTTTTCCTCTGCTTGCTGACGCAGTTGCGCCGCTTCGTTTTGCTGCGCATATACTTTTGCCGCATCGCTGGCACAACCACCCAGTGACAATAAAAAAAGTGCGACGGAAAGCGCAAAAACCAGGGCCGAAACAAAATGCATGTGCGAAGAAAAGTTTCCCGCATTGGCAACTCTCTTGGAAAAATTCATACGTGTGACCCCATTCTTGACAGAGCGCGAATCACCGCCAGGAAACCCACGCCACCGGTAATCACCAGCAATCCCGGCAGCAAGGTTAGCACCATGACTCCGGTCATTTTCACCGTCAATTTACCGATTCTCTCTCTCATATCCAACTTGCGCTGCTCACGAATCCGTTCGCTAAATAGCTTGAGCGGTTCTTGCACCGCGCCGCCGTGATGTTCCACTTGCACCAGCAGGCGCGCAACGGCATGCAGATCCTCGTTATCAAACACAGTCGAAAAACGCCGCATCGACTGCTCACGACTGCGTCCCGTACTGTATTGACGGCCGGCGATCGTCAGTTCTTCACCTAATACTTGCAACACACTCTTGAATTCGTTTTCAATGACATGCAGGCTCTGATCGACGGACAGCCCGACGCCCTGCAGCAAGCGCAGCAAATCAATTAGCAACGGCAATTCCTCCGCGGCCTGGCGCTGACGCTTGTGGGCGGTACGCTGCATTATCCACTTTGGCAGCATATAACCCAGGGCCAACCCAAAAAATAGAATCAGCACCGTGGCCACCCATCCGCCGCGATCAAAAAACAGTACGCCGAGCAACGGCAAGCAAATCGCCAGCACCGCTCGTGCAGCAAAAAATAGTGATTTTCCACGTACATCATTGACGCCGCATTGGTCCAGCAAATGTCGATCCTCTTCCGCTACCAGTTGCTGTCCTATCGGTGTATCCAGCCAGTTGGCGCTGAATGAAATAATTCGCTCACGCCAGTCCGGCGGCCGGGATATTGCTACGGGTGCGGTCGCCGGCCGGTCGTGAGATGCGATTTTTTCATCAACGGTGGCGAGATTCCGTTGAAGTCGCCATGCTCTTGCCAGTAGCGCGGCGCCTACCAGCAACAAGGCCGCTGCCAGCAACAGGACTGCAAGAATGATCAGCGTATGCTGTGTTGTGTTCACGTTGTTTCCATCTTGAAAATTACAGGCCAAGCGCCAGGCGCACGGTTAAATCGATTTCGCCAGCCGATATAGACAATAACCGCCCACCACTTCCAGCATGGCCGCCCCGATCAGCATTTTCTTGCCGATCGGGTCGATCCACATGCCGACAAACATATTGTTATTAAAAATAATCAGAAAGATGCCAATGGCGATTGGCAGTATTCCCATGATCCACGCAGACAAGCGAATTTCTGCAGACAAGGAAATCATTTCATTTTGTGCGTGTTCCAGATCGCGCATGAATGCAGCCATGCGCTCCAGAACTACATCGGAGCGTCCGCCAAATCGCGCAGATACGCCGATGACGGCAGCAACCAGATCAAGTTCCTTGAACCTATAGATTGCGGCTTGCTGGCGCAGCGCATGCTCCAGATCGACACCCGCCTGGACCTGCCGGTTAGCGCGATCCAGAATGACGCGTAACGGCCCTTCGACGCCGCCGATACCAGTCTGAAAAGCAGCACCTATGCTGTTGCCTATCGTGACCAGACGCACCAGCGTATCCAGAAAGCCGGGCAATTGCCGTATTAGGGTCCGTTGCATCTTGGAGGTTTTGAGCCAGAAATAGAAAACCGCCAGCATCGCATACAACATAGCTGTCCCTAATGCCGAGAGCCAACCGCCGAGGATCAGGGCGAACAGAGTCAGTACGATACCGGGCACCAGTATCTGCGCATACAGCTTGCCGCTCGGATGTTGGATTCCAGCCCGCAAAAAGAAATTGCGCAATGCCTCCGTCGTCAACGGCTGTTGTTGCGCTGCTTCGCTCGCACTCTGCGGTTGCAATTGTCCCTGCTGCATTCCCTGAATCTGCCGATTCACGAACTCGGCGCTGACGTCTTGCCTGCTACGCTGCTGCGCGCGCTGCCACAGCCATAGCGCACTGCCGGTTAGCAGCAGAGCGGCAGCGAGCAGCCAAAGAGCGATATGCATGACTAGCGCCTTCCTGGCTGGCCGCTGGTGCTGTAACCAGGGCCGCCGGTATTCGGACTGCCAGTACTTTGCTGCCCAAGCTGGCGCTGACGCTGCAATTTCGGCGCATGCGGAAAGATACCCAGCGAGACCCAGCGATCGGCCTCTTCGCCATCCGGTGCGATAAAACTCTCGTGCCGATACAGTTCTTGCAGGGTGATAATGTTATCGCCCATGCCGGTCACTTCTGTAATCGAAACAATGCGGCGGCGGCCATTTGACAACCGTCCGATTTGCACGATGAAATCCAGCGCGCCAGCGATCTGCCGTCGGAGGCTGCTTTCGCTGCCTTGGAAGCCGGCGAAGCCGGCGAGCATTTCAATCCGGTACAGGCATTCGCGCGGCGAATTGGCGTGGATCGTGCCCATCGAACCGTCGTGGCCGGTGTTCATCGCTTGCAGCATTTCCAGCACTTCTGCACCGCGCACTTCGCCGACGATAATCCGGTCGGGGCGCATGCGCAGGCTGTTGCGGATCAGGTCGCGGATGCTGACCGCGCCGGCGCCTTCGAAACCGCCCAACCGAGATTCCAGCCGTACCACATGCGGATGATTGAGCGACAGTTCCGCGGTATCTTCCACGGTCACCACGCGCTCCTTTTCTGGAATAAAAAAGGCCAATGCATTGAGCAAAGAAGTTTTACCTGAACTGGTTCCGCCTGACACCAGAATATTACAACGAGCCTTGACGGCGTTATCCAGCAGCGAATATATCTCGTCATTCATGGTGCCGAGATTGAGCAGATCGGTAGGCTTCAGCGGTTCCTTGCGAAATTTTCGGATCGATACCATGGGACCGTCCACCGACAGCGGCTCAATCACCACATTCAGCCGACCGCCATCCGGCAAGCGCGCATCCACCATCGGATTCGATTCGTCCAGCCGGCGTCCCAGCGGTGCCAGAATGCGCCGGACGATCCGCAACAAGTGCGCATTATCGGTAAAGCGCAGCGTTTCACGCTGCAATATTCCGTGGCGCGATACAAACACATCGTTATAGCCATTGATCAGGATATCTTCAACCGTCACATCGGCCAGCAAATCCTCAAGCGGCCCCAGTCCGGCGAGTTCCTTGGTCAAGGCATCGGCAATTTGCCGCACCTCGGATTCATTCAGTGGAATTCGTTGCAGGCGTACAAAACCGTCAACATCCAGATTGACGAATTGCTGGATCGCGCTGCGCGACCAGCGTCCGAACTCCGCCCCCAATTCTTCGATCCGTGTCAGCAGATGATCGTAAGCCGCCGTCTTGATATCCTGGAACTCCTGGGTATTCGAGAACGTCTGGTCGTCATCAGCAAATTCAATCTGGTTACTCACGTTTATATCTCCCGTTCTTCGTCAGGGGCCGCTGCTTTCCTGTCCTTTTCCTGCAACTCAGCAGGCTCCGGTTTAGTAGCGCAGATCGGTCTAAATCACGCTTGCATCAATTTAAATGCCCGGTCTATTTCCGTAACAGTATCTTTGGCAACCAGCGTCCCATTCCAAGCTTATGCGGTACTGTTTCTCCGTGGCTGAGCAAGCCATCGATCAGGCCATCAACTGCGCGCACATAAGCATCGTGAGGTGCGACCTCATGCAACAACTTGCCGCGATTGGCGCTGGCGGTGAGTTTCAGCGTGCGCTCTGGCAAAGTGGCTAGCAAGGGTAATTTGAAGCGCTCGGCAATCTGGCTGGCGCCCATGCCGAAGCGATCGTCATATCGGTTCACCACCAGATGCCGCTTGCCATCATCGGGATGACGGCCGTTCAATTCTTGCAAAGTACCCGCCAAAGAAACCAGAGCGCCGACGCTTTGATCCGTCACCAGCCATACCTGATCGGCGGCGCCGGTCAGGTTGGCAATAAATTCGTGATTAGTGAAGCCACCAAGATCTGCGATCAGTACATCGAAATACAGGCGCAGGCGATCTAGCAAAGCCAATGCATCGTGATGCGATACAGTGCGCATTTCGCTTAAGCTATGCGGCAATGAAATCACGGTAACACCACCAGGACTCCGCGGTAGCGCAGTGTGCACCAATGTTTCATCAAAACGACGAAGATTCCGTACTGCTTCGGCAAAATCGAAATTGCCGTTGGCGCTCAGATATAACTTTCCATCGCCAGCAGGTAGTCCAAGATCCAGTAACGCTACCCGACTGTCGGTTGCAACACGCTTTCCTCCATGAGGACCATTCCGTTGTTGAATCATGTCCGCCAGATGCGCCGCGAGTGTGCTGGTACCGATGCCGGAACGAACACCAAGCAACGTCACCAACTGACCTCGCTTGACCGGCGCTGGCGACCGTGCGGCCGCCTTGGTCAGCACGCGCTGGACCACTTCACGCGCCTCTTCTTCGGAGGCGCTAATGTCAATGAAATCACTGACGCCAGCGCGTAATGCAGCCACCGTCCCTTCGGGAAATGCCATGGAACCGACAGCCACCAGAGGTAAGGTTGGAAGTTTTTTACTCAATGCGCGCGCCAGTTCAATTGCGTGCGCGGTAGTGCCTGGCGAGTCTAGCGACAACACACCGCCAAGATCGTGCGCATGCTCAACTCCGGAAAAATCCAGCAGAACCAACAACGGATTGAGTTCTGTTATACGTGACAGCAGCTCCGCCACATCCGCCTTTTCCTGCAGCAAAGTTCCCCATTTTCCAAGGGCAGCGCCCAGCCATTCCGCCTGCGTGCTGTTACGCGAGCAGAACACAAAACGGCTCAGCGACGTCAGTTCATTCAAAGCTTTGTTACGAGCGTTCATCATGTAATCCAAAAAGGCTGTCGCTTACTTCGAAAATCCCGGCAACTCATCCCGACTCGCTCCCCCAAGCAGATAACTTCCCCACGCGGTTCCAGCAGTATTGCGGCGCTCATTCTCGCCTGGCATCGGTAGCGGTACATCTTTTGCGATGGGTTGCACCACATGCGGCGTCACGATAATCACCAGTTCTTTGTCATCCTGCGTATAGTTCATGTTCCGGAAAAAACTGCCTATGATGGGTAGATCGCCAAGCAGTGGAATTTTTTCCACATTCGATTTTGTGGTGCGCGATACCAGCCCGCCGATAATGAAACTTTCTCCGTCTCCCAGTTCCACCGTAGTGTCCGCGCGGCGAGTAGTAATTGCCGGGATAGATACGTTGTTCGACGTGATGGCGTTGGTATAGTCGAGCTCGCTGGCCTCCGGCGCCACTTTCAATGCAATCCGGCCTTTCGCCAGTATGGTCGGAGAAACCGTCAGGCCGATACCATAAGGCTTGTACTGGATGGTGATAGACCCCAAGCCCGCAGATTGGGGAATCGGCAGTTCCCCACCCGCCAGAAAACTTGCACTCTGTCCGGACAGGGCGGTCAGTGTGGGTTCGGCCAACACCCTGGCAAGACCATTGGTTTCAATCAGGCGCAAGTTACTGGTCAGGCTATAGCTGCCTCGGCTAAAGGAAGTCAGCAGACCTACGGCCGACGATGCTGTATTTAAGCCGCCATTGGAAGCAAGATTGCTACCGAGGTTAAAACTGAAATTGCCGCGTTTCAAGGTGGCGCCAAAGTCAAAACCAATTGCCTTCAGCACCTGCTTGCTGAACTCGACAATCTTGACGTCTATCTGCACCACGCTGCCGCTGCTGATGCTGGAAATATCGAGCACCTTGCCTTTTCCCACCGCATCGGCAGCAACCGCACTGCTGCTCAAATGGTCCAGCAACGATGGCGCCTGGCCACTGATCAAGGCGGCGCCGCCTTGTACGTGTACATCGGCGCCTGGCTGGCCTGCCACGGTCGACTGCAAATCGCCTTGCACCTTGATGCGCCAAGTCTTGGCTGGCAATCCCTTGGTCCACGCAGTCACCGTAGTGCTGCCAGCCTTTTTTCCAACCAGGATCACGCTGCCGCCTTTACCGCCGCTGCCTTTCACCATCAGCACATCCGCAACTTCGGGGTCGGCGATGGCAATTCGTTCCAGCGTGCCGCTGACCGGCAGGCTTTGCTGTTCCCGTGCCCCCAGCGAAATATCGGCGACATCGCCGGCAGCCATTGAGATTGCGGGAACGATACTGGCGCTCAATAACAATGGCAGAAGTAGGTCGTGAATTTTCATGAGTTGCGAGTTATCCTGTTATCGATATAAGCCGGTCATTGAAAAAATCTGCGCGTCAAAAAGCCACCGACTCCCGTTGCGTGCCGCGAATCACTTCCACTGTGCCAGGCGCGTGTACAGCCCCTGCGCCAGACGCCTTGGCTACCGTCACGTTGCGTGTCGCAGGCTTATGCCCTTGTGATGATTTTGAATCAGCGCTCAGACCATCCATTTCGATCCCCGCAAATGCCTGGTTGTCAGGTTGCTTCAACGCTTCCTGCTGGTCGCGGGTCAGATCCTTCTTGCCCGCCAGCACTGCTGGAATTTGCGGGAACAAGGCAACGTCGGAAATAGTTTCATCGCTGGGGCCGCGCAATGCCAGCGTCAGCTTGCCATTCTGTGTTGCCAGCAGCAATCTGTTGACGTCTGCAACTGGCGTCGCCAGTACCGCAGTGCGCGGCGCCTGCTGGGATTGCGGCATTCCCTGCGATTGCTGCACCGATTGGGATGATTGCTGGGCCGGCGCCATGCCGGCGCTGCCGCCACTGGTCGCAGTCCCGATTACAGCGCTTCCATAAGAAAGCACATGTACGCGGGACAGCAGCAAGCGCGATTGCGTTGTGGCGATGTCCTGTGACTGTTTGAGCGTGAAAAAGACGTCGACATAATCACCGGGTTGGACACGATTACCGGCGCCGACAATTTCATCGACAGGTATCGCCACCGCCCGCTCGCCGTCCGCCAGCTTGACGGCCAGGCCACTGGCCAGCCCGCTTTCCGTAATGGGCGTACCAGCGCCGATGTCAATCAAAGGGATTTTGCCGACAACAGAACTAGCCTGGTTATAGGCGCCGGCCGGATTGATCGGCAGTGTCACCAAGCTGATGTCGTCGGTGATGATGGCTTTACCCGCCTGCAGTGCGTGCGCCGCGACGATCACCTCATATTGCTGGGAAGGCTTGCCGGTTATCGCTGGCCCCGCCGACGTCGCGATCGTTGGCGGCGGACGGCTACCCAGCCACCAGGCCACAAACGCTAGACCAAGTGCGGCCACTACCAATATCGCCGCCACAATTTTTGTCAGGTTATTCATAGTGTGTACTCGATGCCTATCCGAACGAAAGAATTGTTCAACGTGGTTTCCAAGTCAAATACAAAGCAAACAGGGGTCAAGTCATTGGCTCACAGATTCGTGACCAGTCAAAAAATTGGAACGCATGCAAAAAATATTCAACCGTGTGAACTAATCTTGTTCAGTCAATTTGCACCGTTGCCGAGCTTGTCAGAGTGGCAGGCACCGCAACCCGCATTAACGAACCCAGCAATAACGGCACCAGTGGATATGTACCGTAATTGTATGAGACGGTCACTGTGATGCATTGTGCGGTCGTGCCAGCAGGGTTGGCACAAGTCAAAGGTACGGGTGTTGGGCAAGATACGCCGCCGTTGCCTAGCCAGCTGACGAGTTGAGTAGCTGTAGCGCAGGCAATCGCGCCGCGACTGGCAGTGGTATAGCGCAACGCAGCGCGCGCGCCCTCTTCAGCCGCCAGCGCCAGAGATTGCTGGGCCAGAAAAATCAGGACATAGGTGATGATCCCATATAGAAGCATGAAGAATATGGGAAATATCAATGCAAATTCAATTGCTGCAACGCCGCGCTGGGCAGCGCTCTTGGCTCCTCTATCCATATCCGGATGAGCTGCACGTTTATATTTGTAATGCATCCCCGCTCCCGATCTTCGCAGCCGATACGATCCGTGCACTACCGACGTGCGCCGTGCTGACATCCATGAAGCAAACAATCAATCAGGTGAAAACTGGCATAACTCCCGCACCTTGCATGCCTGCCCAAGCTCCCGTCAAGGCCAGGTATGCGGCGTAAGGAATGCCAACACGATTACCGCGTCTTTCCAACATGCGTTGGTACCAGTTCCAACACGCCACGCGAACCGCAATCACTTGCAAACCTGGCGCCAGCCCTAACCGCAATACGTAAACTATCATCGCATGCGCACCGGCGATCAATGACGCGAACAAAAAAACAGGCAACAACGCACCTGGCCCAAGCAATAAACCAAGCACAGCAAAAAATTTGACATCGCCTGCAGCCATCGCACGTAAAATATAGAGCGGAGCGAAAAATACCAATCCTGCCATAAAGCCTGAAAACGCACCGCGCCAATCCAACCCATTCAATCCGTTGCCGAAGACTACAAGCCAAGCAAATTGCACCGCTATCGCTATCAAAAGCAACTTATTGGGAACTCGCCTGAACAAATAGTCATACAAAAATATTAAAGTGCAAAACAACAGGAATAACGGCAACGGTAGATGGCTCATATGCAGCATGTTTGCTCCGCTCAACCATCCCAATAGAATAGCCGGACAGTTTACGGTGCCTTAGGTAACAGACCCGAGATATAGTTGAACAGGCCACTCAAACTTCCTCCCAAGGCAGTTACTCCGCCTATGATAGCCACAGCAATCAGTCCGGCAATCAGCCCGTACTCAATCGCCGTAACGCCATCTTCATCCCGAAGAAATTTCATTAATTTGACGTTCATTGTGATCTCCTGAAGAAACACCATCGCATTAAAGAGGCAGCCCTTGGCGTTGCAATCCAGATGGACAAAAACAGCCGATCTGACTGCAGACAACCACTCCCAATTCCGGACTACGCGGTATCAGCATAGCCCCGATTAAAAATTACCTCAACATAAATTTTTCTCTTAAGAAACATATTAATAGAGCATTACCTCTAGTGGAATTTTCATAGGTAAACCACGATTTCATCTTGAAATAATGTTTTACATTGTGAAAAAAATGCTTACATGAAGGCAAGTAAAAATTCCTTTGAGGGAACTAAGAAATCAGCTATCAATGTGCATTTCCCATAGTTTTTTTGAACGCCAAAATGTTGTCCAATTTATGCATTTTGAATGCTTCAAAAATCACTAGGAATGCGGCTTAACGGCGACTTTGTTGCCCTCAGGGCGATAACTGTTGAACGGTCGGATCGGCGACGGAAAATCAGAAGTTGATAGCAGCCAACAAAAAAACACTGGCCGATCTGAATCAAGATCCGTTTTTGCTGCCTTGAATCAATATTCAATCCAACTGATATGAATACATTGCATTAAAGCGCAATGACCTTGAGTTGGAATTGACTGGAATATTGGCTACTGGTTTTGCCACCGACAGGTCCAATGTGTAGTAGTGAGCATCTGAAAACCGTACCCCCAGCGCAACAGAGCCCAAAGTGTCGTGAGTCAAAGGACCGGCATTGGAATACACTCGAGAATGGTCCACCAGAAAATAGGGCTGCACCGATTTCAGGTAGGTGTAACTCATGGGGAACAGGCGATTTACTTCAGCCGATATGCCCCAGCCTTTGTCGCCGGCCACTTCTCCGGCTGGATAAGCCAGACCGAACAGCTTGCCGCCAAAACCGATCTGCTCCGAGGTCGGCAAAATATTACTGCTGTACTGTGTGCTGGCTGCTATCGCAACGCCGAAGCCGCCGGGCAATTGATTCGATTGCGATGCTTGCAGGGTGACACGGGTAAAGCCCACATCAACGTTATTGCCCTTACTCTTGTTGCCAAGTCCATCTATGGCTTTGTACACGCCAACACTTAATTGTCGCGTCTGCTGCAATTTTTCCGGACTTGTTTTGACATCGACCCAAGCTGCCTCTGCGCTCAGCACCCGTACTTGCGAACTGAGCGTCACCGTAATTGGCGCGTAGAGCGGCGCAGGAGTATAAGTCTGACTGTTTTCGGCGCTATAAGCACCGCCTGTAACGGTCAGGCTATGCGTGTTGTCCAGGATGACGGGGTAACTCAGGGAACCACCGACATGGGTAGTTTTCGTTTGGTATTGCGTCAGGTAATTCAGTGGCGCCAAAGCGGCATTTTGCGGTTGAGCGCGATAATCCGATGCATTTATCCTAGCGGTCAAGCCGTCGGTACCTATTGGCTGGACATAGTTGATGGCGTAGTATTTCTCCTTCTGATCACCGCTCGGCTGTAGCGTACTTACACTCACCTGCTCACCCAATGGCGTCAAGCCATTGCTGGTAGCGTTCAACAAGCCGCGGATTCCCGGCTGCCGGTAATCGGCGCCGACACCAACTGTGATCGGCTTCCGTGTCACCGTCAGCACCATATCGGCTGCGCCGTCGGTAGTCGTCGGCGGTGCTACGTTGGCGACAATCTTGACTCCTGGCTGCAGGCTAAGAATGCCGGCAACCCGTTCGAAGGTAGCGCGGCGCAACGGCCGGTCCTGCTGCAATTGCTCGCCGATCCGCTTCAGACGCTCTTCGCTGCCGCCCGGATTGCCTTCAACCTTAACGTTCTTGACGTAACCCTCTACCACCGTAATGACCACCACATTATTCTCGAAGCTCTGGGCCGGCACAAAGGCAAAGGAAAGCGGATAGCCGCGGTCCTGATACATCTGCGTAACCTTGTTGGCGGCGGTCAGCAATTCCGCCACCGTGGTATCGCGGTTGGCCATCGGCGCGAATAGCGCTGCGACTTCTGCGAATGGCAAGGCATTGACGCCGGATATCTTGAAACTCGCGGGCGTCAAATGACTCGCCAGCAGTTTTTGCATGGCCGGATCAACCGGCTGCGTCTGCACATTGATGGTTACCGTCGGATTGGACGGCGCTTCGACCTTTGGCAAGGAGTCGGTTGGGTTGCCTTGTAGCGGGCTGCGTGAATCGGCATGCGCGGGCATGGCAACCGTCGTCATCAACCAATAGGCGCTATGGGCCAGGATCAATCCGGCGCGGCGGGAGCACTTCGATTTAAATAGTTGCATGCGGCTACGGCTCTCGTTCGTTATCGACGGCAAAACCATTCTATTCATCGCGGTCTGAAAATCAGGACCTGAAGTGACTGTTAAAGTACGGCAATAATTCATTCAGTGCAACTATTTTATTCTGCTATACATGGCTAGTTCATTGATGATTTGTAGTTGCATGATTGAGCAAATTGACACCCCATCAAACAAAAATCCCTGGTAGAAACCAGGGATTTTTGTACCCATATACAACTGTTTATTTCTTACTTGTGGCGCCCAACAAACCGCCCAAGAGACCGGTCGACTGGCCGGTGCCGCCTGTGCCTGTTGCGCCACCCGAAACACCAGAGGTCAAGCCGGCAACCAGATTGAGTACCGGAGCCAATGGGCTAGCTGTTGTGCCACCAGCGCCAGCAGTTCCGCCCAAACCGCCTAACAAGCCAGTCACAGGGGCCAGCGGGCTGCCTGTGCTGCCACCGGCAGCTCCGCCAACAGCACCGGTCAAGCTACCCAGCAAACCGGTGACAGGAGCCAGTGGACCGCTGCCGCCTGCGCCACCAACCGCGCCAGTCAAACCACCCAGCAAGCCGGTGACAGGTGCGAGAGGACCACTGCCGCCAGCACCACCGACTGCGCCAGTCAAACCGCCTAGCAAGCCAGTGACAGGAGCCAGCGGGCCGCCTGCACCAGCCGCACCGCTAAGACTGCCAGTCAAACCATTCACCACACCGACCACAGGAGCCAGAGGACCGACAAGCGCACTAGTCAAAGCATTGTCAGCCGGTTGCAAGATGCCGCCTGTTTGATTGCCCAGCAATGGCTGGCCAGTGCCGGTGACGCCGTTGGTGGAAAGGCCTCCCACCAGATTGCCGGTGTTTGTGACCACCGGACCAAGATTGCTAACGACAGGCACGCCTGAACCAGTCAGTCCGCCACCGACGCTGGCGACAGTATTGCCAAGCACGCCCACCAACAGGTTAGCTGGCTGATTGAGCGCCGTCACATTGCCTGCCGTTTGCAAAACGGTGGCGGCGGTGCTGGTCAACGGTACGATGGCCGTACTGACTGTCTGCGTCAATTGTTGTACCGGACCGGTAGTCAATGCAGTCGTCACCAGCGGCGCCACAGTGCCGGAGACAGTATTGCCGACGGTGCTAACCAGGCCGCCAACCGGCGTAGTCACGGGCGCCAGGGCGCTCAGCGGACCGCTGCTGCCCAAGCTGGAGACCACTTGGCCAGCACTGTTCACAGTAGCGCCGACCTGGGCTACCACGCCGCCGGTGCTGCCGGCTGTGATTCCGAGTGGATCTTGCGCAGTGCCGATTTGACCGAGGCCGTTAGTCACGCCGCCGCCCAGCACGGTGACGATACCGCTAGCGTTATCTATCAAACCACCTAATGCGACCTTGGAAGCCGACGTCAATGGCAATTGGCTGACGATTGTGTTGCCGGCGCCATCCACCGCTGTGCCGACGCTTGATACTGTAGTGCCGAGATTCGACAAAGCATTGGCTGATGACGTTGGGGGCGCTGGTGGAGTTGGTGGAGTGACCGGCGTCGTCGGCGTGGTCGGGCTGGTCGGCGTGGTACCGCCAGGGCCTGGGCCAGGCCCAACACCGGCCGTTGTACCGCCGAGGCCTCCCGTCAGGCTGCCACTGCCGCCGCAGCCTGCGAGCAGTGCTGTCAGTAACATGGATGTTGCGAGCAATCCGCTTTTCTTCGATGCTTTCATGATCTATCTCCCTTTTTGATGAATCGGATAACAGCTATGCCTACTGTCTTTTCGCAAAGATCGTGCCAGCGGGTAATACGGCTAAACCCGCCGCCGACGTACCTCATCAAAAATTTTAGAAATCGAAGATAAAACCTTATAAATCAATGACTAAGAGAAATTTTATTATATAAACCCTTATCCTGGTCCATGCCACCAAGTTGTTCTCCGACACGTAACATGTAACGTAACAACGAGGAACATCTCGCTCCTCCGCGACCTCAAGACAATAACAAAATCGCCATTTATCGGCCGCGCCGCAACAGCCTATAATGGACGCTTTCAACCGCCATCTGTAGACTGCCAGCCATGCCCCAGTCCCTGGAAAATTTACTGGTCGTGGGAATTTCATCCCGCGCGCTATTCGATCTGGAAATAGAGGAAGCCATATTTCGCCAGCAAGGACTGGAGGAATATCGCCGTCACCAGCTGCTCAACGAAAACCAGATCCTTAAGCCGGGCGCCGGTTACGCCTTGGTAAAAGCGCTGCTGAAACTGAACCAGCTGACCGGCCGACGTTTCGTCGAGGTGGTGGTCATGTCGCGCAATTCCAGCGAAACCTCGATGCGTATTTTTAACTCGATCAAGCATTACGATCTCGACATTACGCGTGCGGTACTATCCGGTGGAGCTTCGCTGGCGCCGTACTTGCAGGCATTCAACGTTAGCCTGTTCCTGTCGCTGCACGAAGATGACGTGCAAGCGGCGGTCAATTCCGGCGCCGCCGCCGCGCTGCTGTATCAGATGCCCGACAGCGCCATGGAAGAACTGGACCAGATTCGCATCGCTTTCGATGGCGACGCCGTGATTTTTTCAGATGAGTCGGAAAGGATTTATCAAACCGAGGGAATTGAGGCATTCGAGAAACATGAGCGCGAAAACGCCTTGCTGCCTTTGCCGCAAGGCCCGTTTGCACGGCTGCTGCTGGCGCTGTCCTACATCCAGAACAATTTCAAGAACCCTGACGGCCATGCCGCGCCTATCCGCACGGCGCTCGTCACGGCGCGCTCGTCGCCCGCGCATGAACGGGTGATCCGCACCTTGCGTGCCTGGGATGTAGCCATCGATGAAACCTTCTTCATGGGTGGCCTGGTCAAATCCGACGTGCTGGCGGCCTTCAAGCCGCATATGTTTTTTGACGACCAACCCGGCCATTGCGACCGCGCCGCCAGCCGCGTACAAACCGGGCGTGTGCCCTTGAAGCAGAGCGGTGAATCCGAATAAACGCGAATCAGCCGCCGCGACGCTCAGGCGGTCGGCAAGTTATAAGCCTTGAACTGCTCGCGCAATTTGTTTTTCAGCAGCTTGCCGGTCGCCCCGATCGGCAAGGCGTCGACGAATGCGACGTCATCCGGCGTCCACCATTTGGCGATCTTGCCTTCGAAAAATTTCAACAGCTCCGCGCTACTGACTTCCATTCCCGGTTTACGCACCACCACCAGCAAAGGTCGCTCATCCCATTTTGGATGAAAAATCCCGATACAGGCGGCCATCTGCACAGCCGGATGCGCCATCGCGATATTTTCCAGCTCAATGCTGCTGATCCATTCGCCGCCTGACTTGATCACGTCCTTGCTGCGATCGGTGATTTGCATGTAGCCGTCAGCATCGATGGTCGCCACATCGCCGGTTGGAAACCAGCCGTCCCGCATGATATCGCCACCTTCATTCTTGAAATAGCTGTCGACTATCCATGGTCCCTTGACCAGCAGATTACCGTAGGTGACGCCATCCCAGGGTAATTCCTGCCCGTCGTCATCGACAATCTTCATGTCGACGCCGTAGATAGCATGGCCCTGTTTTTGCAACAGCAATTCCTGCTGCTCGGCGGGTAATGACAAATGCCTGGTTTGCAGGCTGCCAGTGGTCCCCAGCGGCGACATCTCTGTCATGCCCCAGGCATGCACCACGTCCACGTCATAACGATGACGCAAGCTCTTCATCATCGCCGGCGGACAGGCCGAGCCGCCAATGATGGTGCGCTTGAAACTGGAGAAACGTAGCTGGTTCTGATCCATATGATTGAGCAGGCCCAGCCACACCGTCGGCACGCCGGCGGAAATGGTGACCTGCTCCTGCTCGAATAATTCATACAGCGATTTGCCGTCGAGCCCCGGTCCCGGAAACACCATTTTCGCACCCGTCAGCGGTACAGCGTACGGCAAACCCCAGGCATTCACATGAAACATCGGAACGATCGGTAACACGGCGTCGCGGCCTGAGATGTTCATAGTGTCCGGCATCACCGAAGCCAGTGAATGCAACACGGTGGAGCGGTGCGAATATAGCGCGCCCTTGGGATTTCCGGTGGTGCCCGATGTGTAGCACAAGCTGGAGGCGGAATTTTCGTCGAACGTCGGCCAGCGATAATCGTCCGCGTTGGATGCAAGCAGCTCTTCGTAGCACAGCAGATTGGGCAGTTTGCTATCCGGCGGCATGTGCTCGCGCGCGCATAAAGCGATATAACCCTTGATGGTCTTGGCTAGCGGCGCCACCGCTTCCACCAGCGGCAGGAAACAAGTATCGAACAAGAGATACTGGTCTTCGGCGTGGTTGGCGATATAGCCGATCAGGTCTGGATGCAAGCGCGGGTTGATCGTATGCAGCACCGCACCGGTTCCGGAGACCGCGTAGTAGGCCTCCATGTGCCGGTAGCCGTTCCATGCCAGCGTTGCGACCCGTTCGCCCATCCCCACGCCAAGTGTAGCGAGCGCATTGGCGAGCCGCCGTGAGCGCTGATGGCACTCGCTATAGGTATAGCGATGCAAATCACCCTCAATCCGCCGCGACACGATTTCGTTAGCGCCGAAATAACGGTCGGCGTGCTGGATAATGCTGGAGATGAGCAAGGGCTGGCTCATCATCTGTCCCATCAACGGGCTCTTCGGATACTCGGGCATCGCATCTCCTGATCATTGTAGTACTACCGTTTTTCACTACAATTTACACGCTTTATCTATCTTGTGATCAACTAAAACGCATCCGGCGATGTCCTCCCGAACCAATAAAAAAGGCCCTGCTTTGCCGCCGGTTATCCGGTGGTAAAACAGGGCCCTTCTCTTCTTGCTTGCTACTTCTGTCTAGATCTTAACGCGCCGAAATCGCGTCCACCACGCACAAGGCAGTCATGTTGACGATACGGCGCACAGTTGCCGATGGCGTCAGGATATGTACCGGCTTGGCGCAACCGAGCAGGATCGGGCCAACCGCTACGCCATTGCCGCAAGTGTTCTTGAGCAAATTGTAGGCGATATTGGCGGCATCGATATTCGGCATCACCAGCAGGTTGGCATCGCCTTTCAGCGACGAATCCGGCATCAGCTTGCGACGCAGTTCAATGTTGAGCGCAGTATCGCCGTGCATTTCGCCGTCGACTTCCAGTTCGGGCGACAGTTCCTTGATGATCGCGAGCGCGTTGCGCATCTTTTGCGCCGAAGCGCTGTTGCTGGAACCATAGTTGGAATGGGACAGCAAGGCTACGCGCGGCTTGATGCCGAAGCGCAACATCTCTTCCGCAGCCAGGATGGTGATCTCTGCCAGTTGCTCGGCAGTTGGCTCTTCGTTGACGTGGGTATCGACCAGCACCAATTGACGATCGGTCAGGATCAAGGCATTCATCGCAGCGTAGACATTCACGCCTTCGCGCCGCCCCAGTACCTTGTCGATGTAGTTCAGATGCAGGCTGGTGGTACCGTAGGTGCCGCAGATCATGCCGTCGGCGTGGCCCTTGTGGATCGCCATCGAACCGATCAGCGTATGACGGCGGCGCATTTCCAGCTTGGCGTATTGCTCTGTCACGCCCTGGCGCTTGGTCATCGCCAGGAAAGTTTGCCAGTAGTCGCGATAGCGCTCGTCGAAATCCGGATTGATGACTTCGAAATCGACGTCCGCTTTCAGACGCAGGCCGAAACGTTCGATACGTTGTTGCAGCACCGCAGGACGGCCGACCAGGATCGGCCGCGCCAGGTTTTCATCCACCACCACTTGCACCGCACGCAGGACGCGTTCTTCTTCGCCTTCGGCGTAGACGATGCGTTTCTTACCGGCTGGCGTCTTCTTGGCGATCTGGAACAGAGGCCGCATGAAGGTGCCGCTGCGATACACGAACTGTTGCAGCTTGTCGATGTAGGCTTCCATGTCCTTGATCGGACGGCTGGCGACGCCAGAAGCTTCAGCAGCCTTGGCCACTGCTGGCGCAATCTTGATCATCAGGCGAGGATCGAACGGCTTTGGAATAATGTATTCAGGGCCGAACGACAGGTTGGTGATGCCGTAAGTAGTGGCGACGATGTCCGACTGCTCCGCTTGCGCCAGTTCGGCGATCGCGTGCACCACGGCGATTTCCATTTCGCGGGTGATGGTGGTGGCGCCGCAATCCAGCGCACCGCGGAAAATGTACGGGAAGCAGAGAACGTTGTTAACCTGGTTCGGATAATCCGAACGGCCCGTCGCCATGACGGCGTCGTCACGCACGGCTTTGACATCTTCCGGCAGGATTTCCGGCGTCGGATTGGCCAGCGCCAGCACCAGCGGCCGGGGCGCCATCGCCTTTACCATGTCTTGCTTGAGTACGCCGCCAGCCGACAGACCGAGGAAAATATCGGCGCCTGGGATGAGTTCGCCCAGAGTGCGCGCATCGGTTTCTCGTGCAAAACGCGCCTTGTCCGGATCCATCAGCTCGACCCGTCCTTTGTAGACCACGCCAGCTAGGTCAGTCACGAAAATGTTTTCAATAGGGAACCCGAGATCAACGATCAGGTCCAGGCAGGCCAGCGCCGCGGCGCCAGCGCCCGAGACCACCAGCTTGCAGTTCTTGATGTCTTTGTTGACTACTTTGAGGCCATTGAGAATCGCCGCGCCGACGATGATAGCGGTGCCATGCTGGTCATCGTGAAAGACCGGGATCTTCATACGGTCGCGCAGCTTGCGCTCGATCTCGAAGCACTCTGGCGCCTTGATATCTTCCAGGTTGATGCCGCCGAAAGTCGGCTCCAGCGAAGCGATGATGTCGCACAGCTTGTCCGGATCGTGTTCGTTGATTTCAATATCGAAGACGTCGATGCCGGCGAATTTCTTGAACAGAACGCCCTTGCCTTCCATCACCGGCTTGGAAGCCAGCGGGCCGATATTACCCAGGCCGAGGACGGCGGTGCCGTTGGTGATGACCGCCACCAAGTTGCCGCGCGCTGTGTAGCGGAAGGCATTCGCCGGATCGGCGACGATTTCTTCGCAGGCAGCGGCAACGCCGGGCGAGTAAGCCAGCGCCAGATCGCGCTGGTTTGTCAGTAATTTGGTGGGAGTTACGCTAATTTTCCCGGGGGTCGGAAACTCGTGATATTCAAGCGCCGCTTGGCGCAGTTGTTGGCGGAGCTCTTCTTTTTTATCGATCATCGAATCCATGTTTCTCTGTCCCCAAGTGTAACAAGTGAAAGTCCCTGATTTTATCAGACTGGTCGCAACCGGCTATGTGAATTTCGCATGGTGAATGCCGATTTCACATAGTTGTATATTTGCAATATTTTTCGATATCAAAAAAGACACATGAAAAATCTATCATAGCCATAAAGATATGCAATTTCCAATTTTAATAAATAAAAACTATTATATGTCTCACGGCAATAGCAAAACACCCTTCCCTAGCATAAAGAGAGAGCACATCATGGCAAACCAAGACACCAGCATCAAATCAGTCACTATCGAAAACCTGGAAGCCGCTTTCGCCGGTGAATCCATGGCCCATATAAAATACCGTTATTTCGCCAAACTGGCGCGCGAAGCCGGCGCCGAGGAAGTCGCCAAGATTTTTGAAGATACAGCGGATCAGGAAGTCATGCACGCCTTTGGCCATCTCGACCTGCTGTACCCGAAAGCACAGCTGACGCCAGCCAAATCGCTGGAAATAGCCATTGAAGGCGAGACTTACGAATACACCGAGATGTATCCGAAATTCCGCCACCTGGCGATTGAAGAAGGTAACCAGGCTGCCGTCGCGGAATATGACGAACAAATCGCCGAATCGAAAGAACACGCGGAAAATTTCAAGCGTACCTTGGAGAAAGCCGCCAAACGTTTCGCCGCACTGGCCAAGGTGGAAGAGCGCCACGCGAATCATTACCAGCATGCGCTGGATGCGCTGAACGCGGCATAATCGCTTACCTGACTAACCCGGTAGCGGGGCAATGCGCTACCGGCACAATTAACTATTACGACACACACTTTATAGGAACAAAAAAATGAAAACTTACCAATGCATCGTTTGCGGCCTGATCTATGACGAAGCGGCTGGCTGGCCGGAAGACGGCATCGCTGCCGGCACCAAATGGGAAGACGTGCCTGCAACCTGGGAATGCCCGGATTGCGGCGTCGCCAAGGCCGATTTTGAAATGGTCGAAATCTAAGCGGATGTTGTAGAATCAGCCGCCGCACTGCTGCAAGTGCCTGCGGCGGCTAATTGGTCCCGATTTCAATACGTAAAACCGCTTTATCTTCAGCGCTATCAATCCCCAGGAAATTCCATGAAACCCATTATCATCATCGGCGCCGGTATGGCTGCTTACTCGCTGGCACGTGAAGTGCGCAAGCTGAACAAGACTGCCGCACTGCTCATCATCACAGCTGACGATGGCGGTTTCTATTCCAAACCGATGCTGTCGAACGCATTCGCGCAAAAGAAGCAGGCTGCACAGTTGATCTCGCAAAGCGCGGCGCAAATGGCGGAGCAGGTTGGCGCCAATATCATGACCAAGACCACGGTCAAGCATATCGATACCGCTGCAAAGGTGGTGGACACCAGCATTGGCGCTTTCGAGTATGAGCAGCTGGTCATCGCTGTCGGCGCGCAAGCGATACGGTTGGGGATTGCCGGCGACGCGAGCGACCGCATTCTATCGGTCAACCATATCGACGATTACGCCACCTTCCGCGAAAAGCTGCTGATGGAACAACCGCACACGGAGCCAGCCACGGCCCGCGTGGTGATTCTTGGCGCCGGCCTGATCGGCTGCGAATTCGCTGACGACCTCGCGCTGCACGGCCACAAGGTCACGCTGGTTGATCCGAACGCATTGCCGTTGGCTGCGCTGGCGGCACCGCCCTTGTCGCAAGGCCTACATGCCGCGCTCACCGCCCGCGGCATCGATCTTCGGCTGGGCACTACCGCCAGCAGCGTCGACCATGCCGATGGCGCAATCAAAGTCACGCTGGCTAACGGCGATACGGTGATTGCGGATGTAGTGTTGTCTGCTGTCGGTTTGCGTCCCGACCTGACGCTGGCGCAAGCTGCGCAACTCAATACCGGCCGCGGAATCATCGTTGATTCTCACGGCCGCACCAGCGCCTCCGATGTGTACGCGCTGGGCGATTGCGCCGAGTATCTGGTCGATAGCGAAGGCCGTACCAGCCCGCTGCCATACATTGCACCGATTCTTACTGCTGCGCGAGCGATTGCCAAGACCTTGAATGGTGAAGACACCGCAATTGATCTCAAGCATTCCCCGGTCATCGTCAAAACGCCGAGCTACCCGTTGGCGCTGGTGCCGCCGCCACCGCATGCGGTAGCCACCGGCCGTTGGGAAACCGAAGTGGATGGCGTCACTACTATTTGCCGCTTCTTCGATGCGCAAGGAATGATGGTTGGTTTCGGCGTCGCGCCGCAAGAAGCGAAAATCAGGCAAGCCTTGATGGCAGCCTTGGGCACCACAATTTAAGCAGAACCGCAGCTTGGGTTAGCGTGCGCTGACCCAGGCAAGTTATACAAATTCTGCAATCAGCTCGACGATCTCTGTGCCGTAAGTCTCCAGCTTTTTCTCACCGACGCCACTTACTCCACGCAAATCATCCAGCGACACAGGCTGCGCCTTGGCGATTTCGCGCATCGTCGCATCGTGGAAAATGACGTAGGCCGGAACATTATGCTTGCGTGCCGTTTCCACTCTCCACCAGCGTAATTTCTCGAAAATGGCTTGCTCCAGCGTCGACAAATCGGTTTCAACATAACCCTTGGATTTGCCGCCACTGCGTTTTTGCTTGACCGGTTTCTGATATTGCCGCAATTGCACCGGATACTCGCCTTTCAGCACGGGCCGTGCGGCGTCGGTCAGCTTGAGCGCGCTGTAGGCTTCATGGTCGACCGTGATCAGGCCGAGCGCAATCGATTGCCGCAGAATCGCCCGCCATTCCGCTTCGCTGCGATCGCTGCCGATGCCAAAAGTGGAAAGCTGATCGTGCCGCCATTGCTTGATCTTGTCGGAATCTATGCCGCGCAAGACATCCATTACGTGCATCGCGCCAAAACGCTGATCGACCCGGTAAATCGTCGACAGCAGCTTTTGCACCACCACTGTCGCATCGAAAGACACCGGCGGATTCATGCAGGTATCGCAATTGCCGCAGCGTTCCGAACCCTGGCCGAAGTAATCCAGCAAGCGTACGCGGCGGCAATGCAGGGTTTCGCACAGACCGAGCATCGCATCCAGCTTGACGCCCTGCACCCGCTTGAACGTCTCGCCGGCTTCCGATTCATCAATCATGCGGCGTTGCTGCACCACGTCCTGCAAACCATAGGCCATCCAGGCATTGGCGGGACCGCCGTCACGACCTGCACGGCCGGTTTCCTGGTAATAACCTTCGATGCTTTTCGGCAGGTCCAGATGGGCGACGAAACGCACATCCGGTTTGTCGATGCCCATGCCGAAGGCGATAGTGGCGACCATCACGATGCCGTCTTCGCGAAGGAAGCGACCTTGATTCTTGGTCCGTTGCGTGTATTCCATGCCAGCGTGATACGGCAAAGCGGCGATCCCTTGCTGCACCAGGAATTCAGCAGTTTCTTCCACCTTCTTGCGTGACAGACAGTAGACGATGCCGGCATCGCCGACATGTTCGCTTTCTATGAAATCAAGCAGCTGCTTGCGGCCGTTGGCCTTTTCCACAATCTGATAACGGATGTTGGGGCGGTCGAAGGAAGATACAAAACGTGCGCCGTCTTCCAGCTGCAGCCGCATCGCGATTTCTTCGCGGGTCTGCTGGTCGGCAGTCGCCGTCAGGGCGATCCGCGGCACTTGCGGGAAACGTTCGTGCAAGATCGACAGCTTGATGTATTCGGGCCGGAAATCATGCCCCCATTGCGACACGCAATGCGCTTCGTCGATGGCAAACAAAGCGATCTTCGACGATTCCAGCAACTCCAGGCAGCGCGGCGTCAGCAAGCGTTCCGGCGCCACATAGACCAGATCGAGATCGCCGCTGCGCACGCGACGTTCGATCTGCGCTGCTTCTTCGTAGGTCTGGGTAGAATTCAGGAAAGCTGCGCGCACACCGACTTCGGCCAGCGCGTCGACCTGATCCTGCATCAACGCGATCAGCGGCGAAATCACCACGCCGACGCCATCCCGCAACAAGGCCGGAATCTGATAGCAGAGCGACTTGCCGCCGCCGGTCGGCATCAGCACCAGCGCATCCCCGCCGTTGGCTACATGGCTGACAATCTCAGCCTGCTGGCCTCGGAACGAGGGATAACCGAATACCGTTTGCAGTATATGAAGTGCTTGCGGATCGGAACCTGATGCTTCTGCTGAATTTGGCATTAATACACTTTTAACGATGACACTAACTACGCTTGGCTTGATTAGCTTAAGAAACCATTGTTGACCGCAACCAGCAGGAAAATCCCGAGTGCGATGCGATAGACGATGAACGGCCATGTGGAGAATTTTTCCAGGAATTTCATCAACCCCCAGATTGCACCAAAGGCGGAAATACTAGCGATTACCAACCCGAAAATCAGCAGCATCCAGGTTTCTAGCGGCATATGCAGATGGAACAACACCAGCAGTTCTTTCAAACCGGCCAGAGCAATCGCGGGCAAGCCGAGCAGGAAAGAAAAGCGCGCCGCTTCTTCGCGCTTGAAGTTCAGGAACAGCGCGGCAGTCAAGGTCGAACCGGAACGCGAAACGCCCGGAATCAAGGCGCCCACTTGCGCCAGGCCGACGATCAGCGCATCGCGCAGCCGCATTTCACCCATGCTGCGGCGATGCTTGCAACTCAGCTCGGCCAGCGCCAGCAATATGCCCATGGCGATACAGGCGTAGCCGATCACGCTCAAGCTACGCAACGGTGAGCCGCAGGCATTAAGCACATGCGACAACGACAGGCCGGCGATCCCGATCGGGATAGTGGCCAGGACGATGGCGACGCCGAGACGGAACTGCGGGCTGCTGAAATCGCGCTGGCGCACCGCAGCGATGCTGCCTACGGTCACTTCGCGCACGTCGCGCCAGAAATAGCTCACCACCGCCGCCAACGCCGCCAACTGCATTGCCGCCGAGAACGCCGAACCAGGGTCGTGCCAGCCCAATACCGCCGGCACGATACGCATATGCGCGGTGGAAGAAATCGGCAATAACTCAGAGATGCCCTGAATCACGCCAAGGATAGCGACCTGCAAATAGTCTAGCGATGCAAACCCGATATCGGTACCTGCGGAACATACACTTGCCACAACATTCTCCTGCTGAGGATTAGAGGGTTATATTTTTTAAAGCAGTAACAACAAATTCAACGAAGAGGTTATGGCAAACACAGATGGCTAGGAGGAGCAACAACGCCAGGTGCGTTTGCAACAGTCTCTAAGCTTGGCGCTCAGTGTACCCAGCTGACCCAGCCCGTGTATCCGGTCACGATCACCACCAGCCCGAACACAATCCGGTACCACGCAAACGCGGTGAAATCGTGGCTGCTGATATAGCGCAGTAACCAGCGCACACACAGGAAAGCCGAGATGAACGCCGCTACGGTGCCAATCGAAAACAAGGGAATATCAGCCGCCGAGAGCAGCGCGCGATCTTTATACAGAGAATAAATGGTGGCGGCAAACAGGGTCGGGATGGCCAGGAAAAAGGAAAACTCAGTGGCAGCCTTGCGCGACAGGCCAAACATCATGCCGCCGATAATTGTAGCGCCGGAACGACTGGTGCCGGGAATCAGCGCAAAAGCCTGGGCAAACCCGATCTTCAAGGCATCCATCGCCGTCATGTCGTCGACCGACTCGACCCGCGCCACGCTGTCGCCAGTCTTGCTGCGTGCGTTGTTGCGGCGCTCGACCCAAAGAATCACGAAGCCGCCGATAATCAATGCAATCGCCACCGGCAGCGGTGCAAACAGTTTTTCCTTGATCATCTTGCTAAATAGCAGGCCGAGTATCGCCGCTGGCATAAATGCAATGATCAGGTTGAGGACCAGCTTGCGCGCCTTGTAATCGCTGGGTAGGCCACGCAGAACAGCGCCAATGCGCACCCGGTATTCCCAGCAGACAGCGAAAATCGCACCGGCCTGGATGGCGATCTCGAACACTTCTGCCTTTTCGCGGCCGATATCAGCGGTAAAGTCCAACAGGCTGCCGGCCAGGATCAGATGGCCGGTCGAAGAAATCGGCAGGAACTCGG
Source organism: Collimonas arenae (assembly GCF_000786695.1). Lineage (NCBI taxonomy): Bacteria > Pseudomonadati > Pseudomonadota > Betaproteobacteria > Burkholderiales > Oxalobacteraceae > Collimonas > Collimonas arenae. The sequence continues at coordinate 1,054,267 of NZ_CP009962.1, read as the reverse complement.
TGAAGCCCTCTACCAGACCCATGATGAGAACTTTTAACGCGAGAAGTATATCCATGTCGAAGGGGGTAAAAAATGAAAAATAAGTTAATGTCGCGGCGGGCCAATGATACCGTCCCAACCACCAGCGTGTGGCGAGCGCTTTCTTAAAACAAGAACGCTATTTTACCGGTTCGAAAGTGACCACCAAGTTTTCCGGCTTGCTAGCGATGCGAGTCGGCATGAAAGCAACGCCGGCATAGTGCAGATCTTCCGGCTTGAATGTGTACAGCGGCAGCTTGGTTAGCAGTTGTTGCGCCAGCAGATTGCCGATCTGTGTCACTTGTGCGGCGTACGTATTGTCCAGGCCATTGAGGACCAGGCTATCCAGTTTCGGATCAGTCAAGGTAACGGCGTTCTGTGCGTTATCCAGCGTCAGCACGCCGGAGATTGCCATTTTCCCGCTCCACGACTTGCCCAGCAACGGCAAAGCCACCGTGACGTCTGTGTTCATCGCCAGGCGATTCTGCCCGGCCGGAAAACTCAGTTGAGCCTTGTCGGCGGTGATTTCAAATATACCCAGATAGCGCTGCGAATAAGGCATGCGCTTGTCCACGGATTGTTGCAATTTGGTCAGCGGAAACGCAATATCGCGCGGCCCGATCAGCGCTGCGCAGGATGCCAGCAACAGTGCTGCGGCCAAGGCCAGCAACATAGTAATTGCCTTGCTAGATGCAGGCCAGATTGATTTCATTCAGATTTCCTTATTTGCCAACGGACAAAGGAGCAATTCTACCCTGCGGTCAATTGCTCAAGCGTTGCCAAGTAATGCATCGCATGCGTCCGCGAAGTGCCACACATGTCTGCCGCAGGTTGCAAACTGGCGCAAACGGCGGGCCGTTCTGGGCTACCGAAAATCCGGCAAAGATTTGCTGCGTCCAGTTGAACGCATCGCACCCCCGCCGGTTTGCCCTTGGGCATGCCGGGAATCGCCGACGAGATCGAGGGCGCAGTACAACAGGCGCCGCAATCCGGACGACAAACCAGGATTGACGCGCTCAAGTTATGGCCCTGCCGGATAAAGAGCGTATTGAAAACATGTGAAAATGACCAGATTTAATGGAAGATTGAAGCAAGGCCAGATTCTACCGCCATCTCGTCAGCCCATCGTCATTATCAGTTCCAGCGGCAGCGCCGTAGTGGATTTGATCTGCTCCATTGAAAATGCCGACGAAACGCTATGCAGTTGCGCCAGCTTGATCAGTTTCTTGTAAAAAAGATCATAACCCTGGATGTCGGTCGTGACCACTTTCAACAAATAGTCGACGTCTCCGCTCATGCGATGGAATTCCTGCACTTCCGGCAATGCCGTCACCGCGGCGGCAAATTTGGCCAGCCATTTTTCATCATGCTGGCCGGTGCGCATGCTGACGAACACGGTCACAGGCAAACCGATTTTGTCGCGGTTGACGATGGCCACACGCCGCTCGATATAACCTTCATCCTCCAATCGCTTCAGGCGTTTCCAACAAGGCGTACTGGAAAGGCCGATCTTCTCGCTAAGTACAGCGACGGACAGGCTCCCATCAATTTGTAGCGCAGCGAGAATCGCATGATCGAATCTATCTAGCGTAGATCGGTTTAGCATATTTATACTTTATTTATAAAATAAGTAGATTAAACGTTTCGTATTTTATCAAATACAAGGTATTTTTAGCATGTCTTTACCCATCGAAAACAGTAAACTATTACCAAGTTTATTGCCGATGAAAAAAATGACTGAAATTTATCTGGACGGAAACGCCACTACCGCAGTCCTGCCTGCCGCTATCGAAGCCGCAACACAGGCAATGTCACAGTGCTTTGGAAATCCCAGCAGCACACATGCTACCGGCATCCGCGCCAAGGCCATGATGAGCCAGGCGCGGCAACGTGCGGCGCGCCTGCTTGGCGCAGGCGATGGCCGGCTGATGTTCAACAGCGGCGCCACCGAAGGCATCCAGACTGCAGTGCTGTCGGCGCTGTGCGCCCTGCGTGAACGGCAGTCCGGCGGCGAATTCATCGGCAAATTCCTGCTTTACGGTGCCACGGAACACAAGGCAGTGCCGGAAAGCTTGGCGCACTGGAATCGACTGCTGGGCTTGAATCTGGAAATGATAAAACTCCCTGTCGACGCCGATGGCTTGCATGATCTTGATGCGCTGCGCCTGTTAGCCAAGGACGCGGCGCTGATATGCACCATGGCTGCTAACAACGAAACCGGCGTCATCTCCGAGCTGGCGCAGATTGAAGCAGTGCTGCAGGAGACATGTAGCGATGCCTACTGGCTGGTCGACTGCGTCCAGGCGCTGGGGAAGATGCAGCTGAACCTGGCTGCTACCCGCATCGATTACGCAACATTTTCAGGGCATAAGTTGTATGCGCCCAAGGGCATCGGCATGCTCTACGTGCGCCCCGGAACGCCTTTTACACCGTTAATGATGGGCGGTGGCCAGGAATCCGGGCAACGTTCCGGCACCGAAAACATGGCCGGCATTGCTGCACTCGGTGCGGTTCTGGCAGCGCTGGAAGACGGCGTCACCTTTCGCAATCACCAGCAACTGCATACCTTTCGCGACCGCCTGGCCGCCAGCCTGCGCACAGCCTTTCCGGATATCGTATTTAATCTGCCGCTGGAGAAAACGCTGCCGACCACACTCAATTTCTCTGTACCGGGCATGTCCAGCAAGGAATTGCTGGATCTTTTCGACGCTGCGCAGGTGCGGGTCAGCTCCGGAAGCGCCTGCTCGGCAGCAAAAGCAGCTCCCAGCTACGTTCTGGAGGCGATGCATCTGCCGGAATGGCGTAGCAGTTCGGCGATTCGCATGTCGTTCGGCCCTCTTGCCGACGACGCTTTCATTAACGCCGCCTGCGCGCGCATCGAACATTGTGGCATTGCCTGGCGTAATGGCAGTACGACTACGCTGTCGGCTGCGATCCGCGACGAAGTGGTCCAATTCAACCAGGAAGGCGCCAATGCCTGGCTGGTAGCCGATGGCGCAACCCGCAACTGCGTCATCATCGACCCATCGCCGGCGCTGGCGCCGCGGCTGGCGGCCTATGTACGCAGCCAAAACTACCGGTTGAGTGCGGTTCTTTGTAACCACATACGGCCAGATGGCGATGAAGCCAGAATTGAATTGGCGGGTGCACTGGGTAGTCACGCCGATGCTATCGGCAGCCACGACGCGTTCGGCTGGCCGGCATCAGAAGGTTCGGCAACGACGGCAGTCATGCTGGGCGCTCGGAAATTAATCCGCATGCCGCTAGGTGAGCATCAGATTTACTTGCTCGGGGATGCCAAGGATGAACCTTTTTCGGCGCACTTTGCCTTTATTGGCGAATTGCCGGCCGCAACGATAGCGTCGGCATTGATCGACCCTGACACACTGCTTTGCTCCGCGCGCGACGACGCCAATCTGTTGTGCACCAGCCTGCGGGCGGAACAAAGCCAAGCGGCAGGCGCCAAGATCGACAGTAATACGGACAACATGCATCTGTCGGCAGCAGCGCTTGACCAATTCCTTTCAAACCATCCTGACGCAATCCTGGTGGACGTTCGTGAAACCTATGAACAAGCGGCGGGCGTGGTTACGATAACCGGAACGACCGTGCTACATGCACCGCTGAGCCGCCTGACCTCGCACCTGCCGCAATGGCTGCGCAATGATCCGGTGCCATTGGTATTTTTCTGCCGTAGCGGCAATCGCAGCGGTAAAGCGGTCGCCTGCCTGCGCCGGCTCGGCTATCAAAACGCATGGCACGTGGTTGGCGGGCTTGCCATTCTTGACAGACAACAGGCTTGACGCTCTGAGGGAAAAATAGATCGGAAGTTGACATCAGGCACTTTGCCGCTTACATTACTGACTCTTAAGTCAGTAATTTCAGGATTCATGAACTGCCCTTTCAGCTCCAAACCCCGCTGGGCACGACGCAAAGAAGCACGGCCGCAGGAAGTACTGGCGGCCGCGCTGGATTTGTTCGTCGAGCGCGGCTTTGCCGCTACCCGGCTGGGTGACGTAGCCGCGCGCGCCGGCATCTCTAAAGGCACGCTCTACCTGTACTTCGAGAATAAGGAAGAATTGTTCAAGGCAGTGGTGCGCGAAAACATGCTGCCGGTGCTGGATGAAGCCGACGATACCATTGACGGTTATAGCGGCGCCAGCACAGACTTGTTCCGCGAGCTGATTCTCGGCTGGTGGGAGCGTATCGGCGCCACCAAACTAGCCGGCATCACCAAGCTAATGATGGCTGAGTCAGCCAATTTCCCAGAGCTGGCGACCTTCTACCGCGAAGAAATCAGTGCCCGCGGCGACGCCATGATCGTGCGTATGCTTGAGCGCGGCGTCGAGCGTGGCGAATTCCGCGCGATTGACGTCCGCCAAACTGCCAATGTGATCGTTGCACCCGTGATTATGTTGATGATATGGCAGCAACCTTTCAATCCCTGCCACAAGGAAGCACTGGATTCGGCAAGCTATCTGAACAGCTTCATCGATTTGTGTCTGAACGGCCTGCAGCAGTCAAAACCGGCATCCGGCTGAGCGCAAGCCATGCCGAATACCCTGAAGCGCGCAATTGCCACCCCTGAATGCTTTATTTGCCACACCGTGCAATAGGTTTTTAAGGGTGGCCTTTGATAGAATGAGCCCTTTATTTTCATTACCGAGCCTTAACCATGAATATCGAACAAGCCCGCTTCAATATGATCGAACAGCAAATTCGCCCCTGGAACGTGCTGGATCTGGACATTCTGGAATTGCTGACGGTAGTCCGCCGCGAAGACTTCGTGCCGGCAGCCTACAAAAGCCTGGCGTTTTCCGACACCGAGATCCCGCTGCCTGGCGCAAATGGCGAAAGCATGTTCCCGCCAAAGTTAGAAGCGCGCTTGCTGCAGGAAGCCGCAGTCAAGAAACACGAACAAGTATTGGAAATCGGCTCGGGCTCGGGCTATATGGCTGCTTTGCTGTGCTACAAGGCTAGACATGTCACGACAGTTGAAATCGATCCGGAACTGAAGGCGCTGGCCGCCAGCAACCTGGTCACCTATGGCATCACCAATGTCGATGTCGCCCAAGGCAACGGCGCCCAAGGCTGGGATCTGAGCGAAACCAAGACCTTCGACGTGATCTTCATCTCGGGTTCGTTGTCGGTGTTGCCGGATGCTTTTCTCAAGCAACTCAATGTCGGCGGCCGTATCGTCGCCATCGTAGGCGACGCGCCGGTGATGTTTGCACAAATCATTACCCGCACTTCGGACACCAATTACACCACGGTGCATTTGTTTGAGACGGACGTCAAGCCATTGCGCGAAGCCGCCGTCCATTCCCAGTTCAAATTCTAAACCGGGCTTGATCGAGACTATGCAACATCTAACCGCCTCAGAACTGGCCGCCTGGATTGCTGACCCTCAGCGGCCGACGCCGTTGCTGCTGGATGTGCGCGAACCGTGGGAATACGAAACTTGCCACATCGCCGCAGCCCAGCTGATGCCGATGCAAACGGTTCCGGCGCATCTGAACGATCTGGAAGAAGACCAGGCCATCGTCTGCATCTGCCATCATGGCACGCGCAGTATGCAGGTCGCGGCGTTTCTTGAACGCCACGGTTTTTCCTCGGTCAGCAACCTGACCGGCGGTGTCCATGCCTGGGCCCAGCAGGTTGATCCTGCCATGCCGACCTACTAAGCCCGACCCGACCCCCTATGCTTCGGAGAGTGTAATGCGCAATACCATTGTGGTCGCCTCTTTGATCGCCAGCGCATTGCTGGCGGCGAATGCACAGGCGGTCGACCTGGTCCAGACTTATCAGCTGGCGCTGGCCAATGATCCGGTCTATACCAGTGCGCGTTATGCGCTGAGTGCAAGCAACGAGACCAGCGTCCAGGGCCGCGCGGCGCTGCTGCCGGTGGTCGGCTTCGGCGGCAATTACAGCCGCTCCGGACAATCGTGGAACACCATCACCAATAATTACAGCCTGCAACTGACCCAACCGCTATTCCGGCCGGCTTACTGGCAGCAGTACCAGGAAAGCAAACTGTCGGTGGCTGCGGGCGAAGTCAAGTTTGCCCAGGCCCAGCAGGATCTGATCTTGCGGGTAAGTCAGGCTTATTTCGATACGCTGACAGCGCAGGACGTCCTGGCTTCCCTGCAGGCGCAAAAGAGTGCAATTGCCGAGCAACTGGCTTCCGCCAAGCGCAATTTCGAAGTCGGCACCGCCACCATCACCGATACCAACGAGGCGCAAGCCAGTTACGACCTGGTAATCGCGCAGGAAATCGCCGCGGCCAACAATTTGGAAGTCGCACGCAATGTCCTGCAGCAGATTATCGGCAAGCCGCCCGCGCCGCTGGCGACCTTGCGCCCCGGGGTCCAGCTGAGCGCACCGCAACCTGCGGCGATCGAAACCTGGGTCAGCAGCGCGGAAGATCAGAATTTCGGCGTGATCGGCCAACAGATTGCGCTAGATACGGCAAAGTACGACATCAAGAAAAGCCGCGCAGGCCACCTGCCGACGGTTGACCTGATCGCCAGTCGTGCGCATTCGGATGTCAGCGGCAGCGATATTCCCTTCTACAACGTCTCGCAGATGACCAACTCGATCGGCGTGCAGTGGACTATTCCTTTATATGCCGGCGGCGCGGTCAACAGCAGCGTGCGGCAAGCGGTGGCATTGGAAGACAAGGCACGCTCTGACCTGGAAAATGCTCGCAGGACTGCGGCATTGAATGCGCGCCAAGCCTATCTTGGCGTCAGTAGCGGCCTGGCCCAGGTCAAGGCTTATGAGGCGGCCGAGATTTCCAGCCAGTCGTCGCTGGATTCGAATCGTCTTGGCTATCAGGTCGGCGTGCGCATCAATATCGATGTGCTGAATGCGCAACAGCAGCTGTATTCCACGCGCAGGGATCTGGCCAAGGCGCGCTACGACACGCTAATGAATAGCCTGAAACTGAAGTCCGCAGTTGGCACCCTGAAGGAAGAAGATCTGCAGCAGATCAATGTCTTGCTGGCCCCGGCGACCTATTGAACTGAAGCCTGTCGGATGGATATGCAAGGTCGGATTCTCTGCTACGCGTTGCGCTAATCCGATCTAGGATCGCGGTGTTTTCAGGATGAACGGCGAAGTCTTGAACATGTGAATGCAGTTGTCGACCACCTTGGTTACGTTCTCCGGGAGATCAAAGCTGTGCGGGCTGAAGGTCCAGTTATTCAAAATACCAAACAACAGCCCTTGCACCATGACCGCTGCCAAGATAGGATCTAAGTCGCGCGGCAGCTGTCCTTTTGCAATCGCAAAGCGCAACAAGCGTTCTATATCGGTACGGCCTTGCAAGAAACATTCATGCTGGCGGATATAAATAGGATCCTCAGGGTCTACCAGTTCGCACTTGTGCAGAACGATTTCAAAAATTTTGCGCGACTGCGGGTTCAGCGTCGCTTCTTGCAGGGTATACAAACATCTGTTGCGAAACTGATTTAACGGATCATGCGCATTTTCGTCGGCGGTTTTTTCAATCATCGCTTCCATCGGCAGGCGCACCCGCTCGCACATTGCATCAAATAAATCGCTTTTGTTCTTGAAGTGCCAATAGATAGCACCGCGCGTCACGTCAGCTGCACTGGCGACATCAGCCAGGGTAGTCCGCGATACGCCGTGCTGATGAAACACTTCCGCGGCCGCATCCAGGATGCGGCCGCGCGTTTCCAGTGCTTCTTCTTTTGTACTTCTAGCCATGTTGAGTCAATCTCCGGATTGTTACGACATTTTGTGCATTTGCAGCAAATGTTAAAATATTAACGCGCATCAAGTACACTGGTCGGTATAACTTTTCACATACATTCGTGCATGTATGTATAATAGCAGCATTCCGGCCATCCAACCCGCTTTCAGGCAGAGCGTCCGGTGCATCAAAGCAATTACTTAGATATCCTATGTCATTTCCAGAAACAGAAACACCTGTCAGATTTGCAGTCCTTCCTCAATTACCGTGCGAGAATTTTATGAATTCAGTTAGCTCTATCAGTCGTCTCACGCGTATCACCCTGGCCGTCGCGGTATTGTCCGCAGTTGCCGCTTGCGGCAAAAAGCCAGACGCTCAAGGAGCACCGCCTCCAGCCGGCGTTTCCATCATCACTATCGCACCGGAACGGCTCGCCCTCACAACCGAATTGCCTGGTCGCTTGGAAGCTACCCGCATCGCCCAGATCGGCGCCCGCGCCGCCGGCATCGTGCTCAAACGTACTTTCCGTGAAGGTAGCGATGTCAAGGCTGGCCAGACTCTGTACCTGATCGATCCGGCTCCGCTACGCGCTGCCTATGACAGTGCGCAGGCTACGCTCGCAAAGGCTGAAGCCAATCTGACTACCGCCACGCTGAAAGCCCAGCGCTATAAGCCGCTGGTGGAAGTGAATGCGGTCAGCAAACAGGATTATGACGACACCGTGGCTGTCCAAAAGCAAGCCGCGGCAGATGTTGCATCCGCAAAAGCCGCCCGTGAAACTGCCAGCCTGAACCTGGGCTACGCGACAGTGATCTCGCCAATTTCGGGCCGCATCGGCAAAGCGCTGGTAACCGAAGGCGCGCTGGTTGGCCAGGGCGAAGTGACGCAGCTGGCAACCGTACAGCAGATCGATCCGATCTACGTCAACCTGACCCAGTCCAGCACTGACATCCTCAAATTGCAGGAAGCAATGCGCAACGGTCAGCTGCAAAGCGCGGGCCAGGGCCAGGCCAAGGTCACTCTCGAAACCGAAGATGGCCATGCCTATCCGCAAGCAGGCAAGCTGCTGTTCTCGGATCTGACGGTTGATCCGAATACCGGCTCGGTTACCTTGCGCGCTGAATTCCCTAATCCGGACCACAGCCTGCTGCCGGGCATGTACGTACGCGCCAAGCTGGAGCAGGCAGTCAATGCCTCAGCCCTGACCGTGCCGCAACAAGCCGTCCAGCGCGACCTCAACGGCGCGTCGGTGTTCTTGGTCGGCGCCGGCAACAAAGTGACAGTACAGCCAGTGAAAGCCGACACCGCGCAAGGCAACAGCTGGATCGTTACTGACGGCTTGAAAGCTGGCGACAAGGTCATCGTCGACGGTTTGCAAAAAGTGAAACCAGGCGCGGTGGTCAATCCATCGCCTTGGCATCCGGCTGCCGCTCCAGCAGCAAATGCAACCGCAGCAGCCGCAGCCGCCGCTCCGCAAGCTGATTCAACATCTAAAGCTAAATAAGGAGCCTACTGATGGGCAAGTTTTTCATCGATCGCCCCGTATTTGCGTGGGTGCTCGCGATATTCATCCTGCTCGGGGGTGCTCTGGCGATCACGCAGTTACCGGTGGCCCAGTATCCTTCGATTGCACCGCCGACGATTGTCGTCAGCGCTGCTTATCCCGGCGCCACCGCGCAAACCATTGACGATAGCGTTACCAGCCTGATCGAACAGGAAATGAACGGCGCCGATGGCTTGCAGTACATCGAATCGCAAAGCCAGGCCGACGGCTCGGTATCCATCACCGTGACGTTTTCGCCAGAAACCAACGCCGACCTGGCTGCGGTGGATGTGCAAAACCGTCTGAAACGCGTGGAAGCGCGGCTCCCGGCAGTTGTGACCCAGAATGGCGTACAGGTCACCAAGTCGCGCAGTAACTTCCTGATGTTTATCGGTCTCTCGTCGACCGACGGCAAGCTTGATCCGATTGCGTTGGGCGATTATTTGTCGCGCAACGTGCTCAATGAAATCAAACGTGTGCCTGGCGTCGGTCAGGCACAGCTGTTCGGTACCGAACGCGCCATGCGGATCTGGATCGACCCCGCCAAGCTGGTCGGTCTCAACCTGACTCCGGCGGACGTCACCGCCGCCATCACCGCGCAAAATGCGCTGGTTGCGGGCGGTACGCTGGGTGATCTGCCTAGCCCTGGCTCGCAGCAGATTTCTGCAACCGTGGTGGCGACCGGCCAGTTGAATACCGTCGAACAGTTCGGCAAGATCCAGCTGCGCGCCAATTCGGATGGTTCCATTGTCCGTCTGCGCGATGTTGCGCGTATTGAAATCGGTGGCCAGTCGTATGCCACTGCCGGCCGTCTGGACGGTAAGCCGACTTCCTTCGTCGGTGTGCAATTGTCGCCAACTGCGAATGCTTTGGGCACCGCAACGGCAGTCAAAGCCAAGATGAAAGAGCTGTCCAAGTACTTCCCGGCCGGCGTTACCTACGAGATCCCTTACGATACGTCGAAATTCGTCAAGATTTCGATTGAAGAAGTGGTCAAGACTTTGGTGGAAGCGATCATCCTGGTGTTCCTGGTGATGTACCTGTTCCTGCAGAACATCCGCTATACCCTGATTCCGACAGTGGTTGTGCCGGTCGCGCTGATGGGTACTTTCGCCACGCTGCTGCTGTTCGGCTTCTCGATCAACGTCCTGACCATGTTCGGCATGGTGCTGGCGATCGGTATCCTGATCGACGATGCGATTGTGGTGGTAGAAAACGTCGAGCGCATCATGAGCGAAGAAGGTTTGTCGCCACGTGAAGCAACCCGCAAGGCGATGGGCCAGATCACCGGCGCGCTGATCGGTATCACGCTGGTGCTGATCGCCGTGTTCATCCCTATGGCATTCTTCAGCGGCGCGGTGGGTGCGATTTATCGCCAGTTCTCGTTGTCGATGGTAGCTTCAATGGTGTTCTCGGTATTGATGGCGTTCACGCTGACGCCGGCACTGTGCGCCACCATCCTGAAACCTGTGGAAAAAGGCCATCATCACGAAAAAACAGGCTTCTTCGGCTGGTTCAACCGCAAGTTCAACGCTACTACCAACAGCTATCAGGGCTTTGTCGCCAAGATGCTGACCAAGACCGGTCGCTACCTGGTGGTGTATGGCGCCATCCTGATCTGCGTTGGAGTGTTGTACACCCGTCTGCCAGCATCATTCCTGCCAAGCGAAGATCAGGGCTATATTGTCACTAACGTGCAATTGCCTGCCGGCGCCAGCAGCAACCGCACCCTGGAGGTGATCAAGCAGATCGAAGCGTATTACGGGAAATTGCCTGCGGTAGCCAATGTGGTGGCGATTACCGGCTTCAGCTTCTCCGGTAACGGTCAGAATGCCGGCCTGGTATTCACGCCGCTCAAGGACTGGAGCGAGCGTGGACCTGCTGAATCGGCTGACGCGATTGCCGGCAAGGCATTTGGCGTGTTCTCGCAAATCAAGGACGCCATCGTCTATCCGCTGAATCCTCCGCCAATCCCGGAACTGGGTAACGCTACCGGCTTTACCTTCCGCCTGCAAGACCGTTCGGGACAAGGACATGCGGCATTGACCGCTGCACGCAATCAGTTGCTCGGCATGGCTTCCCAAAGCAAAATTTTGGCAGGGGTGCGACCTGAAGGTTTGGAAGATTCGCCGCAGCTGCAACTCAATATCGACCGCGACAAGGCGAATGCGCTGGGCGTATCGTTCAGCGCCATCAACAGCACGCTGTCGACTGCACTCGGTTCGTCCTACGTCAATGACTTCCCTAACCAGGGACGCCAGCAACGCGTGATCGTGCAAGCGGATGCACCGCAACGCCTGCAACCGGAAGACCTCGCCAGGCTGTATGTCAAGAACACCCAGGGCACCATGGTGCCGTTCTCGTCATTCACCAGCTCGGAGTGGACCAAGGGCCCTGTGCAACTGACGCGTTATAACGGCTATCCGGCGATGAAAATCTCCGGCGGCGCCTCGCCTGGCCATAGTACTGGTGAAGCCATGGATGAAATGGAAGCACTGACTGCCAAACTGCCGCCAGGCTTCGGCTTTGAATGGACAGGCCAGTCGCTGGAAGAAAAAACGTCCGGTTCGCAAGCGCCGATGCTGTACCTGCTGTCGCTGATCGCCGTATTCCTGGTGCTGGCGGCGTTGTATGAAAGCACTTCGATTCCTCTGGCAGTGATGCTGGTGGTGCCGCTGGGTATTCTCGGTGCGTTGCTGGGCGTGACTTTGCGCGGCATGCCGAACGACGTCTACTTTAAGGTCGGGATGATTACCGTGGTCGGTTTGTCGGCAAAGAACGCGATTCTGATCATCGAATTCGCTAAAGATTTGCAAGCTGAAGGCAAGGGCCTGATCGAAGCTACCCTGGAGGCAGTCCATCTGCGCTTCCGTCCGATCCTGATGACGTCGTTTGCGTTCATCCTCGGCGTGTTGCCGCTGGCGATCAAGACCGGCGCCGGTTCAGGCAGCCAGCGCGCAATCGGTACCGGCGTCATGGGCGGCATGATCACAGCGACAGTCCTGGCCGTGTTCCTGGTGCCGGTGTTCTTCGTGGTGGTGCGCAGGTTCTTCAAAGGCAGCGAACGCCTGCAGAAGCTGCATGATGCCAACAAAAAAATAGATGTGGAGAGTCAGCATGTTTAACACTTTACCCAAGCACTTGACCGGCACCCTGCTGCTGGCAGGCGTCCTCTCGGGTTGCACCTTGGCGCCGACCTACGTGCGGCCGGAGGCGCCTGTAGCTGGCAGCTACCCGGCTGCTGCCGAAGGCAAGGCGCAACTGGATGCGGTGGAACTCGGTTGGCGCGAGTTCTTCCCGGACCAGCGCCTGCAGGCGTTGATCGCATCCGCGCTGGAAAACAATCGTGACTTGCGTACCGCAGCCTTGAACATCGAGGAAGCGCGGGCGCAGTACGGCATCACCGCCGCCGATGCCTTGCCTAACTTTAACGGCAACTTCAGCCGTACCCGCGGCCGTACCGCCTCGGATCAACTGGTCCCTGGCCAACCGGCGGTAGGTACCGCCTACGCGGTCGGGCTGAACATGACAGCATTCGAGCTGGATTTCTTTGGCCGCGTGCGCAGCCTGAAAGATGCAGCGCTGGCGACCTATCTGGCAACAGAAGAAGCCAAGCAATCGGCACAAATCAGTTTGATTTCGCAGGTCGCCCAAGCTTATCTGACAGAGCAGTCATATGCCGAGCAACAACGGTTGGCGCAGCAAACCCTGGATAGTCGTCTGGATGACTACAAGCTCGACAAGATGCGCTTTGAAGTAGGCGCATCTTCCGCGCTCGACCTGAGAAACTCGGAAACCCTGGTCCAATCCGCCCGCGTATCGCTGGCGACGCTGGTGCGTCAGCGCGAGCAAGCCACCAACGCCCTGGTGCTACTGGTCGGCAAGCCATTGGGCGACCTGCCAGCGCCGCAATCGTTGTCGGATGAAAAAATCGTCACCGACATTCCCGCCGGCCTGCCATCCGACTTGCTGAACCGCCGTCCCGATATCCGCCAGGCTGAGCAGCAGTTGCGCTCCGCCAATGCAAATATCGGCGCTGCGCGTGCGGCTTTCTTCCCGACCATTTCACTGACGGCTGGCATCGGCAATTCCAGCACCTCACTGGGCAGCCTGTTCTCGGCAGGCAGCCGCACCTGGTCATTCGTACCGCAATTGACACTGCCGATTTTTGAAGGCGGACGCAACCGCGCCAATCTGTCGCTGAGCGAGATTCGCAAGAATCTGGCGATTGCCAATTACGAAAAAACCATACAGAGCGCCTTCAGGGAAGTTTCCGATGCGCTGGTCGCTCGCGGCACACTGGAAGAGCAGTTGGCCGCGCAAGACGCCTTCCTCAAGGCCCAGGAAGAACGGGTCAAGCTGACCGATTTGCGCTACAAGAACGGCATCGCCAGTTCAACCGACCGTTTGAATGCCCAGCGCGATCTGTTCTCGGCGCAGCAATCCTTGATTCAAACACGGCAGCTGCGTTTGAATAATGCGATCGATCTGTATCGGTCGTTGGGCGGTGGGTTGAATGAAAATACGGTGACAACCAAATCGTGATTCTTCATTCCGTCTAGTTCTATTTACAAAAAACGCCGCACAAATGCGGCGTTTTTTTTCGCCACTCATGTTTGCGGCTAAGCCAAGAATATAATGAGACTTTTCCTTGCTGATAATAAAAATCGAAATGAATTTCCTATGAAGAAAACCATTGTTCTCACTGGGGCAACCGGATATATAGGCTCTCATACTTGGTGCGCCTTGCTTGCCGCCGGATATAACGTCATCGGTCTGGATAATCTTTGCAATAGCATGTATGCAGTTGTAGAACGAGTTGCCACGATTTCCGGTGAAAAATTGCATTTCATCGAAGGGGATGTGCGCGATGCTACTTTGCTAGATAGTCTTTTCTCAAAGTACCAAATAGATGCAGTAATCCATTTTGCCGCCCTGAAAGCCGTGGGAGAATCGGTAGAAAAACCGCTTGCATATTACGATACGAATCTAAATGGCTTGTTGAATTTATGTCAGGTTATGGCGCAGCATACCGTCAAAACTTTGGTATTTAGTTCATCTGCAACGGTTTACGGTAATCCGGAATCGGTGCCAATCGTGGAAAACTCTCCTCTGCGTCCAACCAATCCCTATGGCCAAACCAAAGTGATGAGCGAGCAAATTTTGCATGACCTGGAACTCTCTGACCCAGATTGGCGCATCGGCTATTTACGCTACTTCAATCCCGTTGGCGCTCATGAAAGTGGTTTGATCGGTGAAGATCCTCTTGGCCTGCCTAACAACTTGATGCCCTACGTGGCGCAGGTTGCTGTTGGCAAGCGGGATAAATTACGCGTTTATGGTGGTGACTATCCAACGGAGGACGGTACTGGCGTGCGTGATTATATTCACGTGATGGATTTGGCTGAGGGACACGTCTCGGCACTTTCGCATTTACTTCACAAAGGTGCATCATTCACAGTCAATCTCGGTGCTGGGAAAGGTGTCAGCGTGCTGCAAGTAATTAGCAGCTATGAGAAAGCATGCGGCCACTCAATTCCTTATGAAATTGTCGCAAGACGCCCCGGTGACGTACCCGCCTACTGCGCGGATCCGTCGCTGGCCGCTGAAATCCTCAATTGGCGGGCGACCCGCGACCTCAATACTATTTGTGCCGACTCGTGGCGTTGGCAGAATATGAATCCAAACGGTTTTTCTGATGCCTAAGCCTACAACGTCAATAAATGACGATCACCATCTGTATTTAAATATGAATTCTTTGTTGCAATCTCCCCGGCAGGTGACTGTACAAAAATTCTATCGATCGGAACGAGATAAATGAAAAGCGCCACGTTTACACGTGGCGCTTTGTTATATGCAGTCTCAAAAATTAATTATTTGCATAACTATGCTAAGCAATACTTTTATTGATGCGATTCTTTTGGCTTATCTAGAAATTCTTTTCTCTTCATAATATATATTAAGAAAAAAGCTATGCTTATAGTGTAATAAGGATAAACTTCCCACCACAAAAATACAACATCGACTAATCCCAATGTAAAAAATCCAAGGCACAATGCAAGACCCATTGCAGCTATATAACGAATTTCTGAATCATTATTACGTATATTGCGAAAGAAATAATAAGCTGGTGTGCAGTACAATGCTAGTATTGTAAATAATCCAAACAAACCAAGCTTCGACATCATAAACAATATTTCATTGTGAGAGTGCGGGAAAGTTGCAGAAAGAGGAGTAATAATATTTCGCTTGGAAAGTTCTTCCAATGCCAGTGGAAAACCCTCCACACCAACTCCTGTGAGTGGATGTTCGGTGAACAATACCCAAGAACCGTGCCAGAGTTGGAGACGCGTCCCCAAAGAAGTATCGATATTTTTCCCCGCAGAATATTGCGTGATATCGCTTTCCCCAATCAGAACTCGTTCTTTTACAATATTTCCAAAATAAGATATTGCACCCAAAAAAACAACAAAAGAAATGACGACTGACAATTTATAGCTGGAACGAATATTTTTGGTCACTAAAAGTGCTATGGCAATAAATACAAAAATGGTCAACCATACACCGCGCGATTGTGATAAATATGCGGCATATAATCCGGCACACAGCGCCGCTATTTTGAAAAAAATAGCAATTTTGTTCTCTGGCTTATTCCAAACGATAGATAAAGCAGAGAAAATTCCTAGCAGTAAGGTGAGTTCACCAAAGATAATAATGGGAATAAAATCCGATCCGTAACGCATTGCCCCGCCGCCAGTAAGCACATGGATTTTAACCGCCGACAGGAATGCTCCTATCACCCAAGCCCACTGAACGTACTTCATGTATCTGATAGACAGAAAGGAC
Source organism: Collimonas arenae (assembly GCF_000786695.1). Lineage (NCBI taxonomy): Bacteria > Pseudomonadati > Pseudomonadota > Betaproteobacteria > Burkholderiales > Oxalobacteraceae > Collimonas > Collimonas arenae. The sequence goes on along the minus strand of NZ_CP009962.1, from coordinate 1,038,143 downwards.
ATTACCCAGAAAACCAGGACGAACATCGCTAGCCGGAATGGGGGATCATATGTTCGCCATAGAAAATGACCGGATCCAATCTGATTAGCCAATACAGCAATTAGCCAGGCGCACATTGTCAGATGAAGCGGCCAGTATTCTTTTACTAACTGAACGAATGATTTATCATTCGCTTTTTTCCCAGATACTAGGAAAACTAGGCCAAATAATAACAACAGGCCAAAAATCACCCCGGCAGATCGATCTACAACTAATGCCAGTATATAAAATGCAATCAATAAGGCAGTAACCAGCAATTTCGAGTAACGCAAATGCTTCTCCGATTCGCGGATATTTTAAAATTCAAAGAACAACTTATTGCTTTATTTTCTTTAAAAAAGAAAACTCAGCTTTCGTTAAAAATATACTATTAATGTAATGCAATAATATTTGGATTTACCCAGTCAAAGTCTTAAAATTACGAATAAATCTTGCATATAAATACCTAATATGCCAAAGCACACCATCAACGACTCTATGCTGCTTGATGAGAAATTTCGAAAACAACTTCAATTCCCTGACAGTTTTAGGCTGGTCCAATGGCATATCTGCCCAAGAAGATTGCACTTGATATTCAATGAATATGGCTCTTGCTTCGTGCAAACACCAATCATGCCAAGGTTTTACAGGGCCGGTAAAATGCATGAATACAACCGGTTCTGTTACTTTCAAATGCTTCTCGCCCTTACTGAGAAAATCCACCAGATGGTAGCGAAAATTCCATTTTTCTTCGATATATATTGTGTGCCCGTTGAGCACAATATTTAATGCGTCCTGATCTGCAAAAACCAACTCCTGCGTCGACAAAATCGTTAATGCCTTGTTTTGCGAATCGTTCGCTATCCAGTTGTCAACATTGATGTACATGACACCCGCATTGAAATATTCATGATGCGACAAATTCAATCTGGCAATTTGTGTCTTCGCCGTGGTTTCCATCTGATCATGAACCACTGCGGCTATATAGTCATCTATTTCTATAGAGGATAATCCATCAAGTTTTCCCATACACAAGATATCGGCATCCATATAAAGTACTTTACTGGCAATTCCCTGAAGCAAATTGGGAATCAGGAGCCGAACGAATGTACCTAGCGGATGCTGAGAAAAGCAGGGAAATTGCGAAAACTCGGCCAACACGCTGGTGTGGAGCATGTGGATATTGATGGTAGTGTTGTACTGGCTTTCCAATTCCGCCAAGCGGCGCCGACTGTCATCGGTAATAGAAAATGCAAAGACGTGGAACACGAACGTCATGCCAGGATTGTTTCTCAGCACGGAGGTCATGGCGACGCCCATGCCTCTGTAGTAATTGATGTCTACACCAAATGCAATATGCATAGGATGAGACGCGAGAATTACGCCGGAAACCGGATTATGGGATGAAGGGATGCCCAATTGTTGTCCTTGCTAGCCTATGTTATCGAATCCTCAAAGCCTAAGGACTGAGTCTTCCATGAAAATTAATAAAAAAGCCATTAAAACGAACCACTATCAAGCTTTTTAAAAATTAGCGAAGGATAGCAAATTTGAGTCCTGCATACCATTGAAACGCATGATAGTTTCAGTCTTAGACGAATGTACAGGCCTCTGGATTCAGTTGTTTTTGTTGTATTTGAGCCAGCCCGCTGTCGAGCGGTTCCCATATGTTACAAGCGTTACAAGTTGCTGCGTTGCAGAAAATGCCACAGCATTCCCAGCCACTCATGTAATGCATATTCACTGCGACGCATACCCTCCCCAGAAGGCATGAAACTCAGCAACGTCAGCCTGTCCCTACTAAAAAATACCGTCGGTGCGACCACCACTTCCAATCCGGTCTTCTCAAAAAGAATTTGAGCGCGAGACATATGTAAAGCATCTGTGACTAGTAAAATCCGGCCCACCCCTGCCCGCCTCAGAATTTCTGCAGAAAATAATGCATTCTGTTCGGTATTATCAGAGACATCTTCCAGCCACTTTACCGGCACAGAAAAATCTTCCCGCAAACTGTTTGCCATCATTTCAGCTTCTGATGACGGCCAGCCCTCGGGACTCCCGCCCGATACCAATATCGGCAAACCCGTTTGGCGATATATCTTTGCACCGTAACGCAAACGAGCCAGAGTCCAGTAATTCGGCTCATCGGCAGCGCCATACTCCGGCGCATTTCCCAAGCGGCCGCCGCCCAATATCACAATCGCCTGTGCATCATGCAGGCCTGCCGCAGACAAAACCGGGACCCGTTGCTCTAACGGCACCACCAGCAGCAACGCCCCTGCCTTGCTGCTCAATATCCCAAGCAACAATAGCGAAGCAACGCTCAGAGTGACACCCAAACGTGGATAAGCGCGACGCAAGAGGATCCCGGCAAAACAGGACAAGATAAGATTCGTGGGCATCAGCAAGAGCGTGCTGAGCACTTTGGTTGCGATCACGGCGATGTGCATGGGACAGAGAACTCGGAAGAGATTAAAGGCTGCAGCAATGCCATGGTTCGCGCGGTAGCGCCTCGATGCTGCCGCGCGAAACTGCTAGCCTGCTGGCCCATCGCTTGCCGTTGCTCCCGGCTCTGCAACAGATACAGCGCCTCATCTAGCATATTCTCGACATCGGTCACGCGACGCGCGGCGCCGGCCGCAATGGCCTGCTCGGTGATGGCGGAGAAGTTAAACGTATGGGGACCAATCAATACCGGTTTGCCTACGGCAAAGGCCTCGATCAGGTTTTGCCCTCCCATCGGCAACAGGCTACCGCCGATAAACGCAACATCGCAAACAGCGTAGTAGGCGAACATTTCGCCCATTGAATCGCCCACCAGTATTCTTGTTTCGGGCGGCACGGCGTCGCTGCCAAGTCCGGTGCGGCGCAACGACGACAATCCCTTCGCTGCCGCCAGCTGGGCAACTTCGTCAAAACGCTGCGGATGACGCGGTACGATTACTGTCAAAATATTCGACCATGCCGGATTCTGGCCGCGCCGGAACAAAGCTTCGAGTATCAAGTCTTCTTCGCCCTCGCGGGTGCTAGCGCACAACAATACCGGACGACTACCTATCTGCGCTCGTATCGCGGCACCCGCAGCCAACAAGGCCGGCGGCGGAGTGACATCGAATTTAACGCTACCGGTCACCTGCACATTGCGGCCGCCAAGCTGTCGTAAGCGGCCTGCATCTGCATCGGTCTGCGCGCCGACGCAGGACATCCCGCCGGCGGCTTCTGTCATCAGCGTGGAAAATCGCTTGCCGCGACGCAGGGAGCGCTCCGACAGTCGCGCATTCACCAGTGCGACCGGCACCTTGTAACGACCGCACTGCGCGATCAGGTTCGGCCATACTTCCGTTTCCATCAATACGCACAGACTTGGCTTGAAGTGACGAAGGAAACGCCCGACCATCCAGCCGGTATCGTAAGGAAGAAAGGATTGCACCACGCGGGGAAATTTGCCGAACAGAGAATGCCCGGTCGCGCGGCCTGTTGCGGTCATGTGCGTCAACAGGATGGTATAGTCCGGATAAGCATCAAGCATAGCGGCTATCAAAGGCTCGGCGGCGCGTGTTTCGCCAACGGAAACGGCATGCACCCACAGGAATTTGCTTGTCGCCAGATGCTGCGCCATGGGAGGATAAAACCCGATGCGCTCCGCCACATGCTGGCGGTAACCTGGCTCCTTGCCGCCGCGCCGCCACAAGCGCAGCAATACCATCGGCATCGCCAGCCACCATACCGCCGAGTACAGCAAACGAATGCGCCAGGCCCGCCCTGCATCAAAACCCGATGCAGCCTTCATTCCGTGAGCACGCGGCCAGTCAGGCGGCGCAGGATCGCCAGCGGGCTGGCGCCTGGGTCGTACTGCTTCGCAGCTGGCAAATGCAAGGTCTGTTCCATCATGTACTGGCCGGCCATCACCGCATGCGGTGTCTGGTCGGAAAAACACACCCACACCGATCCGGCGGCAAATGGCTGGGTTACTTGCGGACCGTTTTTCTGGTACTCAAGATCGGACTTCATGGCGTCGTGCAGTTGCAACATCAGATGATCGTATTCGCTACGCAGCGACTTCGTGATGTGTAAGGCGTTCATGGCCTTTGCCTGCCAGCGCGAATAGGCTTTGACGCGCGGCAGGAACCGTTGCGCGACATCTTCGAACGGCTCACCGACACGCCAGACGCGCGGCACGCCGTCTGGGTTAACGTTGGCAAACACGCGCAAGATCCGCTCACCGTAATTCGGGCGTGACGGGAAAGAATCGACATGCAGGCGGCGGTCATCGGCCCGCCACGACTGGGCACGGGTTTCCACTTGCATCGGCCTGTAGCTGGTGGGGGCCATGCGCAATTCGCTACGGGTGTCGGCATACGCTGGCAACAGGGAATAGATCAACTGCTGGGCCTGGCTGCGAAAACGTCCGATCATCTTGGCCAAGGCGATCTGGTCAGCCGCATTACCAAGCGCGCCCTTCAGCTTGCCGTTCGCGTCGAGACTGATGTTGCGGCTTTTGGGATCCCGGATCTCCGGTGTCAGGAAACGCTGCTCATCGGCAGTGAATGCAAAACTCAGATGTGGGAAATACAGGACTTTTCCGGCTTCAAGCGCGGAAATCCAGGCCGAGTTTGGCGTGTTGATCTGCCAGTCGGCAATATCGATTTCGAGAATTTGTTGTTCCATGGCCGTATTATGCCGCGTTGCAATGACGACGTGAACCACGGCATCTGTCCACCTTGTTGATATTTATCAAACAATCAATAAAAAGCATGTTTTTCCAGCCTGCGCAGGACGAAACTGCCGTAACAGCCGGGGGGGTGCAACATTTCCTTCTGTTGGCAAACAATAATCCATCCTATAATAAAAACGCATGTTCAGAACACTGTTTGGCATTAATGCGCAAAGAGAGGTCTACCCATGGTTCACATGTCCCGGCGCCAGTTCCTTAAAACGACTGGCGCAACCCTGGCAGGTTCAAGCTTGGCGCTGATGGGATTTTCTCCCGCCCCTGCGCTGGCCGAAGTACGCAGCTACAAGCTGACGCGCACGGTCGAAACCCGTAATACTTGCCCCTATTGCTCCGTCAGTTGCGGAATCCTGATGTACAGCCTCGGTGACGGCGCCAAGAATGCCAAAGCCAGCATCATCCATATCGAAGGCGACCCCGACCACCCGGTCAATCGTGGCACGCTCTGCCCGAAAGGCGCTTCCCTGCTGGATTTCGTACACAGTCCCAGTCGGCTGCAGTTCCCGGAATACCGGGCGCCGGGCTCCAAAGAGTGGAAACGCATGTCGTGGGACGATGCGTTAAGCCGTATCGCTACCCTGATGAAACAGGACCGGGACGCCAACTTCATCGAAAAGACGCCGGAGGGACTAACCGTCAACCGCTGGCTAACCACAGGCATGCTGGCGGCGTCGGCCAGCAGCAATGAAGTCGGCTATCTGACCCATAAAACCATGCGCAGCCTCGGGCTGCTGGCGTTCGACAACCAGGCGCGTGTCTGACACGGTCCGACGGTGGCAGGTCTTGCCCCGACGTTTGGCCGTGGAGCGATGACGAATCATTGGGTCGACATCAAGAATGCGGACGTTGTCCTTATCATGGGCGGCAATGCAGCCGAGGCCCATCCGTGCGGCTTCAAATGGGTGACCGAAGCCAAGGCGCATAACAAGGCAAAGCTGATTGTGGTCGATCCGCGTTTTACGCGCTCGGCCTCGGTGGCGGATTTCTATGCGCCTATCAGGACCGGCACTGACATTATTTTCCTCGGCGGAGTGATTCGTTACTTGCTGGAGAAAGATCAGATCCAGCACGAGTACGTCAAGAATTACACCGATTTCAGCTTCCTCGTGCGCGAAGACTATGCCTTCGACGATGGCATTTTCTCTGGCTACAACGCCGACAAGCGCAACTACACCAAGACAACCTGGGACTACGAGGTGGGCGAAGACGGTTTTGTAAAGACCGATCCGAGCCTGACCCATCCGCGCTGCGTCTTTAACATGATGAAACAACACTACGAGCGCTACACGCCGGAGATGGTGGAAAGCGTCTGCGGCACGCCCAAGGAAAAATTCCTTAAAGTGTGCGAAATGCTGGCCTCGACGGCATCGCCGACCCGCGCAGGTACGATCTTGTATGCACTCGGCTGGACCCAACACTCGATCGGCTCGCAGATCATCCGCACCGGCGCCATGGTGCAGCTGTTGCTGGGGAATATCGGGATCGCCGGCGGCGGCATGAACGCCCTGCGCGGTCACTCGAATATCCAGGGACTCACCGATCTGGGCTTGATGACCAACCTGCTGCCAGGCTACATGACCCTGCCCTCCGAATCCGAGCAGGATTTCGGCAAATATATCGCCGCCCGCGCCAGCAAGCCGCTACGTCCCAACCAGCTCAGCTATTGGCAGAACTACGGAAAATTCCATGTCAGCCTGATGAAATCCTGGTGGGGCGACGCCGCCACCGCAGACAACAACTGGGCCTACGACTACCTGCCCAAGCTCGACAAGCCCTATGACATGCTGCAAATATTTGAGCTGATGAAACAGGGCAAGGTCAACGGTTATATCGCACAGGGCTTCAATCCGCTAGCGGCTGCGCCCGACAAGGGCAAGATCGGCGCCAGCCTGGCCAAGCTGAAGTTCCTGGTGGTGATGGATCCACTCGCGACCGAGACTTCCGAATTCTGGAAGAATCACGGCGCGTTCAACGACGTCGATTCGAGCCAGATACAAACCGAGGTATTCCGGCTACCGACCACCTGCTTTGCCGAAGAAGAAGGTTCGCTGACGAATTCCGGCCGCTGGCTGCAATGGCACTGGAAAGGCGCGGAACCTCCGGGCGAAGCGCGCAGCGACCTGGAAATCATGTCGACCCTGTTCCTGAAGATGCGCAAGATGTATGTAACGGACGGCGGCAAATATCCCGACCCTATCGTCAAGCTGTCCTGGCCCTATGCCGATCCAGAAAGCCCGACGGCCGTGGAACTGGCCAGGGAATACAATGGCCGCGCCCTGAGCGACCTGGCCGATCCGAAAGACGCCAGCAAGATCACTCGCAAGAAAAACGAACAGCTGGCCGGCTTTGCCGAACTACGCGACGACGGCAGCACGGCTTGCGGTTGCTGGATCTTCAGCGGCTGCTGGACTGAAGCAGGCAACCAGATGGCGAGACGCGACAATTCGGACCCTACCGGCATCGGCCAAACGCTCAACTGGTCCTGGGCGTGGCCGGCCAACCGCCGCGTCCTGTATAACCGCGCTTCCTGCGATGTGAATGGCAAGCCGTTCGACGCCAAGCGCAAGCTGATCGGCTGGAACGGCGACAAGTGGGGTGGCGTCGACGTCCCCGATTTCAAGGTAGACGAAAACCCTGCCGGCGGCATGGGGCCGTTCATCATGAATCCGGAAGGCGTGGCGCGTTTCTTCGCCCGCGCCGGCATGGCCGAAGGCCCGTTCCCTGTGCACTACGAACCGTTCGAAACGCCGGTCGGTTATAACCCGCTGTTCCCGAAGAATGCAAGCGCAACCAGCAATCCTGGCGCTCGCGTGTTCCCTGACGACCGCGCCATGTTCGGCAAGGTTGACGCCTTCCCGCACGTCGGCACTACTTACCGCCTCACCGAGCATTTCCATTACTGGACCAAGCATGCGCGTCTCAACGCCATTCTCCAGCCGGAGCAGTTCGTTGAAATCGGCGAGGATCTGGCGAAGGAAGTCGGCGTAGTGGCCGGTGAGCGGGTCAAGGTTAGCTCCAAGCGCGGCTATATCGTTGCCGTGGCGGTGGTGACCAAGCGCATCAAGAAAATGACGATTGAAGGAAAACCTGTGCATCACGTCGGCATCCCTATCCACTGGGGCTTCAAGGGCCTGACCAAACCGGGCTATCTCGCCAACACGCTGACGCCGGGCGTGGGAGATGGCAATTCGCAGACGCCGGAATTCAAGTCGTTCCTGGTCAAAGTCGAGAAGACATAGGAGAAACCATGGCTCTGCAATCGCTCGATGTCAAACGCGTCTCTGCCACCACCACGCCGCCGCCCGGCGCGCGTGAACCGGTCACCGGCACTGTCGCCAAACTGATCGACGTCACCAAATGCATAGGCTGCAAAGCCTGCCAGACCGCCTGCATGGAATGGAATGACTTGCGCGATGAGGTCGGCGTCAATGTTGGCGTGCTGGACAATCCGCCTGACATGACGGAACACTCGTGGACCGTCATGCGGTTTTCAGAATACGAAAATCCGGACGGCAATCTCGAATGGCTGATCCGGAAGGATGGCTGCATGCACTGCGAAGATCCGGGTTGCCTCAAGGCTTGTCCGTCGCCCGGCGCGATCGTCCAATACAACAATGGCATAGTCGATTTCCATGAAGAAAACTGCATTGGCTGCGGCTATTGCGTCACCGGCTGCCCGTTCGATGTGCCGAGGATTTCAAAGAAAGACAACAAAGCCTACAAATGCACGCTGTGCTCGGACCGGGTCGCAGTGGGCCAGGAGCCGGCCTGCGTCAAGACCTGCCCTACCGGCGCCATTGTCTTCGGCACCAAGGAAGACATGAAAGCGCATGCGGCTGAACGTATCGTCGATCTCAAAGAACGCGGCTTCGGGCAGGCCGGTTTGTACGATCCGCCCGGCGTGGGCGGCACCCACGTCATGTACGTGCTGCATCATGCCGACAAACCCTCTCTCTACCACGGCCTGCCAGACAATCCGCACATCAGTCCGTTGGTCGGCCTGTGGAAAGGTGTCGCCAAGCCATTGGCGCTGGCCGGTATCGCACTGACTGCGCTGGCCGGATTCTTCCACTATATCAAGGTCGGGCCGAACGAGGTGACAGATGACGACAAGGCTGCGGAAGAGCAAGAGTCCGCAGCATCAAGACGCGCCGCCCTGCTCACTACGCCTGAGAACAATGCGAACGATCCCAACATCACAGGACAGGATCTGCCACCATGAACAACCCCGACAACGCCGATCGAGATGTCACAAAAGACAGCATCGTTCGCTACAACGCCGCTGAGCGTATCAATCACTGGGTGGTCGCCATCACCTTTGTGATACTGGCCTTATCCGGACTGGCCTTGTTTCACCCGGCGCTGTTCTGGCTCAGTTTTGTGCTGGGCGGCGGCCCTTGGACCCGCATCCTGCATCCCTTCATCGGCCTGGTGATGTTTGTCTGCTTTGCGCTGCTGACCCTGCGTTTCTGGCGGCACAACCTGATCAGTAAAAATGATGTCGCGTGGCTGGAAAATGTCGGCGACGTCATCAGCAACCGCGAAGAAAACCTGCCGCCGGTAGGCCGTTACAACGGCGGCCAGAAATTACTGTTCTGGGTCATGATCGCCTGCATGGCAGGCTTGCTGTTGTCCGGCATCGTCATCTGGCGCGCCTGGTTTTCCTGGCTGTTTCCGATCTTTGTCATCCGGCTTGCCGTGGTGTTGCATGCGCTGTGCGGCTTTGGGCTCATTGTCGGCATCATCGTGCATATCTATGCTGCGATCTGGGTCCAGGGCACTGTCGGCGCTATGACACGCGGTACGGTAAGCAGAGCCTGGGCGCGCAAGCATCACGCCGAGTGGTACCGGAACATGACTGGCGAATGAAATTTTCGTGCGCCCCCTCAGGACATATTTAGGCTACATTAATACCATCTGCTTTGAAAGGGTCATTCGCACCCACGAAAGGAAGGTGGCGCTTTGCAACGTATCCTTGAACCGGGTGAAATCGAAGCCCTGGATCACAATGCGATTCCTCGTGTCCGATTGCCGCAACGCATCAATATTTTCAGCAACCGGGCGCAACGCCTCAGACAGCTAGCGGCAGGCAACCCAATCGGCGATTACCTGAAATTGATGGCGTCGCTGGCCGAGACGCAACAACAGGCATTGAACGAACTAGCCCGGGAACCTGACGATCAGGCTCAGGTTCAAGCCAGCAACAACCTCGCCCAGACACATCTGATGCCATTGATCCTGGCGACTGATCAGGTACGCAGCCCGCATTGGCAAGCGATATTGGACCAACTGCTGGAGCAACTCGCCAAATCAACGGACTTGCCGCCGCAGCTAACCCAACTGATAGAACATATTAGACAAAGCAGCCCTAACCAGCACGACAGCCAGGCGGAAGCTATTTTGCGGCGCAACAATGAAATCATCGACCCGGCCAGCGCCCCGTTCTATACAGCTGCCTTACAGGTCATATGCAGCGATCTGGTGACGCGCTTCCAGGTTCGCGACGTGCCATTGCTGGACACCCCGGGTTTATGCCCATGCTGCGGCTCGATGCCGGTTGCAAGCGTCGTGCGGATGGATGGGCAATCACAGGGCCATCGCTATCTGCAATGCGGCATGTGCGCCGCCGAATGGCATATGGTGCGAATCAAGTGCACCTATTGCGATTCCACCCAAGGAATCGCGTATCAATCCATAGAAGACGAACAGGCCGCCGGCGCAGCAAGCGCCAAAGCCGAGACCTGCGACGCATGCCATAGCTGGCTGAAAATTTTTTATCAGGAAAAGGATCCGTATGTAGAACCCGTTGCCGACGATCTGGCCAGTTTGACGCTGGATCTGCTCATGGGTGAAACCGCCTACGTTCGTCGTCAAGGCAACCCGCTGTTGTGGCAAGCTGCGGAGGGCTGAATGAAAGGCGCAATCTCGCTGGTCAGTCCTATCCTTGCGGCCGCCAGCGACATTCCCGCAGTAGACCGCGTTCTGAATCTGCCTCAGACCCAGACCTTGCTAACGCAATATGGACGCACTCAGGTGACCGCAGCCGTACGCAGGCTACTCGACGAACTCAGAAGCCAGGCGTTGGCCGGAACACTTGCGGCGAGCGCCATTGACGATAGCAGCTTGAGCAGCAGTCTGGAGCAGCGCCTTGCGACTGCCAGCCGCCTGCAACTGCGTGCGATGTTCAATCTCACTGGTACCGTGCTTCACACAAACCTAGGACGCGCGCTGCTGCCGTATGAAGCCGTACAGGCAGTGATTAGTGCCTTGACCAATCCCGCCAATCTTGAATTCGATCTGGAAACCGGTGGCCGCGGCGACCGCGACAGCCTGGTGGAAGACGTATTGTGCGAACTCACCGGGGCCGAAGCGGCAACCATCGTCAACAACAATGCTGCGGCGGTATTCCTGATGCTGAACGCGCTGGCGCAAAGGAAGGAAGTCATCGTCTCGCGCGGCGAACTGGTTGAAATCGGCGGGGCTTTCAGGATTCCCGACATCATGCAACGCGCCGGGGCAAAGCTGATCGAGGTCGGCACCACCAACCGCACCCATCCTGCAGATTACGCCAACGCCATCAGCGCTCGCAGTGCGATGCTGATGAAAGTCCATTGCAGCAATTACGCCGTCAGCGGTTTCACCAGCAGCGTCGAAGTTGCTACGCTGGCAGAGCTGGCGCGACCTCACGGTGTTGCCGTCACGGTCGATCTGGGCAGTGGCACACTGATTGACCTGACGCAATGGGGCTTGCCGGCAGAGACCACTGTACGGGAAACCATCCGACAGGGCGCCGACCTGGTGACATTCAGCGGCGACAAACTGCTGGGCGGGCCACAAGCAGGCATCATCGTCGGCCGCGCAGACCTGATACAGCGTATCAAGAAAAATCCGCTGAAACGCGCGCTGCGTGTCGGCAAACTCACGCTAGCGGCGCTGGAACCAGTATTACGGTTATATCTGGCGCCGGAATTCCTGGCCGAACGGCTAACTACCTTGCGCCTGCTGATCCGTAGTCAACCGCAGATACAGGCGCAGGCAGAGCGCCTGCTGCCGGTATTGCAGGTGGCATTAACAGGCAAATATGCAGTGACCGCCGAAGCAATGTTCAGCCAGATCGGCAGCGGCGCTTTACCTGTCGACCAGTTACCTAGCTACGGCCTGGTGCTGCGTGCCTGGAGCACCGCCGATGGCGGCAAGCGCCACGGCCGCGCACTCGACAAACTTGAGAAAGCGTTGCGGCATTTGCCGCGCCCAGTTATCGGCCGGATCGCCAGCGACGCACTATGGCTCGATTGTCGCTGCCTGGAAGAGCATGACGAAAACCTGTTCAAGGTTCAGCTGCAGGATTTATCCCTATGATCGTCGGCACCGCCGGACATATCGATCACGGCAAGACCACGCTGATCAAAGCGCTCACCGGCGTCAATACGGACCGCCTCAAGGAAGAGCAGGAACGCGGCATATCGATCGAACTTGGCTATGCCTACACCGCGCTGCCAAATGGCGATGTACTGGGATTCATCGATGTCCCCGGACATGAACGCCTGATCCACACCATGGTGGCAGGCGCCAGCGGCATCGACTTTGCGTTGCTGGTGATCGCCGCCGACGATGGCGTCATGCCGCAAACGCGGGAACATCTGGAAATCCTGCAATGGCTGGGAGTCAATGTCGGCGCCGTGGCCTTGACCAAAATCGACCGCGTCGATCAGGCCCGCATTGCGGAGGTTACCAACGAAATTCAAGAACTGCTTGTGCACACCAAACTGGCAGGCATACCGGTTTTTGCGGTTGCGGCGCATCTTCCGCAAGACGCCGGAACCGCTGCCTTGCAACGACATTTGCATGTGGCGGCGCAAAGCTTGCCGCCGCGCCGCGCCGATGGTCTCTTCAGGATGGCGATAGACCGGGTATTCACCTTGGCAGGACACGGCACCGTGGTAACCGGAACCGTTTTCTCGGGCGAGGTTCACAACGGCGATCATCTGGCACTGATGCCGTCCGGTGATACTGTACGGGTACGCAGTCTGCATGTACAAAACCGCCCCGCCGCCAGCGGCCACGCCGGCCAACGCTGCGCACTCAATCTGAGCGGCATCGACAGGGATGCCATCAAGCGCGGCGACTGGCTGGCAGATTCTCGTGCATTGATACCCTCGACACGGATAGACGCGGAACTGCACTTGTCTGCTCACGCCGGTTTGACGGTGCGCAACCGCTCTCCTCTGCATGTCCATTTAGGGACCATGCACCAGGTTGCCCATCTCACGTTGCTAGAGGGAAATGCGCTGACCGCCGGTCACAACTGCAAGGTGCAGCTGCTGTTCGAATCGCCTGTCTGCACCGTGCCGGGTGATCGCTTTATCGTCCGCAATGCGCAAGCAAACATGACAATTGGCGGCGGCCACGTGCTGGACCCGGTAGCGCCGGCAAGAAAGCGACGTGCGCCAGGGCGCCTGGCCTGGCTCGACGCGATGGAGCATATGCTGAATGGCGCCGGCATCACTTCCTTACTGCAAGCAACGCCTATCGGCGGCTTACGGCTTTCGACGCTGATGCAACTTAGCGGCTTGCCATCGGACTCATTGCGCTTACCGCCAGACGTACAAACGATTGTAACCGGAGCGCTGGAGCAGGATAAATTTGTGATGCTCTCCAGCCAATGGCATTCTCTAAAGGAATGCGCGCTTACCGCACTCGCCGATTTTCATACGCGCTTCCCGGATGAACAAGGTATCGATGCAGGACGTTTGCGGCGAATGGCACAGCCGAATCTAGACAGTGCGTTGTGGCACGCGGCCTTGGACACACTTCTCAGCGAAGGGGCAATTCAGCGTAGTGGACAGTGGCTTCATTTGCCGCAACATACTGTGTCGCTGTCAGAAAGCGAACAGGGGCTAGCGCAGCAATTGCTGTCAAAATTGGCAGCCGCAGATTTCGATCCTCCGTGGGTACGTGAACTGGCGAGGACGTATGCCCTGCCGGAAGAACAGGTTCGACAATTATTGCGCAAGTTGCTGCGGCAAGGATTGGTATATCAGATTGAACCTGACCTGTTTTATCACCACGACTGTTTACGTCAGCTGGCTGCGCTGGCGAAGAAACTGGCAACAGAGCAAACCCTTGAACATGGCACGAAAGCTGTCGCCGGCGTCAATGCCGCAACCTGGCGCGATGCGACCGGGCTGGGACGCAAGCGCGCGATACAAATCCTGGAGTTTTTCGATCGTATAGGTTATACCCGGCGCATACGCGACATGCATGTGTTACGCGACGGTGACACGGTCTGGTTTTGATAGCGTAGACGCCATCAATCCAGATAAGATAGAGCAGCACAAGGAAGGCACACGTATCCGGTGATGCGGCCGGGCTTCAAACCCGGTGGGGGGTGCCAGTCACTCCCGGGTAGGTTCGACTCCTGCTGTCTTCCGCCAATTATTGGCACGATGCAAAAGCATATGTGGCACGTACAAACTGAAAAAATACATAACTTCGCAACAAGCCATAACATATCTCATTGAATTAATAAAGACATGAATTGTTACAAAATGATACATAAATGCATCTCTTTTATGGTCTACTTTCTCAAAATCATGATTTGGCGCCGTAACAGAGTTACAAGATAATTAAAAAATCTTTACGCCACTTTTCTATATATAGCGCTAGCTCGCTAAAAAATAAGGTGGTGCATGCAGCGTATACAAAATATTTTCCTTCATTACTCGTTGCCAATACTGTTAATTTCTTTGCTTTTTTTTGTAAAGACGCTCTATCTGGCTTTCTGTGTGACGCCATTTTCAGCGGTTCCGGATGAGATTGGACATTATGCTTACGTTCAAGATATAGCATACGGAAAAGGCATTCCTGTATTGAGTTCGCCTGCTGTTGGAAAATCCCTGATTGGTGCAGATATCATGGGATATGTAGAAAAAAACACTGATGCAAAACCAGCTTATAACTGGATTGCGCAACATCCGCCTATTTATTATGCCTTGGCTGCAATACCATTGAAAATAGGCAGCTGGTTCACTAGCGATCAAGAACTTTTGCTACGCCTGCCACGTATTGTATCGGCGTTGTCCGGTGCATTGTTGTTACTAGTTTTATTCCAGACTTTCAAAGTCGTCGGATTGGACACACCACGTGCCAATGGACTTGCGGCCGCCATTGGCTTTATTCCAATGGTTTCCCACCTATCCTCGGGAACCACGCACGATATACCACTTTTTCTGTTTTGTGCATTAGCTACCTATTTTTTTGCTCGCCACATTGTTGAGCGTCAAATTAAAGACGCCTATTGGTGCGCAACGTGGCTTGCCATTGCAAGTGGTACAAAAATGATGACTCCTTGGGTCTTGCTTGCCCCGATGATATTTTTCCTGATCTTTGAGCTTTCCACTCCAAATAAAATTAAACATGTTCTTGGTATAAGCTTGACGGCGTTCTCAATTCCAATAATCTGGATGGTGCGCAACCTTGTTTATTTCGGGAATCCGTTGTACACCTCCGGCACAGAAAGAAAACCTGGGCTAGATGTAGCACTAAACTTAAGTTTTCTGGATTTCATACATTCACAACCTGCAATTAGCCAAACTATTAATTGGTTTTACGGAATGTTTGTATATCTTGGTGCTGGCCGGGAAAATGTACTCCTTCAGTACGATTTGGTGCCTCGCCATTTGAACTTTATCTGGTTCGCAGTACGTGGCTTTCCATATAGAGGTTTTTTGGATATTCTATTTTTTCTGCTAAATATCTTTCTCATTTACATCTTAAAACTTCTATGGAAAATTTTCAAAAAAAATCCAAAAAAAACTGAAGATACCTCCTTAATTTACTATATAAATAGTCGTCTTCAAGAACATCACTACAGAAAACCGTTAAGCATAATCAGCGTTATTGTCGCTGTTTATTTCTCTATTTATGTTGGCTCAGCAAATTTTACGAACTTAAGTTTTCTCGTACTTTTCTCTGTCGTTGCATCAATATTTCTAGGTACGTTATCATTGCCTTTGAGTTTTCTTTCAACAGATAAAATAGATAGAGTTGCATTGTACGGTTTTTTTATAAATCTATTTTTTTCTATTATTTTTTTATACCATATATATGGCGCCTATTTAATTGAAGGTCAATTAAGAGCGACTCAAGGTAGATATTTCTATCCAGTCATTCCATTACTATTACTGTCTGCTGCTGTCGCTTTTATTCGATTACGCGTACCGGTAATAGTTCTCAATATAATTGTCACCATTTTGGCTTGCGCAGAACTTTCAACCTATATTTTGCAAGTGATTCCATTTTATCTGAAGCAGTATTCATGAAATATCTCATCTCTTTGAAGATAATTTTTTTATGGACGATATTTTTCATTTTTTTTATTTACTTTTCCTTTAATGAAAATTACTCAAAAAAATATATACATACCATTCTTCCAGCCCCCGCAGTCCGTGAACAAATTCCAGCTGGAGAAATTGTAACGGGCTTTCATATTCAACAGTCTATTAATTGGAACTATATTAATGTTTCAACACTAAATCAATCTGCCACATTTTGCATTAACCTTTTGATGGCAAACTATAACAATCGCAGCAATTCAGGAATATTCTCTTTAACCTTACGAAATCAGAAATTTTTACAAAAAAAAATAATAAATTCACAGTCAGTACGTGATAACACCAATCAAATTGTTTGCTATGACAAACTTCCTCTGCCGGAAATTGCATTTACACCAACCATCCTTATCCTTGAGGGAATAGACAGCAATCCCGGAAAGGCCGTTTCCGCTTGGCTAACCTCAGATACAACATTCGGTATAGCTCAACGAGACGGTGTGGTACTGGGAAAAAGTCTGGTGTTTTCCATTGATGTAATAAATGAATCTAATGGGAAGCTTATGCAGGTCATCTTGCTAACCATACTTTGCGGTTTGAGCATATCAATACTATTTTGGCCCACTAATTCCAAATCATGCGGCGACACAACTGCGATGGCGCGATCAAGCAATCAGTAACAAATATCGAAAATAAAATAAATTGAAACTTATCATCCAAATTCCTTGCTACAACGAAGCAGAAACACTCGCCATCGCTCTTGCGGCCTTACCAAGAAAGGTCGCCGGATTTGACTGCGTAGAATGGCTGATCATTGATGACGGCAGCAGCGACGACACAGTCAGCGTCGCTCGCAAAAATGGCGTCGATCATGTGGTTCGCCATACCCGTAACCAAGGTCTGGCGCGCGCCTTCATAACCGGTTTGGAAGCCTGCCTTCATCTGAAGGCGGACGTCATTGTCAATACCGACGCCGACAATCAATACGATGCGGAAGACATTCCGGCATTAACTGCTCCTATACTTGGCAAACAAGCAGATATCGTAATCGGCGCACGCCCAATTGCTACCATCGAGCATTTTTCACCCTGGAAAAAAATCCTTCAAAAGCTGGGCAGCTGGGTGGTTCGCGTCGCCAGCAAAACCGACATTGCCGACGCCACTAGCGGCTTTCGAGCCATCAGTCGGACCGCAGCCCAAAACCTGACCGTATTCAGCAGCTATACCTATACGCTGGAAACCATCATCCAGGCTGGTCAAAAAAACATGAGCGTCACTTCTGTGCCAATCCGGGTAAATGAAGACTTACGACCTTCGCGTCTGGTCAAAAGCATCTCATCGTATGTGTCCCGTAGCATGGTCACTATCGTAAGAATTTTCATCATCTATCGCCCCTTCCGCTTTTTCGGATCGATTGGGGCTGCACTATTTGCCGCCGGTCTGTTGATCGGTTTACGCTTCTTGTGGAAATACCTGGGCGGAGATGGTAACGGTCATATACAGTCTTTGATTCTCGCCGCCGTTTTATTGGTAATGGGGTTTCAAACCTTGCTGGTTGCATTTCTCGCAGATCTGCTGGCAGCCAATCGCAAACTGATCGAAGACATTCGCTTCAGATTACGCGATGACAAGGGGGTCAATGCGGTACTGGACCGCTCGCTCGATCACGACACGCAAGAGACTCCGGTACCTGACGAAATCGTGGCCTGAACGAATACAATGAAAATTGTTTTGTGGGGGACTTATGATACTGGCAAACCGCGTGTGAGGCTGCTACGCGACGGTATTCGCAAGAATGGCATTGAATTAATTGAGTGCCATGCAAATGTCTGGAATGGTATTGAAGACAAAAGCCAGATTAAAGGTATTTTCGGCAAATTCAGCATGATTGCGCGCTTGCTATGCTCCTATCCGCAGTTAATATGGCGCTATTTACATCTGCCTGCGCATGATCTGGTCCTGATCAGTTATCCGGGCTTGCTTGATATATTAGTGATCCATTGTTTCGCCCGTCTGAGACGCGTGCCTGTAGCCTGGGATGTATTTATTTCTGCCTATGATACGGTGATCGATGATCGCCGAATGTTTCGCGCCAGGCATCCTGTTGCGCATGCTCTTTGGAGACTTGAATGGCTTGCGCTCAGGGCTGCTGATGGAATTTTCATGGATACAAAGGTACATGCCACAAGACTGGAAACGCTATTTCATTTGCCCGATGGTGAATGCGGTACCGTGTGGGTCGGTGCAGAAACCGAGAAATTTCCCGTTCCACAAACGCCAATTCCCCGGTCTCAAGAATCATTGCGAATTCTGTTCTATGGCCAGTTTATTCCCTTGCACGGAATCGAGCATATTATAGAAGCCGCTCGCTTGCTGAGTCACGAAGAGATCGATTGGATGCTGATCGGTAAGGGGCAGGAAACATCGCATATTCAGACAATGCTGGCCGAACAGCCATTGCCCCGCGTACATTGGCATGAATGGGCGGATTATCAGGATTTGATAAGCTGGATCCGGCAAGCAGATATCTGTCTTGGTATTTTTGGCACTTCTGAGAAAGCGGCTAACGTTATTCCGAATAAGGTGTTTCAGATTATTGCAGCTCAAAAGCCATTGATTACACGCGACTCACCAGCTATCCGGGAATTGCTCCAACACTGTCCGCCTTGCGTTTCCCTAATACCAGCAGGAAACCCGCAAGCGCTAGCGGATATGGTGCAACAGCAAGCGGATATCGTGATGAACAGAAAAGAAGGAAGCTGCCATGCAGATTTAACAAAAAAGATTGATGCGGCAGCTATCGGAGCGCAATTCCATGCATGGCTCCTCAGTAAACGAAATTTCAAGATTGACCATGATGATTGATCCCGTACTTGGACCGGCAATACCTGAACTTGGTTGGGTTCCGGCACCCCGTTATCTGATGAGGCGGGCGCGAATTCGCCGGCTGATGGACAAGATCCCGACAGGAAGTCTAATTGAAATTGGCTCGGGCGCGGCGGCCCTGCTGGTTGAATTGGCCCAAAAGGGTTTCCAATGCGAAGCATTGGAAATGTCCGCAGATGCACGCGCGTTGTCGACGTCCATGATCCATAAATTTGCTCAAAACATACCGCTGCATGCCTCCCCCAATCCTGACTGGAAGAATTGTTTCGACGTGCTATGCGCTTTTGACGTACTGGAGCATATAGAGCATGATCAGCAAGCGTTAGCCCAGTGGATATCGTGGATAAAACCCGATGGCCATTTATTGCTGTCCGTGCCAGCCCATATGAAATTGTGGCGCGCCGGCGATAAATGGGCAGGACATTTCAGGCGCTATGAACGCAGTTCATTCATTATGTTGTTAGAAAATTCCGGTCTGGAAGTGGAAGTATTCGAGTGCTATGGATTTCCATTAACCAACTTCACCGAATGGATCAGCGCGCCTATCTATGCTCGTCGCATTTATAATAAAGCACAGAACGACGATGCCAACCGCAAGCAAAATAATGATCGAAGCGGCACTGACCGCAAACCGCATATGGCACTTTATCCCTTGCTGCGTTCTCTGCCAGGAAAATGGACTCTTGGGCTATTTTCCGCCATACAGAGTCTCTTTATAAACCAAGACCTGGGTAGTGGCTACGTCGTCAGAGCCAGACGCCGATGCTGAAGAAGGTCTATCGTGCGCTAGGCTTGTTGATAGGCTTGGTGACAATCGTAGCTTTCATGGGATATACGTTCAAGACGTTGACCATGAAAGACATATCGCGACATTTGACAGCTCCGGTACTTGGCAGCATTGTGATCGCGGCGCTGCTCTATGCCACCATCATTCCGGTAAGTGCCTGGGCATGGAAACGCATGCTCGCGGATATTGGCTACGCTCGTCCATGGCGTGAATTATCAATGATCATGGGAGTAACCCAGATAGCCAAATATTTGCCAGGAAATGTCGGACAGCACATCGGACGCGCCGCAATGTCAATGGCACGCGGCATCACATTACGGCCCTTTTTTATAACAGTATTTTCAGAAACCTTGCTCGCATTGCTCGCTGCACTGATTGTTGGCTCCACAGGTGCTTTTTTTTCACAGGCTGGCCTGGCTAACTTCAGCTCCGCGCACCAAACAGTTTTTATACCTGTACTAATCGGCTTACTACTTCTAACGTTGCTGTTGTACCGCCCTTTGGCGCCGCGCTTGTTAAAATGGCTAGCTCCGGCAAACAACTCTACGTTTGAAGGGATGTTGCCACGACTACCAACATTGTTTCAGGCATTTGGTGCCTATAGTTTGAATTACGTCACGATTGGCGCAGGGATCTTTGTCATGGTGACGGTATTGCTACCGGAAATGAAACACGACTTTATGTTGCTGCTGGCCAGTTTTGCACTGGCATGGGTTGCCGGTTTTTTCACGCCGGGTGCGCCTGCTGGCTTAGGCGTCCGCGAAGTGCTCATGCTCGGTATGCTCACTCCCAGCTACCCCGGATCAAGCGCTCTTCTTGTGATTGTCGGCTTTCGCCTGGTGACCATATTGGGCGACAGTATTTGCTTTCTATTCGCTTATCTCATGCTCATATTTTCGCGACGTACGAAGCAGTTCATCTAATTTCTATTTGCATACGACACCATGAATCTCGAACCCACCGGCGAAAGAATGATCCTTGAGCACTACGACTCTTCGATCGAAGATTATGTCATCTACGCGATGCATATCGCCACCTACAATTTTGCTGAAAAATTTACCAAAGATAAGCGTGTGCTGGACTACGGCTGCGGCAGCGGCTACGGCTCTGCGCGAATATCCCGGAATGCCATTCATGTTGACGCAGTTGATGTGGCCGAAGATGCGATCGCCTATGCGCAAGAGCACTATGCAGCGTATAACATCGCTTTCCATTGCTGCGCACCAGATAGTCGACTGCCGTTTCCAGATCAGTCATTTGATACGGTGCTTTCATTCCAGGTTTTCGAGCATATTCAAAAGACCGCGCACTATCTTTTGGAAATCCGCCGGGTTCTTAAACCCGGGGGACAATTAATTCTGGTAACTCCGGACCGCAGCACACGCCTACTACCGTGGCAAGCTCCATGGAATCGCTGGCACATTCGTGAATACAGTACAAGCTCACTTAAAAAATCTCTGGAACCTATTTTCCAGGAAGTAGACATTCTGCACATGAGCGGACGCAAAGATGTGATTGAGATCGAGCTTAGCCGCTGTGCAAAAATAAAATGGATAACGTTGCCATTTACACTGCCGTTTGTACCAAGGTTTCTAAGGATGAAATTATTGAATGTGATACATGCTTTGAAGAAAAAGCGTCAGCCAGCAGGCGTAAAGAAACAATTCAACTTTGACGACACAGATATAACGATTACCCAAAATGCGCAACCATCTCTGAACTTGGTGGCGGTAGTCCGAAAATAATCAATCCGTACACCTAAATTCATACCAATAACATATCGATCGCCTGCGCGACAGCGCTCACGGCTGGCGGCGTTCCCTCGTCACCCAAATTGATAATTTTCGAGGACCAGTTTCCTTCTGTCTTCCAGCGAGGAGAATCGCAGTACAACTCGATCGTCGGGCGCTCAAAGGCAGCAGCAATATGAGTAAGGCCAGTGTCAACCCCCACAACCAGCGCAGCGCGCCGGGCCAGCAGCATCGCCTCCATTAACGACAATTTGGGTAGCACCCTCGCATTGATCATCTGGCTAGCCATCTGCTCTGCAATAAGCCTCTCGCTCTCGCTCCCCCAAGGCAGCAATACTGTCATCCCGCGTCCGGCCAACAATCTGGCGATTTCTATCCAGTTCGAAGACGGCCATCTCTTTTCCGCACGGGCCGTGCCGTGGAAAAAAACCGCATAAGGTTCAGCCTGCAACCATGCAGGCGATTGCGAAGGTTCTATATCGGGCATGCGCATGTTGAAATCGACAGCCCCCCCAACGTTGTAATTCAGCGCTGCCGCAGCCACCTCGCGTGCGCGTAGTACGGCATGGGTATGCAGGCCTACCTGAACGCTCTTGGTGTGAAATATACGCGACAGCGGTTCGTAACCGGAACCTTCGGTGGCATTGGCTAGCCCCACCCGCTGCCCGCCGGGAGCCAGACGAGCCATACGCATCACTATGCTGGTTTTCAGCAAGCCTTGGGTATCGAACACGACATCGTAGGTATCCAGCTTGAGTTGCTGCATAAAACTGGTGATTTCCCTCCGTATCGCACTCGACAGCAAATTCTTGCGCCAACGACGCAAAGCAATTGGAATGATACGCCGTACATCGGGATTCATGCGCACCAGTCCGCTGTAGCCCTCCTCAACTACCCAGTCGATATTGGCGCCTGAATAGTGACGACGGATATCCGACACCATTGGCATGTTATGCACCACGTCTCCCAGAGAGGAGACGCGGACGATCAGAATATTCAAACCGGAACCATCGACAGGAATAAATTAAAAGGGAAGCGCAGCATCCGGCTTGGCAGCCAGAATCACGCGCTTGAATTCAGCCTGAATACGTAACAGCGCTTGCTCGGACTCAGCTTCGAAGCGCATCACGACCACCGGCGTGGTATTGGAAGACCGAGCCAGACCGAAGCCGTCTGCATATTCAACCCGTAAGCCATCGATCTTGATGATGTCGTCAGATCCTGGAAATTTTGCCTCAGCTTGCAATTTCTCAATCAAGCCAAAATTCTCCCCCTCTTCCAGTTTCAAGTGCAGCTCCGGTGTACTGGATGATTGCGGCAACGCGTTCAGTACCGCAGACGGATTCGCTTCCCTGCTGAGCAATTCCAGCAAGCGCGCACCGGCATACAAGCCATCGTCAAAGCCATACCAGCGGTCCTTGAAGAAAATATGCCCACTCATTTCGCCGCCCAGCGGCGCAGCTGTTTCACGCATCTTGGCCTTCACCAGCGAATGGCCAGTTTTCCACATCAGCGGTTTGCCGCCATGCTCGGCGATCCACGGCGCAAGATGGCGCGTGCATTTGACGTCATACAGAATCTCTTTACCCTGATTGCGCGTCAATACATCTGCTGCAAACAGCATCAATTGACGATCCGGATAGATGATCTGACCATCCTTGGTGACAACCCCCAGGCGATCGCCGTCGCCATCGAACGCCAATCCGATTTCAGCATCGGAATTCTTCAAGGCACGAATCACATCTTGCAGGTTTTCGGGATGCGCGGGATCGGGATGATGGTTAGGAAAAGTACCATCCACCTCGCAGAACAACTCATCCACCTCACAACCAAGCGCACGATACAGTTCACCGGCAAAAGCGCCGGCGACGCCGTTGCCGCAATCGGCCACGATCTTCATCGGCCGCACCAGGTGTGTATCGCTGACGATCCGCTGCAGATAAGCATCTTTGATGTCGTGCTGACGATAGCTACCGCTAGGCACTACCATAGTAGGCTTGGCACTGCCGTTTGCGACGGCTTGATATAGCTGCTGGATGGCTTCACCATAAATCGCTTCACCGGCAAGCACCATCTTGAAGCCGTTGTAATCGGGAGGATTATGACTGCCTGTAACCATGATGCCGGACTGTGCACCCAATACGTGAGTGGCAAAATAAACCATCGGCGTTACCACTACGCCAAGATCCACCACGTCCACACCGGCATCCTGCAAACCGGTAGCCAAGGCGGTGACAAGTTCAAGGCCGGAGAGGCGTCCATCGCGGCCGATAATCACAGTGGACTCGCCTTTGGCGCAAGCGGCACTACCAAATGCCCGACCGATTTGACGAGCGATCCCAGCATCCAGGGTGACGCCTACTACACCGCGAATGTCGTAGGCCTTGAATATCGATTTAGAGAGTGGGAGCATAATTTTTTGATGGAAATATCGCGGTGCATAGCAGAAAGCGCCGAACGTGTTGCCCACGCGCTGGCACCATCAATGATGAGGCGCGAAACCAAACCACAAGACGTCCGCCGAACTTCAGCGCACGCCTTCGGTTCCTGAGATTAACTACTACGTCGTCGCAACCCTCAACTACAGGACACGACGTCGTTATGCGGCGGCTATACGCGCACTGCGTCTAAAGACTGTCCCGATGCGACCCAATCCTGCACCCATTTAGGCTGACGGCCACGGCCGGTCCATTGCAACGTAGCATCTAATGGATGCCGATAGCGCACCGCCACTTTGGCTTTGGAGGTCGCGCCTTTGCCACGGGATTGTGCACCGAGTAAATCTTGCAGAGAAATGCCTGCACTTTGTGCAATCGCCAGGATTTGCTCGCGTGCCTTGGTTTGCTCCTGGTGTTCCCGATCTTTCAAGGCTTGTTTGACCTGATCCTGTAACGCACGCAGCTCACCAACTGATAATCCAGATAAATCCATACGCCCCCCGATAAAGGAAATTCAATTTTAATAAAAATCGATAAATTAATGCAATGTTGTATCACTTATCTTTGATAAGCGATGCTTTGCGCGCCATATGAAATCTTCAATTCCACATTGCGGCGAATATTCGGCGACCGTGCGTAGCAATAACTCACGCACCTCTTCATAAGCAAATCTGTTACATGAATCATCCAGTTTGCTGAGTAAATCCTCAAGGATCGCCCAAGGAATCTCGACTTCCTGCGCGCGCATGATCAAAGGGTGTTCGGTACCTTCGACATTTTCACCAATTAAGAGCTCTTCATACAGCTTTTCTCCCGGACGCAAACCCACATGGTTGATTTCAATCGTGCCATCCGGCGACAGATCCGATAGCACTTCCAATCCGCTTAAATGCACCATTCTTGTTGCCAGGTCGATGATCTTTACGGGATCGCCCATGTCCAACACGAATACATCGCCTCCCTGCCCCATTGCCCCAGCCTGCAGCACCAACTGAGCTGCTTCCGGTATGGTCATGAAATAACGCGTGATTTCCGGGTGAGTAAGAGTAATAGGGCCGCCTGCCATAATCTGTTTGCGGAACAACGGCACCACCGAACCGGACGACCCGAGTACGTTACCAAAACGGACCATGCAGAACCGCGTTTTTGATGCGCCTTTGACTTGCACGCGGGAGAACGCTTGCAATATCAGCTCGGCAAAACGCTTAGTCGAGCCCATCACGTTGGTTGGGCGAACTGCTTTGTCGGTGGAAATTAATACGAAGGATTTAACACCAGCTTGCAAGGCTGCCTTAGCTACGCTCAGTGTACCAAACACATTATTCCGGATGCCTTCAATCGGATTGTGCTCAACTAATGGTACATGCTTATAAGCGGCTGCGTGGTACACGGTTTCTACCGAAAACGTACGCATGATGCGCGTACATTTTTCCGTTTCTAGCACTGAACCAAGGAACGGTAACAATTCAATGCTTAGACCAAGGCTTCGTTGCAACTCGCTCAGTTCCTGCTCAATTGCATACAGACCAAACTCAGACATTTCAAGCAAAATCAGTCGAGATGGCCGCTGCCGAATAATTTGGCGGCACAACTCGGAACCAATTGAACCCCCTGCGCCAGTGACCAAGACCGATTTATTTACGATACAGGCAGAAATTAATTCCGGATTGGGCTCCACTGGATCCCGCCCCAGCAAATCCTCTATCTCGACCTCACGAATATCCTGAACACGCAATTCACCGTTGATCAAACTCTTGATTGGCGGAGTTACTTTAATTTTAACTTTGAGAGGCTCAAGCTGATCAAGAATATGTTTCTGCTGCAACTTGCTGACGGAGGGCATCGCCAACAACACCTCTTTAAGGTTGTATCGCGCGATCAAGCCTGGCAAATCATTTGCCGAGAAAACTTTTATTCCGGCAATAGTTGCCCTGTGCAATTCTTTTTTATCATCTACAAATGCTACCGGTAAATATTCGTTCCCGACGCGGAGCGCACTTGCAAGTTGCGAACCAGCCTGACCTGCGCCATAAATTACTACTGGCACGGCGCCAGTAGCGCCACTGATCCGCAGCAAATATCCTCTTGCCAAAAAACGGCTTGCGGCCACATACAAGATCGCACTGACCCAATAGATACCAAAAACTGCACGAGAATAACCTGCCGTCTGTGTAAATGTTCCAAGTGCCCCCAAAGTAATTACTGACAGTGTTACGCCAAGCACTACGACATATACAATCTTGTGATCTATGAAACGAACAACGGCACGATACAGCCCCAACTTGATGAAAATAGGGATAGATATTAAAGGCGCCATCACTATCAACAGACCGTATTGATGTAACAACCAACTACTAAGTCCGTCGTGACGCAGCCATATAGCCAGGCAAAATGTCAACGGCAGCATAACAAGGTCTGCCGATGCTGCAATCACCTGCTTTTGAAAACGGGATAAGCTTAAAAAAGAAATCATGTCGATAATTTAGTTAGTTGCCACTATAAGAAAGTCACAACATTTTTTTCTATCAAATCTCAGATTTTTCATTGGTTATCAGTGAGTAATACCATCTCTACGAACGACTTTTAAAAACGTGAGATAAATAATTTTTATATCGAGAAAAAATGATTGTTGACGAAGATAGTCCACATCCAGTTTAACTTTCTCAGGAATTGGCAGCTCATCTCGCCCATTGATTTGTGCCCATCCCGTCAATCCAGGTAATAATTGATCGACGCCTTGCTCTGTTCTCATTGCGATCAAATCATTCTGATTGAACAACGCAGGCCTAGGACCGACAAAACTCATATCGCCGATAATTATGCTCCACAATTGAGGTAATTCATCAAGACTCGATTTACGTAAAAAAGATCCAACCGGCGTAAGAAATTTTTTAGGATCGGGTAACAAATGTGTTGCAACTGCCGGTGTATTCGTACGCATGGTGCGAAATTTCGGCATTTTAAAGATTTTGTTGTTGCGCCCGACACGGTCCGACCAGTAAATAACAGGACCTGCTGATGTAAATTTTACCAATAAAGCAGTAATAGCTATAGGTATAATTAACATTATTGAGGCAATCAAGGCCAATATTAAATCAAAAAATCTTTTCATTTGCTGCCGAGTCCTTCAGGAAAATATTTCCGCTATCCATTCACGCAAACTGTATTTTCTGTAGATTTCTTCATTTACAGGGCAGAAAACAGTGAGCAAAAAATTGCCAGGTATCACCGGAGTCAATCTATCAACTACAAGAATATTATTGGGATTGTA
Organism: Collimonas arenae; assembly: GCF_000786695.1. Taxonomy (NCBI): domain Bacteria; kingdom Pseudomonadati; phylum Pseudomonadota; class Betaproteobacteria; order Burkholderiales; family Oxalobacteraceae; genus Collimonas; species Collimonas arenae. Next base: position 1,010,930 of record NZ_CP009962.1, on the reverse strand, counting down.
GAAATCATAATTTTCCACATCAGGATTTGTCGTAATCAATTTTTTCCTCGCCCCCAGACACTCGATCGTACGCATCGTTAATCCTGTCTGCCCCGGGTGATGTATATCCACCAAGATTTTGCTGCGCCCAATTAATTCCAGTGTATGAGAGAAATTCAACGAATTCCATTTCACATCATGCCAAGGAATCGGCCTAAATTGCCGGTCAAATATTTTCCTTACTGCGAAAACCCATTTGCTTTGATAAAAAAAATGTGCATAAAGACGAATATCAGGCACGAGATCTCTCGTCACGGCCCATAATCTTTGTACAACAGAGTAACGATCTGAATGTATAGATCCGAGAAATAATAGATCAATTTCGGCTTTCGCATTTAATTGGCTTAATTCTCCGACCAACTCATACGCGCGAGAATAAAATAACGGAAGATGTTTGATTTTCTCATTACCGATGGAGTCAAAGCGGTCAAAACTGTACACTTTATCAAAGTATTGCAATTTTTCATGGCTGTTCTTGAAATTTTTCAAAGAATCCCACGTGTAGTACAGAAATTTTGCATTTGGCAAAGCGGCTTTTAAAGATAAAATTTTTCCGGCAGGGAGCGCTTCACCTTTGACAACAAATACAACACTATAAGCAACCTGAGTAGCTCGCGTCACAATTTTATCAAAATACTCATTGACTATTTTGGTTACTAGCTCGGGACAAAAGCGTATTATCGCTTTCATAAATGATGTAGATGACGGCCTGTCGTCATACCAGTCGACTTCATACCCCGCGGCCCTCAATTCTACTTGAATCTCTTTTTCATATCCAAAAAAACTAGGCGCAATAAACAATACGCGCTGACTGGTCTGTATCATCTTGCTTATACCTGCTTAACTATGCGCGCCGGAATACCAACAACGGTAGCACCTGCCGGTACATCCTCAACAACAACGGCATTCGCTCCCACGCGCGCATTACTACCTACCGTTACAGGACCGAGAATTTTTGCGCCGGCACCGATAATTACATTGTCGCCAATACTTGGACGAGATGAAACTGAGTAATCCAAATCAATTTCGCGAGCACCAAAAGTCACGTTATGATAAATCGTTGCGTTGTCCCCAATTTTATTGGCCCCGATCACAGTTCCTTGAGTATGCGGAAAATATAAACCAGGCCCGATTTCACATCGAGCAGCAATTTCAAGACCAAACAAGACAAAATTTATGAGGCCAAATATTTTAGCGAAAGGAGATAATTTTCGTTGCAAAAACCAGTGAGAAAGTCGAAAAATAACCACTGGCATGAAGCGTGGAGAAAATGAATTTTTCAACAGTCCGAGAAAGGTTGCTTGCTTTTCCAAGCGACCCGCAATCAGATACTGGCGGGTCAAATCCGCAAATAAAATTGTTTTCAAACTCATGACATCATCTTGCGTTTTTTCAGTTCTTCGTTTGCTTTGTCCAGGCCATCCTCGGGCAAAGGCTGCGAAAGAACCCAGCTTGCGAAAGCTTCAATTCCCTTTATCAAAGATATTTGTGGTTCGAATTTCAGTTTCGTACGTATTTCGCTCAGGTCAGCATAACAATGGCGAATATCACCCAAGCGATATTGAGCAGTTACTCCCGGCCTTACCTTCCCACCCAAGGCATCTACTAACATATTGGCAATTTGCAATACCGATGTTGGCTCGCCTGCGCCAACATTAAAAGTACCACCGTTAGCAGCATCATTCAGAAGCGCTAATTCAATTGCACATACAACATCGCTAACATGCACAAAATCCCGGCTCTCCTGCCCATCCTCGAAAATTGGAAGAGACATACCACGACGTATTCGAGTGGAAAAAATCGATAGAATCCCCGTATAAGGATTATTAAGAGATTGGCCCGCACCATAAACATTTTGAAATCGCAATATGGTCGTTCCGATTCCGAGGGAATCTCCAGCAATGCGAATCAAATCTTCTTGTGCATATTTTGTTGCAGCGTAAATGGAAGCAGGACTTGGCCGGGCCACCTCCGGTGTAGGTATTGCCGTTATTACATCGCCACAATGTGGACAAACAGGATCCCATTGATGGCTTTTCAATTGGACAGCGCTTCTGGCTCCAGGATAAACGATACCGTGAACCTTGCAATCGTACGCTCCCTCGCCATAAATCGATCTCGACGATGCAAGAACGATTTTTTTTATCGAATGCGGTGCGTTCGCGAGCACATCCATTAATTGAGCGGTTGCTTGGCTATTTACATCATTATAGTGAGCAATCTGATACATCGATTGCGCAGTCCCCGTTTCAGCCGCTAAATGAACTATGCCATCGATATCTGCCAATGCTTGAATCAAGGCCGCCCGGTCACGGACATCCGCTCGAATCAATTCGACTTGATCAACCAGATCATCAGGCAAGTCACGTATGACATGAATCTGGGGGCTAAAATTATCCAAAATACGGATCTTAAACCCTCGTTTAAGTAAGGAGTAAGTTAAGTTTTGACCAATAAAACCTGCGCCACCTGTAATCAAAATATTCATAATACATTCATCCAATAAATTCGCCTGACTTGCGGCGTATGCCATCGCAAATACCTACAAGCATCATTTTCAAACTACGTAATTTCTTTTCATCAATTAAAATATTGATAAAAAATCGGAGAGTTAAACCATAAGTTAAACGGCGCTTCCATGTCCAGGAAACATAACTGGCCCGGCAAAAACTTACTGTATTCCGAAAATAATAAAAGCGACGCAATGGAGAGTATCTGAAAAAACTCAATCCAAATATACGAGCGGGTGGAGCATCCGATGGCGCATGTCCCATTTCAATTCTTAGACATCCAAACAATTTATAACCTTTTGCTCTGGCGCGAAAGCTCCATTCAGTATCTGTATAATCCACAAACAAACCAGCATCATAATGGACGCCATTTTCCCAAACATCGGCTCGCACTAACATACCAGAAGTAATCAATGCATCAGTTTCGACATAACTTTCGGAACAGTTATTAGGCAATCTCGATATAATTTTCCCCTTCTCCTCAAGATAAAATGGGAAATAGGTTTTATTGGACTCACGGCGGTCGAAGAAAACTGGACCAACCGCAGCACAATTAACTCCCTCTAATGCAAATTTTTCATGAGTTTTCTTGAGATTTCCGATAAGGTCAGCAGTTGGAGCACTATCCTGATCAAAAGTGGCCACATACTTCACTCCCAAGCTTATCGCACGCTCAAATCCCATATTCAGAGCATGCCCAAGCCCTTTGTTTTTTTCAAATTGTATATATTCAATATCCAGACCTTCTTTCTGTGCAAAATCGTAAGCCTCCTTCGTTCCACCATTATCGACCAAAATCAAATAATCGACCTGTGACGATAAAGACTTCAGGAGATTAACTACAATTTTGTATTCAGGAAAATAGCCGACAACTATTGCTGCAACACCTGTTTTATTTAATTGTGTCATCTAAAGCTTTTCTCACGTTTAATTAAAATATAATTACTTATATGTTACCCGCAAATCCAATCCGCTTAAATTTCCATCTATTTTTAAAATTATATTTTTCTAATTTTAAATCCTTCGAATATATATAAAAAAACATAAAGCAAGAAAACTATCGCCCAAAGCGGATATGCGCGTAAATATTGCTCTTCGAAAATACTCATTATCAAAGGATATAGTGAAAGCGAATAATTAAATAAACTCAATTTTGACTTATATCGGTTTTTAAATAAAAACATTGAAATAAAGCCAATTATAAAAAATCCGATACAAACCGCTAATATTCCACCATCGTGGTACCAAGGAAAAAATGCGGTGTAAACGTTCCCAGGTAGCGGCGTTTCTACAAATGGAAACAAAGAGGGAGTAATTTCGCTCTGAACCCCTAAGGCCGAGAGGAAATTTTTTATAAAATTCGGTACTAATAACCAACCCGATATATCTGGATCACCTTTTGCTACATAATTATTAAATCCTGCTAAGCCGCTTAAAACATAAACTTTAAAATTCCAGGCTATGCTTTCAAATATATTATTTTCACTGCCACCTTTATTTAATAAAAAAGCCAACAGAAAAAATATTACAACAAAGGAAAATAAAATAAAGAAAGCTATTTTCTTTTTAATTCTCCCTTGGAAATACAGTATTATACTAAGCGAAGAAAAATACAATAACAATATCACTCTGCCAAAAGTTAAAAATCCTGCGAGCATTCCTGTAATTGCAATATAAGTTACCACTCTGCCACGAAGAGTCGGGGCACAAGAAATCGAAAGCAACGATGCAATTACAATTAAATAATGCAAATAAGAAATTAATATCACTTCTCTATCATTATTGCCAACAGAATCAATTAGCGAATTTCGTAATTCTGAAAGCGATTGAGTCGAGTCAAAGAAAATACTAATTATTAGAGGTAATGCAACTCCTAAAATATATGCAGGCAGTAAAAATTTTATGCAAATTTTTATAAATCGTGGAACGTATTCTTTATTTTTTAAATCCGTGTGCCTATATTTTCCATTAAATATATTTGCAAAAAAACAACCGACTACAAATGCAACACCGCCAAAAAAAACAATAACCCACGTATCAGTTACAAAGGGATAAAAAGAATCTAAAAAAACAATATGACCTAAAGCTTGCATTCCCCAAAGGGATAAAAATATGAAAATTGGATTTATCAACCAATCAGAGGTTTTTATTTTCTGCATAATTCTTTAATTTTTCTACAAATTAATTTGATTAAAGAATTTAAAATCAATGAATTTGTATGTCAATATACTTTCACATCAAAAATCAAAAAAAGAATTGAAATTAGTCAATCTTAGCCGTAAAGAAAACGAATTATTGCAAATAAAAGGAAGTCCGCTCAACCAAATTTAACATATCATCCGATATTCTTTGTCGCAACCATACCTACCATTCTATGTAAAATAATTCCATCAACAAATACTCGTAATGACCAAATTAATGAAGCACCTACAATCCCCAATTTACTGACTGAAAAATACAATAATGGCAAATATATGAATAACTCACAAACATGAACTTTTGCAGTTATATCTGACCGCCCGGCTCCTTGTAAAAATGCGAAAGGAATTGCCGCTAGACCATTTGCCAACACTCCAATTGCCAATATCTGAAAAACTCGTGTACTTTCATCAGAAAATTTCCCACCAAGCCATAAATGAAGTATCCAACCTGCAAAAAATATGACAAAAATTACTGCGGGAAATATTAGATAAAATATGTATTTGCAACTTTTCCAATATAATGTCATTGCTTCTTTAGTATTTTTCTGTGCATTTAATTTGGCAAATTGGGGAAAACATACTCCAGCTATCGCCGCTGGAATAACCAACAATTTGGTGACCATTTCATACGGTGTAGCATAATAGGCAACTGCTGCCATAGATAACATCATTCCGATAACGAATCGATCCATTTGCACCATTATCGGGCTCACAATATTACTCACAGTCATCCATCCACCGAATTTGAGTAATTCAGGCACGACAGCCCTTGACAATGAAAACTCTGTAAAATTATCCATGGATCTGTAGCAAAGGAAAAAAAATGCAATTGCTGTAAAAGCTCGGACTAATAATAAAGAAAAGAAAATTGCAACTAGGCTATTAGAAAATGGTAATACACACAATGGTGCAACAAACATCAGCACACCTAGCGGAATACGCACCAAATTTACCGATTTGAATTCATGCTTAGCTTCCAATACGCCACGCAAGCCCGTCGCCAATAGTACGAGAGGAATAGATGGCGCCAGCATACTCAGGCTACTCTTCGTTTCATCTTGCAAATAAACTGGTATCTTGAGACCCGAATAAATGATCCAATCACTAAGACCAACAATCAGCAAACTCGCGATCAATCCGAGTACAAACATGACGGTCAATCCGGTCCACATTAATGGTGGAATATCCTTTCCTTTATTCGTAGCAAGTTTCTCAGAAATAATTTGAGTTAGCGCACGTCCAATACCCAGATCAAATAAACTGAAATATCCAATCAGCATCCAGGCAATAGTTAATATTCCGAAACGATCAACTCCCAATCCCTTGATCAGTAAAGGAATTGATACTACAGCCGCGATCAACGGGGCAATCTGACCTACCAAATTCCATCCAATGTTATGAATAAATGTTCGATATGACTTCTTGTTGGATTCAGAATTTATTAGATCCAAGTTACCACCTTATTTCCCTTTTACTGAAAATTGCTCCGCTCTATAAAAAGCAATTTTCATGTACAGAATCTATAAATAACACCAGCTGTATGAAAATCGTTGGACAACGCGAGGATCATCCGCCGGAATGACATTATTCTTGGCAGAGTTTCAAAGCTCTTTCCCAAGCTGGCAATCCACAAAAAACGCTGGTCAATTTCTCGCAGGAGATAACTGAGTTATTAGGCCGTTTTGCCGGCAACGGGTACTCCTGTGTCGTTATTGCAGTTACGACAGGCTTTTTAGGTAGCGTTGTGTTTGCCAATATCGCCTCTGTAAATCCTGCCCAAGTGGTATGGCCCTGTGCTGTCAAATGATACAAGCCGCCCTTCTCTTGCCACCAAGCATGAGCGTCTTGCGTGCTCATCATCTGAGCGACAATGTGCGCGGTGGTATCGGCAATTGTCCGACACCAGGTTGGGGCGCCATGTTGGTCACCGACTATACGTAGTTCGCTGCGGTCAAGAGCCAAGCGCAACACTGTCAATAGGAAATTTTTACCCCGCGTGCCATAGACCCAACTTGTCCGCAGGATCAGATGCGGAACACCGGAAGCTTTGATCGCCAGCTCTCCGGCCAGCTTGCTACGACCGTACTCATTGATCGGACAGGTAGGATCGTTTTCTGTATAAGGACTGATTTTGGTACCGTCAAAGACATAGTCAGTGGAATAATGAATTATCGCTGCACCTAATTTCTTTGCCTCTTCCGCCATGACTCCCGGTGCCTCGCCGTTGACGAGCATAGCCAACTCTGGTTCAGTCTCTGCTTTATCCACAGCCGTGTACGCCGCTGGGTTAACGATAAGATTTGGCTTGATTTCACGAATGACGTCCCTGACCTGCGTCAAATTCGACAAATCCATCTGGTTACGATCAAGAGCTATAACTTCACCGAGACCTTGCAAGCTGCGCTCCAACTCATAACCGACCTGACCGGTTTTACCGGTGACAAGAATTTTCACGCGAAGACCTCTGCATCCGCCAATAACTTCCCAACTTGGTCCTTCCCGGACAACAACGGTGTTCCGGCAATCGGCCAATCGATGCCAATGTTGGGGTCGTTCCAGAGAATACTGCGTTCAAATTCGGGAGCCCAGTAATCGGTGGTCTTGTACAAAAATTCTGCCGATTCGCTGGTAACCACAAAACCATGGGCAAATCCTTCAGGAATCCATAATTGACGCTTGTTTTCAGCCGAAAGCGTTACACCAACCCAATGACCAAAAGTAGGTGAACTTTTACGCACATCGACAGCAACATCAAACACCTCCCCAGCCACTACGCGCACAAGCTTGCCTTGAGGCTGGCGAATTTGATAGTGCAATCCACGCAATACATTTTTAGCGGACTTTGAATGATTATCTTGAACGAAACTGGTGCTGAGGCCAGTTAGTTCATTGAAACCACGTTCGTTGAAACTCTCGTAAAAAAAACCACGATCATCGCCAAAAACCTTAGGTTCAAAAATCAATACTTCAGGAATATTTGTAGTTTGTACTTGCATGTTTAAAATACCTTATCTTTTAATAAGCCCAGCAAATATTGGCCATATCCATTTTTCTTCAACGGTTGCGCCAACTGCTCCAATTGCATAGCGTTGATGTAGCCTTTGCGATAGGCAATCTCTTCCGGACAAGCGACTTTAAGACCTTGTCGATTTTCAATAGTGGCAATAAATTGCCCGGCTTCCAGCAACGATTCGTGGGTGCCTGTATCCAACCACGCCATACCACGTCCCATTAATTCGACATTCAACCGATGGCGCTCGAGATAGACGCGATTAACATCGGTAATCTCAAGCTCTCCGCGTGGAGATGGCTTAATATCGGCTGCTATATCGCACACTTCGCTGTCATAAAAATACAATCCGGTTACCGCATAATGGGATTTCGGTTGCAAAGGCTTTTCCTCGATACTTATCGCGCGCCGCTGGTCATCAAATTCGACTACGCCGTAGCGTTCTGGATCATGAACGTGATATGCAAATACGGTGGAACCTTCCGTACGCGCTGAGGCTATGCTCAATTGATTTTCAAAATCGTGTCCATAGTAGATGTTGTCTCCCAAAATTAAAGCGGAGGGTGCATCACCGATAAATTCGCGGCCAATAATAAAAGCTTGCGCCAGGCCATCCGGAGTTGGCTGCACGGCGTAGCTCAGTTCGATCCCCCATTGCCGTCCATCGCCCAGCAATTCTTTAAAACGCGGTGTGTCCTGCGGCGTCGAAATGATCAATATCTCGCGTATCCCTGCCAACATCAATGTGGTCAGCGGATAGTAGATCATCGGCTTGTCATAGACCGGCAACAACTGCTTGGAGACCGCCATCGTCACAGGATACAAACGGGTGCCGGAGCCCCCAGCAAGAATAATTCCTTTACGGTTTTGGGAAGATGAAGCGCTCATTAAACACCTCCTGCTGCGTTCTGACGCTGCTCATAATTTTGCTCCACCCATTTAAGATAATCGCCCGACTGGACATTTTTTACCCAATCCTGATTATCCAGGTACCACCTCACGGTCTTGCGAATCCCGGTATCAAACGTTTCAATTGGCTTCCAGCCTAATTCACGTTCGATCTTGCGTGCATCAATGGCATAGCGGCGATCATGGCCAGGACGGTCCGTGACGTAAGTAATCTGATCGCGGTAGCTGCCCGTTGCTTTCGAATCCAACTCATCGAGAATGTCGCACAATGTATACACAACATCGAGATTGGCCTTCTCATTCCAGCCGCCAACGTTATAGACGTCACCCGGCTTTCCTGCGTCCAGCACGCGGCGAATTGCCGCACAATGATCGCTTACATACAACCAGTCGCGTACCTGCTGGCCATCGCCATAAATTGGCAACGGTTTGCCGGCGCGGGCGTTGGTGATGATCAAAGGAATCAGCTTTTCTGGAAAATGATAGGGACCATAATTGTTGGAGCAATTGGTAGTCAGTGTCGGCAAGCCGTAAGTATGATGATACGAACGGACCAGATGATCCGATGCCGCCTTCGATGCCGAATATGGGCTGTTAGGTGCGTACTGAGTTGTCTCAGTAAATGGCGCATCGTTCGCGCCCAGGGTACCGTACACTTCATCGGTTGAAACGTGGAGAAAACGAAACGCCATTTTCTCTGCTTTCGGTAAAGCATTCCAGTAAGCACGCGTTGCTTCAAGGAGACCGAAGGTACCGTTAACGTTTGTTTCCACAAAAGCGGCGGGTCCGTGAATCGAACGATCGACGTGACTTTCCGCCGCAAAATGAACGATTGCCCGAGGCTTATGCAGAGCTAACAAAGCAGCCACCTGAGAAGTATCGCCAATATCGCCTTGCACGAATATATGGCGTGGATCCTGGCGAACACTCGACAGATTATTTATGTTTCCTGCATACGTCAGCTTATCGAAATTAATCACCGGCTCATCATTCTGCGCCAGCCAGTCCAGTACGAAATTGGAACCAATAAAACCGGCCCCGCCAGTAACAAAGATCATGAGATTATCCTAAATACAATACAAAAAATTAAAAGCCACATTCTATATTAATTGCATTTTTGCAACACAAAAAAATGCAAGCAAGTCGAGATTATCCCCCATTATTTAGTGAAATCAGACCTTCGCGGCATATTTCGAACTAACAGCAGTAGAAATTGATAAAAGTATGTATATATTCATACAAACAATTTTCGCCTAGCAACAACAAATGAATTTAATGGTTACATAGGACCTTGATCAGTATAAAAAGTGCCAAAAATCAATTTTTAATCTATACATTACAGTTAATAATTTACCCGTTCCTATTAACAACGTCACTCGCAACACTGGAATCCACGCTCCCACTTACAATAGCAAGCGTCGCCACAATCAATCCATACCTGCATCCATGCCAATCGATAGTTCAGTAACATATGCCATCGGCGACCTCCAAGGCTGCTATCAAAGTCTGGTAACGTTAATAGACAAGATCGAAGCCATAACGCCCAACGCCAGGTTTATTTTTGTCGGCGACCTGGTTAATCGTGGCTCACAATCGCTCCAGACGCTGCGCTTGATTCGATCCTTAGGCGAGCGAGCACAAGCGATACTAGGCAATCATGACCTACATCTACTGGCCGCAGCCCACGGCATCCGCAAACTCCATCGCGGCGATACGTTGGATGAAATCCTCGACGCGCCAGACCGAGAGGAGTTGCTGGATTGGCTGAGACACCGGCCTTTAGCCCTGTTTCAGCAAAATCATCTTTTCATACACGCAGGCGTGCTGCCTCAATGGTCTGCAGCAAAAACCATGGCGTTAGCACAAGAAGTAGCAGACACACTACAAAGCCCCCGCTGGGTAGATTTTTTGCGTGAAATGTACGGTAACCAGCCGCTGCACTGGGATGACGCGCTCAAGGGTAACGAACGCTTGCGCTGCATCGTCAATGCTCTAACGCGCCTGCGCTTTTGTACGGAGGATGGAACGATGGAGCTGGCAGCGAAGGAAAGCACGGGAATTTCCCTGCCCGGCTACATGCCTTGGTTCGATGCACCGCAGCGGCAAACTGAGGATGTCACCGTAGTGTTCGGCCACTGGTCGACGCTGGGGCTGGTGTTACGGCCCAATCTGATCGGACTGGATACCGGCTGTGTCTGGGGCGGAAAACTGACTGCGGTGCGCCTGGCGGACCGCATGGTAGTACAAGTCAGTTGCCCGCAGGCGCAGCGCCCTGGCTAATTGCGTCTCGTGACCAACGTCAAGCTGCGACGTCGATCTTCTCGGATTGCGGGTCCTTCAATGCCTCAGCAATCAAGGCCTGTGCAGTCGCTGCCAGTTCACGCCGATGCCGTCCGCCAGTCTCGATTGGCGCTAGCTGGATCAGTTCGGCTTTCATCGGGGCGCCTTGCAGGATCGCAATCATGCTTTGCGCAAAAGTCATGTCGCCGATAAAATCCGCCGCCGGATGCAGGGCTCCTTGCGCATCCAGATAACGCAAGGCATAGGGTTGTACCGGAACCTGTGCGTCCAGCGCCGCCTCGAACAGGTTGGCGTGAAACGGCAGCAATGTACCTTGCGCCGCTGTGGTTCCTTCAGGAAAAAAGGCCACCCGCTCACCTGCCTGGATGCTGGTGACCAGTCCCTGGAATATGCGTCGTACATCGCGCTGCCTGCCGCGTGCGATGAAGATGGTGCCGCCTTTTTCGCATAACCAGCCAAGCAGCGGCCAGTCGCGGATATCAGACTTGCCGACGAAGCTGCAGGTCTGAGTTGAGTTGATGACGAAAATATCCAGCCAGGACACATGGTTGGCAACGATCAATGCCCGGGTTGGAGCAACGCTGTTGCCGGGATTGTGCAAGCTGACTTGCACCCGGCAAATCGCCAGCAGTTCAGCCGACCATTTGCGGATGCGCCAGCGTCGTCCGGTGGCGTCGGCCAGCGGGAACACAACTGCGCAGGTCCACAGGCCGACAACAAGATGCAACAACACCCGCACCAGGCGCAACACAAACCACAGCCGGCTCATGCGCGTTCGAAGGTAATATGCCCGGCCACAATCGTGGTCTTCACACGCCCGCTAAGTTCGTAGCCGAGGAACGGTGTGTGCTTACCCTGGCTCGCCAGCTCTTTGGCGGCAACTGTCCAGCGTATCGCCGGATCGAACAGGCAGATATCGGCGGCGCTGCCGATTGTCAGCTGACCGGCTGGCAAGCCGGCCACGCGTGCGGCATCCGTAGTGATCTTGGTCAAGGCACGGCTAAGGCGTTGTGGCACCGACTCAACACACTCTTCGGCCCATTTCAAGGCAAGTGACAACAGCAGCTCAAGCCCCGTTGCACCCGGCGTTGCTTCACCGAACGGCAACAGTTTTTCATCGTCGTCGACCGGCGTGTGGTCGGAGCAGATTGCATCGATGGTGCCATCCAGCAGCGCCTGGCGAATCGCGTCGCGATCGCGTTGTGAGCGGAACGGCGGCGTCATTCTGGCATTGGAATCGAAGAAGCCGATATCAACGTCAGTCATATGGATGTGGTGGGCGCCGACGTCACAGCTGATCGGCAAGCCTTCTTTCTTGGCGTTGCGTATCAGTTCCAGGCCTTCGGCGGAGGAAATCCGGCACAGGTGAACTCTCGCACCGGTAGCGCGCACCAACTCGAAAATAGTGAGGAGCCGTATGGTTTCCGCCATCGTGGGCACGCCGGACAAACCCAGTCTTGAAGCGATCGGGCCGCTGTGGGCGATGCCGCCATTGCCCAGATAAGGATCTTGCGGACGCAGCCAGACGGTGTAGGAGAAGGTGCGCGCATATTGCAGGGCGCGCAGCAACACAGTGGTATCCAGTATTGGCTCTTCGGCCTGGGCAAAACCGATACAGCCGGCGTCGGTCAGCTCCGCCATCTCGGTCAACTCCTTGCCCTTGAGTCCGACCGTCAATGCGCCGAGCGGGTAAACATGCGCCTGGTTCAGGTTCTTGGCGCGGTGCTTCAGCATTTCCACCAGTCCGGGCTCGTCCAGCACCGGATCGGTATCAGGCGGACATACCAGACTGGTGACGCCACCCTGCATGGCGGCTTGCATTTCCGATTCCAGCGTCGCCTTGTATTCATAACCTGGCTCGCGCAAACGCGCACTCAGATCGACAAGGCCGGGCGCCACCACCAGGCCGGCGGCGTCGATAATCTTGTTGGCGGAGAAATCGGCAGGCGGCGTACCGACGCCGACGATCTTGCCGGCGGCAATAAACAGATCCTGCTGAGCATCGATGTTGTTTGCGGGGTCGATCAGACGGCCGTTTTTGATGTGAAGTTTCATCTGTAATTTTTTATATTGTGGGAAAGAGCTGCCCGGGTAGGGTTTAAAAGTCGCCGCAGCGCGACGAATTACTCTGTCCTCAACTGACTAAACCGAAAATTTGAAGCTACGTAACACTCTGCATTACAAAAACAGCGCTAATTACCCGCCAAAATGCTCATGACCGCCATCCGCACAGCAATACCGAATGTCACCTGCGGCAGAATCACCGCCTGCGCACCGTCGGCCACCGCCGAGTCGATTTCCACGCCGCGGTTCATCGGCCCCGGGTGCATCACGATCGCGTCCGGCCTGGCCAGCGCCAGGCGCTCTGGCGTCAGGCCGTAGCTCTTGAAAAATTCCTGCGCCGACGGTAGCAGCGCGCCGCTCATGCGCTCATTCTGCAAGCGCAGCATGATGATGACGTCGACGCCCTTCAAGCCTTCGTTCATGTCGGTGAATACGCGCACTCCCATTTGCTCCAGACCGCTCGGTAGCAAGGTGCGCGGTCCGATCGCGCGCACTTCCGGCACGCCCAGCGTGGTCAGGCCGTGGATGTCTGAACGGGCCACGCGGCTGTGCAGGATGTCGCCGACGATCGCCACCGTCAGGTTGCTGAAATCCTTTTTGTAGTGCCGGATCGTGTACATGTCCAGCAAGCCCTGGGTCGGGTGGGCATGGCGGCCGTCACCGGCATTCACCACATGCACGTGATGCTGCTTTGTATCGGTCAGGTGCTTGGCGATCAGGTAAGGCGCGCCGGACTGGGCGTGGCGCACCACGAACATGTCGGCGTGCATGGCCGACAGGTTGTCGATGGTATCTAGCAGCGACTCGCCTTTGCTGGCGCTGGATGCAGAAATATTCAGGTTGATGACGTCAGCAGATAGCCGCTTGGAAGCGATCTCGAACGTGGTGCGGGTACGGGTCGAATTTTCGAAAAACAGGTTGAACACGCTTTTACCGCGCATCAGCGGCACCTTCTTGACATCGCGGTCGCTGACGCCGACAAACGAAGACGCCGTATCCAGGATATGCGTGACGACCGATGTCGGCAGGCCCTCGATGGTCAACAGATGCTGCAGTTCGCCGTTTTTATTGAGTTGGGGATTAAGCATTGGATTCGATGACTAAATAGATTCTATGACTAAGGTAAAGCTGCCGTCGCCGGCGCGTTGAAGTTGTAGGGATTGGCCCGGCTGCAAGGTCACCGCATCGGCGACAAAATCCGCCGCCACAGGCAAATCGCGCTCGCCGCGGTCGATCAGCGCCGCCAGCATGATTTTTGCAGGGCGGCCGTAGTCGAACAGCTCGTTGATGGCGGCGCGCGTGGTACGGCCGGTATAGAGCACATCGTCCACCAGCAGAATGGTGGCGCCATTGACGTCGAACGGGATCTGGGTCGGCTTGACGTCGGTGCGCAAGCCTTTTTCGGAGAAATCGTCGCGATAAAACGAGACGTCGATGAAACCGAGCCGTTCGGCGGGATTCAAATGCAAGGCCGCAACCAAGCGCTCGGCAATCCAGGCGCCGCCCGAATAAATGCCGATGACGGCCACGTTACCGCTGTGCGCCAATGCGCTTTTCACTTTGGCCTCGAGCACCTGGTACAGTGCTTCGGCATCGAATTGAGGAGTGATTGTAGTCATTACATCTTCATCGCAAAATCAAACAAAATCGAACAGGATCATTCGGCCGAGTGATCAATCAGGTCATCAAAATACTGCTGCAAAATAATCGCGGCGGCGCGATCGTCGATCACTTCCCCGCGCTGCTGCCTGATCACTGCAGACGAGTAGCGTTCATCCACCAACGCCGTGGCGACCGCATAACGGCCGTGCAGCTGGTTTGCGAAGCGCTGGCAGCGCACGCTCATTTCGTGCTCGGCGCCATCCGGATGCAAGGGCAAGCCAACCACGCACAGCACCGGCTGCCACTCTTTTATCAGGAGCGCGATTTCGGCAAATTTTCCGTCATTGGTCGCGGCGCTGATGACTCGCAGCGGCTGCGCCTGCTTCAGTACTGTATTGCCGACCGCTACCCCGATGCGCTTTAGGCCGAAATCAAAACCCAGCACGGTGCCGGCCGGACCGCTCATGCCAGACTCCAGGACAGGCTCTGTTTAATCAGCAGCTCAATTCGCAACTCAGGCACGGCCAGACTCCGCGGTCAGCATATACGGGGAAATACCCAGCAGATTAACGGCTGCGGCGAAGCGCTCGGCAATCGGCAAATCAAAAATGATCGCAGGATCTGCAGCCACCGTCAGCCAGCCGTTATGCACAATTTCACTTTCCAGCTGGCCGGCGCTCCAGCCCGAACAGCCTAGACTGACCAAGATGCGCTGCGGGCCGCTGCCTTGCGCCACTTCTTCCAGCACATCCTTGGAAGTCGTCATGGCGACGTGTTCCGTCACTTTCAAGGTTGACGAATAGCTCTTGCCCGGAGTGTGCAGCACAAAACCGCGCTCAACCTGCACCGGGCCGCCAAACATCACCGGCCGCTCGCCGATCGAATCTTCAAACCCCAATTCCGGACTTATTTCCAGTGTCAGGTCGATACGGTCAAACAACAACTGCATTGTCATATCGGTAGGTTTATTGATCACCACACCGAGTGCACCGTTAGCATTATGCTCACACAAATACACCACGGTACCGCCAAAAACCGGATCCAGCATGGAAGGCATTGCAATGAGGAAATGATTTGTCAGATTCAAGGAAGGAGAATCCGGGTCGCCGGACGCCTTCGCGGCGCTCTTGCGCGCGGGAGAATCATCCTGAGTTGTATCTAGCTTAGCCATGGGCCGCATTTTATCAGTTTTAAATAGGCTAAAGCCGCTTTGAATAGTGTTCCTTCTCGGGTAAAGTCGCTCGCAAGCCCGCCTCGGCATTAGCTCATGGCAGTCCATCCTTTTACGCAAAACATCTCCTATGTCGCAATTCGACACATCCCTGGTCTGGTTCCGGCGCGATTTGCGCGTGTTCGATCACGCCGCTTTGCATCATGCATTAAAGAGCAGCAAGGCCGTCTTCTGCGTGTTCGTCTTTGATACGGAAATCCTGCAACCGTTGCTTGATGCAGGCTTGAGCGCAGACCGGCGCGTTGAATTCATCCACGCCAGCATCGTCGAACTCGACCTGGAGTTACGCAAATTCGGAGGTGGCCTGATCGTCCGTCATGGCGTCGCCGCCGATATTATTCCTGCGCTGGTGCAACAGCTTGGCGCAACGGCGGTGTTCAGCAACCACGATTACGAACCGCAAGCACGCCAGCGCGATGACAGCGTGGCAAACAAACTGGCCGCAGCTGGTTGCGCCTGGCGCAGTTTCAAGGACCAGGTGATTTTTGAGTGCGACGAAATCCTGACCTTGGCCAGCCGACCGTTTTCAGTATTTACGCCCTACAAGAACGCCTGGATGAGAAGGCTGGCTGCAGCAGATGGCCCGTTCTTCCTGAAGCCCTATCCGATCGAGAAATATGCAGAAAATCTGGCGCCGCCAATATCTGCAACGGACGATAATATCCCTAGCCTGAGACAGCTCGGTTTTGAGAAAACCAATTTACGCACCTTGAAAATCACACCCGGCATGCGTGGCGCGGCCAGCTTGCTAGAGGATTTTTTGCTGCGCATCGGACAGTATGAGGAAGCCCGCAATTTCCCGGCGATTAAGGGGCCGTCATATCTGTCGATACACCTGCGCTTCGGTACGATATCAATTCGCACCCTTGCACGTACCGCATATCAAATGCTGCACCAAGGAACAGCCGCCAGCGGCGCTGCGACATGGCTGTCGGAATTGATATGGCGTGATTTTTACTTCATGATTCTGTATCACCATCCACATGTGGCGCAACACGCTTTCAAGCCGGACTACGACGCTATCCAGTGGGAAAGCGGCGCCCATGCGCAACTGCTTTTCCAAGCATGGTGCGATGGCCGCACCGGTTATCCGCTGGTAGACGCTGCCATGCTGCAACTCAACCAGAGCGGCTATATGCACAACCGCTTGCGTATGGTAGCCGCTTCATTCCTGATCAAGGATCTGGGCATCGACTGGCGCTGGGGTGAACGCTATTTTGCTGCGCATTTGAATGATTTCGACCTGGCTGCAAATAACGGCGGCTGGCAATGGGCAGCATCGTCGGGTTGCGATGCGCAACCCTATTTCCGCATCTTTAATCCGATCACACAGTCGGAAAAATTCGATGAGGATGGGAAATTCATTCGCCGCTATCTGCCGCAACTTGCTGCTCTCGGCAACAAGCACATCCACGCGCCATGGCTAGCGCCAGCGCAGGATTTGCAGAATGCGGGGATCAGACTGGGAGAAAATTATCCGCTGCCGTTAGTACAACATGACGACGCGCGGAAATTGACCTTGCAACGTTACGCGGTGGTCAAGAAGATAGCTGGAGAATGAGGAAGAATTGTGGGGCGGATGGAAACGTTCTTTCCTATCCGCCCACACAATTTTATTGCAGGGTGCTTGCTTCTTTATTGATGAACGACTTGATCGTGCTGATCAATTCATCTTCCTGATACGGCTTACCCAGATACTCGTTGACGCCCAATTCCATCGCATAGGTACGATGCTTGGAAGCCGTGCGCGAGGTAATCATGATGATCGGAATATGGCGGGTCCGTTCATCGTTGCGGATATTGCGGCTCAAATCGAAGCCGTCCATGCGTGGCATTTCGATATCCACCAGCATGACGTCCGGGGTGATCGCCTGCAACTGTTCAAGCGCATCGACGCCGTCTTTCGCCAACACCACCTGATAACCTTCACGCGACAGCAAACGTTGTGTAACCCGGCGCACGGTCAGCGAATCGTCGACCACCATCACGACGCTCTGGCTGCGCAAACCTTGCACCGCCTGCGCCACCGGCGGCGAAACCGACTCCACGCTGGTGCTCATTTCCGCTACGGCGCCCATTACATCGTGGGTAGCCAGATGCGACTGGCGCGGTGCGCGCTGCTCATGCGCCGAACGTTGCAATTGCAGTTGCATCAGCGGTACCGGATTGAGGATCAACACGATATCCCCCGAACCCAGCACCGTAGCGCCGGCAATCCCGATCATCCGCGACAACTGCGGACCGATATTCTTGACCACGACTTCTCGGTTACCAACGATTTCATCGACATGCAATGCCACGCGGTCATTGCCGCTGCGCAGGATGATGATCGGCGAATACTGCTGCGCCACCGGCGCCATTTCCGCATCGCCCAGCAAGGTCGACAGATATTGCAAAGGCACTTTGTGCCCTTGCCACATCAGCATGCCATCGTTATAGGCGGCGGCCAAGGCCTTTGCCTTCAATTGCTGCACCTGTTCCACCAGCGCCGACGGTACGGCATAGGTATGACCACCGGTCGTCAACAGCACCACTTGCGTAACAGCAAGAGTCAACGGCAGGTGAATCGTGAAATGGGTACCGTGGCCAGGATCGCTGGTGACCGCAACGCGACCACCCAGGGATGCTGCTTCCGAACGCACCACGTCCATGCCGACGCCACGTCCAGCCAGCTCTGTGACATCAGCTGCGGTAGAAAACCCGGGGCGGAAAATCAAGTCGGTGGTTTCGAGATCAGACAATTGCTGGTCGTTTTCCAGCAAGCCGACAGTACGCGCCTTGTCGCGGATCCGTTGCAGGTTCAAGCCCTGGCCGTCATCCGACATCTGGATCAGAATTTCATTACCGTCCTGACGGATTTCAATTTTCAGTTCACCGGTTTCGTTCTTGCCGGCAGCGCGCCGTGCTTCCCGTGATTCAATCCCGTGCACGATCGCATTTCGCAACAAATGCTCGAATGGCGCAATCATTTTTTCAAGCACGCTACGATCGATTTCCACATGGCTGCCGCGGATATCCAGGTTGACGCGCTTATCCAGTTCTTTCGCAACCTGCCGCGTCAGACGGTACAGACGCTCACCGATACTGGCAAACTGCACCATCCGCACATGCATCAGATCCTGTTGCAAATCGCGGGTCAGGCGGCGTTGCGTCAGCAAGTCGACGTTGGCGCCCTCGACTGTGTTGGTCAAGTTCTTCTGCAGCGAGGCGACGTCGTTGACGCTCTCGGCCATCATCCGCGTCAATTCCTGCAAGCGGGTAAAGCGGTCGAATTCGAGCGGATCGAATTCGCGTTCACCGGCCAGCGTCATGCGCGAACTGATTTGGGCTTCCGCCTGGATTTCAATTTCACGCAACTGTCCGCGCAAACGGTCAACGTTTTCCGTCAACTCAGACAGGGACAGTTGCAAGGTACCGATACCGGACTCAAGCCGTGAGCGGGTGATCGAAACTTCACCAGCCTGGTTCACCAGGCGGTCGAGAATTTCGGCGTTGACACGCACCTGCGATACCAGGCCGCTGCCTTTTGCCGTAGCGCTGGCAAGCGCCGGTGCCACCACGCCAGCCGCCAGAGATGGCATCACGCTAGGCAAGTTGACCGGCGCAGGTACATCCGTCGCCACTTCAACCGCAACCGGTGCAACAGGAGCAACTGGCGCAGCCGGTTGTGCAGATTGCGGATGGCGCAGGTTGTCAAACATCTGCACACCGCGATCGTAGTGCGCCAACAATTCATCGACAGTCTGGCGCGACGAAGTACCCGATTGCAGGATCACCTCGATGTGGCTTTCCATCTCATGCATATGCTGGCCAAGCACCATCGCGCCAGCCATGCGAGCACTGCCCTTGATAGTGTGCAGATGACGCAGGATTGCTTGCGGCACAGGATGTGCGCTATTGGTCCCTACCGGATTTTCCTGCCAGCTGCGCAAAGCGCTGCCGATTTGCGGCAGCATGTCGCTACCCTCTTCCAGGAACACCGGCAACAAGTCGGTATCCAGTTCGTCGCGTACGATCAACGCGGGATCGATATCTTCTTCTTTCGGCGCATCGAACAAATGCGGTGCTTCAGCCGCTGCTACAGGCTGATGCGGCGGCGCGGCAATCGAAATCGGCAGCACATGTAATGCATCATTCCAGGCGCTTGCAGGTTCGGCTACTGCCGCAAGCGGCTCGACCGGACTTACCACTGGTTGCGACGCGGGTTCGGCAACGATCGGTGCAATGACAGTCGCAGTGGCAGGCGCAATGACGGGCGCAACAATTTCTTGCGGCGTTTCCAATGTTTCTTCGGTATCCGCCAGGTCCGGCAACGCTTCCGCTTCGTGCGCACGCAAATCTTGCCGCTGCCACAAGCTATCCAGGCTACTCACCAGCGCCGGTTCGTAATACGGCATATCGCCTTGCGTGAACTGTTGCAACATCCATTTGACGCGTTCAACGCTCAGCTGCAAGGTGTCGTAATCCGGACCGTGCAAGCTGCCTGGTTGCAGCGCCATGCGTTGCAAGGCCATTTCCAACGCGTGCGCGACTTCTTGCAACGGTTTGAAACCGACGGTAGCCGAACTACCTGCCAGCGAATGGGCCGCGTGCACCGACTGCGTCATGACCGGACGCTCTGGCTCGTGACGCCATTCGGCAAAATCATGCGCCAAATGGCGCACCAGCTGGTCGGTCTCGGCCAGATAAATGTTGTACAGCGGGAGACTGATGGTCAGGTCGCCAATTTGCTTGGTGCTATCGTCGTGACGGATTTCCTGCATGCCGGGAAAAGCGATGACCTCTGCGCTGACAGGCACTGCTTGCGGTTCGGGAACAGCAACCGGCGTCGCTGGCGTTATTTCTGCAACCGACTGCAATTCAGGTTCAATTTCCGGCGTCGACTCTGCTGCACTGAATGCATGCGGAACATGATCAGCATGTGCAATCGCATCTGCATGCTCCGTGTGCGGCACGCCGAACAAAGCCAGGTCGTCGTCGCTTAGCTGAATTTCCTCTGCCTGCTCCGGCAGTTCAAGCAGGTCGCTGAATTCCGCCGCTGCGCCTGCCGTATCGACCACCGCCGGCGTTGCAGCGGCAGGGTCTGCAAAGGCACCGCCTTCGCGCACGGTTTCGGCAATTTCAGTCAATGCATGAGGAGTCTGTTCCGAGTGCCCGTGCAACTGGATTTCCTTGACCCAACCATCCAGCTGCTTCACTGCGTAATCCAGCAAGGCGCTCAAATCGGCGCTTACCGGACGTGATTCCGACAGCCACAGATTCAGCACCTGCTCAATGCCCCAGGCGGCTTCGCCGAAAGCATTCAAACCGATCATGCGGCCACTGCCCTTGAGCGTATGGAACGCACGACGCAATACCGTCAGCGGCTCTTGTTTATGCGGTGCATCATGTAATTGCAGAAGCGCTTGTCTGGCGGTAGTCAGAACCTCTTCCGCTTCGGACAAAAAAATCTCACGCAGTTCGGCGTCGGCCTCCTCGTCTGTCACGGTGGCGACAGCCGCCAAGGGCGCTGCGGCTTGCGCCGCATGGTATGGCACGGCGGGTACGATGGTGGTGACGATATCCGCCAGCGATTGCTGCGATGCCGAGAAATCCGGATGGTCGAGAATATCGATCGCCGCCTGAGCCCGGTCAGTCGCTTCAGGATTGTCGCTCAAGGCCGCATCAACCCGCATCTGCACCAGGGATTCTTTCAGTCTTTCCTGCAGCTCCGGATCGTGCGGCTGCGCAGTCAGCGACAACGCCAGCTCGGCCGATTGCTGCTGATGCTGCAACAACTCATCTTCCACCGTCGCCAGCTCAGGCAAAGTTGGCAGGCTGTCGCTGGCTGGCGCCGCTACGTGTGATACAGGAAGGTCGCTGACCACCGACAGCACAACCGGATCGGGTTGCGGGGCTGCAACCAGGGCACGCCGTTCCAGCAGGTTAATGCGGAATACGCCAGCCTCTTCGTCGAACGTGAAATGATTGTTTTGCGTATCCGACTGATGCTGCAAGGTCTCGATGAAAAAGCTCAGAGCGCCGATGTTTTGGGCAATCCGTTCGAACTCCTTTTGTTCCGGCGCGGCCTCAACACCTTCAACACCTTCAACACCTTCAACACCTTCAGCACCTTCGGCAGCAAAGCGTTGCAGCGTATTGCGGGTATGCTCAACCACGCGGATGGCGTCGCTCTGGTCCTGGATCGCCAGCGCACCCTGGATCTGGTACAGCACTTGTCCGATCTGGGTCAGCACTTCACGGCGATCCGGGTCTTTAAAGAATTCGTCCAGCATCTTTTCGACCTGGCGCAAACTAGATAACATTTCCGAAGCCAGCATCTTGACCGTCTGGCGCTGTTGCGCTTCGCGATAGATATCGTCGATCCATTGCGCAGGCTTGCCCAAGGTCTCGCCTGACACCACGGCCAGCAGGCGTGCAGTCATCGCATCGGCGCGTTCAGAGAAATTTTGCGGCAAACGGCTGATATGGTTCAGCGTATTCTCGATAAACAGCAAGCTGGTGGCGATTTCCATGCAGATCGCATCGCCCGGCCGCGAATGTGCAGCGTGGCGCGCGATGCCGTTCAATTCACGCAACAGCTTCGACAAGGATGGCGCGTTGAGCTGACTGCCAGCTTCGCTGAGGCCATGCATTTCTTTCTCAAACGCTGCAGCCGGAGCGGCATCGCCGCTGGCCAGCCGGTCCCACATGTTCTTGGCTTGTCCCAGGCGTTCTTTGGCTGTACCCAAGGCATCCAGGCTGATCTGGCCGTAATGACGCGTGCTGTAATCGGTCGGCACCAGGCCGTTGAGGCGATATGCAGTGCGGATCTGGGCCGTCAGCTTGGAAGTTTGTTCAATCCCCGCGATAAAAAACAGGGCATCGCGCAACAGTCGCTCCGAAATACTGGATGATCCCTGGCTCAAGCGGCGCAGTTGCAGATTGATACGGGCGAACAGCTGCTTGACATATAACTCATTGGATATCTGTGCAGTAGCCACACCTTCCGAAAAGCCGTGCATGACCCACCAGAATGCGCGCGCCTGCTGATTACGCTGGGTCTGCTCGACTTCACTCACCACCATTTGCATGGTGCCGGCGTTTTCCAGCTCAACGGTCTTGTCGGCGCTTTTCAGGAAAGGCAGCAGCGCCCGTTCAAAGCGCTTGCGCAATGACAGATAGAAATCGGTATCGACGGCTGCGGCCTGCTCTGCCGCAGGGAAATGCGGACGGATTGTCAGGTCTGGGAAAAACAGGTCTGCCGGATGAATTCTCTCGGCGCCGCGAATTTCCAGCAGCGCTTGATAATAAGGAAACAGACGTACCGGTTGATGACTGCCACCGGCCAATATTTCGTCCAGATATTCGATCAACGCCTGATAGGCGTTGTTGATCGTTTGCACATGCTGCTCAGTCAGCTCTGCCTGGCCCGACTCTGCGCGCTCAAGCAAATCTTCGACAGTTTCGGTAATGATGATGACGCCGTCGATATCGACCATCTGCAACGCGCCGTGCGCTTGGTGCAGATATGTTTTGGCAAGACGGATGGCGGTCGAATGGTCGTCGCTGGCGTGCTGCTTGTCGTGAATTTTCGACAAGGCTGCACCGGATTGATTCAGGGCCTCGCGAATTTCGCTCATCACCCATGACAATGGTCCGGTATCAAGATGCGTCCGCGTAGAATCTTGCATATGCGCAGCGGAACTGGAAAAATCGGTGGTCATGACTACCTCATGGATTCAGGACGTGGTCAAGCGTATAGACCACGATGCATATCGGCCAACGCATCACCCTAGCTTGCAACAACGCGCAAACCCGGACAAGCCTTGGCCGACAACCGCACTCGCTGGCCCGATAAAAGGACAGCGAGTGCGGAACTACACATTAATTGGTCACGCGGAAGCGCGATACCGAACTCTTCAAATCTTCTGCCAGTTTCGACAATTCGCGAATCGACAACGCCGTCTGGCGCGTACCTTCCCGCGTTTTTTCCGTCACGGAGAGAATGTTCTGAATGTTGGTAGCCACGCCGTTGGCCGAATTGGCCTGCTGCTCTGTAGTGGAGGAAATACTTTGAATCAGTTCCGCCAGTCGGTTCGAAACGCGCCGGATATCCGACAACGCCGCACCGGCCGCATCTGACAGCTTGGCACCCTCGACCACCCCTTGCGTCGAACGCTCCATCGCTACGACCGCATCATGGGTGTCGGTCTGAATGGTACGCACCAGCGCACCAATCTGCTTGGTCGCCGCGCCGGAACGTTCCGCCAGGCGCTGAACTTCTTCCGCAACCACCGAGAAGCCCCGGCCCGCTTCACCCGCCGACGCCGCCTGGATCGCCGCATTCAGCGCCAGCACGTTGGTTTGTTCGGTAATGTCGGAAATCAGTTCGGTGATTTCACCAATTTCCTGTGACGATTCACCCAGCCGTTTGATGCGCTTGGAGGTTTCCTGGATGTGTTCGCGAATTTCGTTCATGCCTGAAATCGCGTTTTCCACCGCCTTGGAACCCTCTTCCGCCGCACTAACCGACTGCCGCGCCACTTCGGCTGATTCACTAGCCGATTTGGAAACGTCGGTAATCTGGGTCGCCATGTCGAGAACCGCTTGCGTGGTTTCCTGAATATCGCGCGACTGTCTTTGCGACGCCGCCAACAGTTCGATCGAAATGCTTTGCGCCTGGTCCGACGCCACGGTAACTTGCTGCGCCGTTGCGGTAACCCGTCCGACCAGTCCGCGCAATTCTTCCACGGTGTAGTTAACCGAGTCAGCGATCGCACCGGTAATGTCTTCCGACACCGTCGCCTGCACCGTCAAGTCACCATCCGCCACTTCTTGCAGTTCGTTCATCAGACGCAAAATCGCGGCTTGGTTCTGGTCGTTGGCGTTACTTGCATCTTCTTCCTGCTTGATCGCCTGCAGACGCTGTTCTTCCGCTTCCATCCGGCGTACGTCAGCTTCGTGGGTACGGTGACGACCGTCCTGCACCTGAACCCAGGCAATGGCGGCAGCCGCCAGCAGCGTTGCCAAGGCCGACACCAGCATCAGCCAGAACCAGATACTTTGCGTGTCCTGCGCGGTACGGTAGGTATCTTGCAAGGCGCTCAGGCGTTGCTTCAGATTTTCGTTCTCGGTAAAAATCAGCTGTTCGGATTGTTTGGCGGAGACGAAGTTCTGCATGTTGCCCAGAATCGATGCGACGGATTCCTGGTATTCGGCAAAACTCTTTTCCAGTTCAGTCAGTTTGCTGCGTTCTTCTTCGCTCTTGCTTGCCGGCAGGCGCAATACATCGCTGCCGTTCAGGAAGCCGCTGACGATATCGCGGAAGGTATTGGTATCTTTACCCAGCAAGAACGCCGTTTCCGGGTTCACACCTTCCGAGGTCAGGAATTCATTGGCGGAACGGCCGAGACGCTGAGTCAACATGACCAGCTGCGACGATGCCGCGATTTCACGTGGCGTGGCGCCGGTCTGGGTCTTCAGGGTCGCAATCTGTTCCGACAAATCGAGCAGGTTAGGAGAAATACCATTCAGTTTTTGCAGCGTCACACCGAAGCTGGTCAATTCCTTTTGCAGCTTGAGGATGGTATCCGCGGCCTTGTCGGTATTCGACCAAACCTTGTTGACGTCGGTCAGCTTGGAATCCATGGTGGCGCTAGGAGCGCCGATATCGTGCCCCTTGTAATCGCCACCCTTGAGCAAGATGCCCAGATCCTGGTTGAATTCCTTGCGGCTGTCTGCCAACTGCTTGAACGCTTCAGGATTACCCTGAATCGCATTCGGCGTCGCCTTACCGATACGCTGCGAGTGCATCAGCGCGTCGCCGGCGATCTGGGTCTGGGTCGAGCTCATCGCCGAACTCTTGGCGCTCAGCCACAAGAACAGGATGGTCAACAGCAAACCTGCGCCGAGTACGATCAGCAACAGGCGAATCTGCTTTTGTTGCGGCAATTTGCCGATAAATGGCAACGGGCGGGCATCCGGGCTGGCGAGTTCGGCAGCAGCTGTGCTGGTGAAAGCGGCAGCGGTTTGTGGAGCCGCTTCTTGCGGAGTAGGCACAAATGCCGGGGCAGACGATGCAGCGGGGGCGGGAGCCGAAGCCGGCGCAACATGCGGCGCAACGAACGGCGCCGCGATTGGCGTCGGCGGCGGCTCAGGAATAAATCGTTCTTCCATGACAGTCTGTTCAGGATCGTGCATCAGCGCGTCCTGCATGAAACGATCGCCAGCTTCGCCCTGCTCTTCCTTGGCCGCCTTGGATAAAGACGGTAGTTTGAATGCCATTACAGAATCTCCTAATTGCTCGATGAAATCACCATGTACACGGCGGGATCACCGTGTGGCCGGCAAAAATCGCCGTGTGCCAATTCGCTGCCACCGAGTGCCATCGCTATTGCAACAGCACCTGGAACTCATAAACCTACTTGTAAAAAACGAGGGTCCTGCAAGATTTGGGCCATGCTCAGCTCGCTCCAGATCTGGGAATCGCTGTCGATATAGCGCTTTGGAGCTGCCTGATCCAATGAATCCGGGGCTTGCAAGGTCATTTGGGCGACATTGCGCAAACCCAGAACACGCGAAACCAGCAAGCCGCTGTTGAACGAAAACGTCGGCGCAAACGCGACAATCCGACATTCCTTGTCAATTTGCGTCAAAGCCTGTCCCTGGTAACGCGCAAAATCGATCACGCTGATCAGCGTTCCGCGCACATTGCTCAGGCCCAGATACCAATCGTGGGTGAGCGGCACCCGTGAAATCTGCTCGACAGCGACAATTTCGCCGGCTTCTTGCAGGTTCAACAACCACCGGCTCTGTCCGATCAATAAACCAAGCTGGCTTTCCTGTGCTTCGCTGCCGCTGCGCGCAGCCTGCATCCGCTCCAGCAAGTGCGACTGGAACTCGCGCAGCCGATTGCGGCGCGAATCCGCGTCGAGCGCTACTTTGCCGGCCTTGTCAATTGGCTGCAACGGCGACGATGGCGGCAATTCCGCCGTCAGAGGCGAGGTTGATTGGGTCATTTTGATTGGATGCCGATGTAGCGTAGTCAAACGTGAAATTCAAATTTCAAATTCAGCACTCGATTAACCAAGCGCTGCGATTTTAGCCAGCAGTTCCTTTGGATCGATAGGCTTCACCAGGTAATCGCGCGCGCCTTGGCGCAAGCCCCAGATACGGTCGGTCTCCAGGCCCTTGCTGCTGCAGATGATGATAGGAATGTCTTTGGTGTCGTCATCGCGCGTAATCGAGCGCGTCACCTGAAAGCCATTCTGGCCAGGCATCACTACATCCATCAGGATCAATTGCGGCTTGTCAGCCTTGATCTTGTCGAGGATGCCTTCACCATTTTCGGAAGTCGACACGGAATAACCGGCCTTCGCCAGGATATCGGTCAAGAAATAACGCTCGGTTGGCGAGTCGTCGACGATAAGAATTTTTTGTATGGCCATTTTCAACCTTTAATGCTTCAGTTACGTCAAATTATGTAGTTCAGCGAGATGTCGCCAGTTTCAGAAAATTTACAATCAACCAGCATTTACGCCGTTACCGCTACGACGCTTTGGACAGCACCGTCCGCAGCCTGGGTATGCTGGCGCACCGCCTTCAGCAGACTGTCTTTGGTGAACGGTTTGGTGAGATATTCGTCGGAGCCGACCATAGCGCCGCGCGCACGATCAAACAGGCCGTCCTTGGACGACAGCATGACCACCGGCGTAGCATGGAATTTAGCGCTCTTTTTAATCAGAGCACAGGTTTGATAGCCATCCAGACGAGGCATCAGGATGTCGCAAAAAATCAACGCGGGCTTGTGATCATTGACTTTCGCCAATGCATCGAAGCCATCTTCGGCAAGTACCACCTGATAGCCGGCCTGGCTAAGGAAAATCTCCGCAGAACGACGAATCGTGCTGCTATCGTCAATCACCATTACCTTCAGGTTGACGCCGCCAAGTGATGTTGTCATGAAATCGTCTCATTCAATCCAAATAAATCTACGGCGTCACTGTAACAAAGAAAGGCATGCCTTAGGACAATGTTTTATATAGGGTAGACGATAAAGTTCAATTTATTTTGTAACTTGGGGCGATAAATTATTGTTCCTGCAATAAAAAAATGCCGGAACTGGATTAAATGGCAACCATTTCGAAATCTTCCTTGCGTGCGCCGCACTCAGGGCAAGTCCAGTTCATCGGCACGTCGTCCCACAATGTGCCCGGGGCGATGCCTTCTTCCGGCAAACCGGCCTCTTCATCATAGACCCAGCCGCAAATCAGGCACATCCAGGTTTTGTATTCCGGCTTCGATGTTGCGTTGCTTTCATTATTGCTCACGGCAGTAACCCTTCAATCAAGTAAAATGCAAAGTCGGATATCTTAATCTACCCGCCGTGCAAAACCAAACTTCTCCTCTTATATTGACCTTCGGCGTTGCCGACCCAGTCGGCGCCGCCGGTATCCAGGCAGACCTGGCCACTTTTTCGGCGATGGGCTGTCACGGCCTTTCTGTCATCACGTCGATCCTGATCGGCGACACCGCCCGCATCGAAGATACGCAACAAATCGATGCCGACTGGGTCGCCGATCAAGCCCGGGTACTCCTCGAAGACATGCCGGTGGCCGCTTTCAAAGTAGGCGCCGTCGGCAGCATCGAGAGCGTATCCGTGATTGCCGAGATTGTCTCGGACTATCCGGAAATCCCGCTGATTCTAGACCCTTTTTTGTCGGCGATGCCGGATCAGGGACAAGATAGCGAAGACTTGCTGACCGCTATCCGCGAGTTACTGATCCCCCAATCCACCGTCATGCTGCTGTCGGCAGTGGAACTGGCGCGGCTGGCGGAAACCTGGCGCGAACCATCATCCGAAGACATGATGAGCATCGATGCGATGCGCGTCATCGAACTCGGCTGCGAATATTTGTTTGTCACCGGTACGCCGACCCCTGCTGCGGAAGTCGGCAATACCTTGTTCAGTGAAAACGGCGTCGTGCGGCAGGATACCTGGCCGCGTGTATCCGGCTCGTTCACCGGCGCCGGCACCACCATGTCGGCGGCAATCGCGGCAATGCTGGCCAATGGCCTGGACGTGCCTGAAGCGGTGTCCGAAGCGCAGGAATTCACCCTTGCAGCGGTCACGGCAGCACAACGGCTGGGGATGGGAAAGCTGATACCGGACCGTTATTTCTGGGCCCGTGAAGAAGGCCTGGAGCGCGAAACAAAAAACGAGAGTGACGGCGACTCCTGATTTTGGCGCTGCGACAAACGCATAGCTCAAGAAGACTTATTCAACCAAACCATTTAACCAAGAAAACAGGGAAGACACGGCCCCCCCGGCTAGCATTCGCACAACGAGAATTTTCGTATCTTCCATGCTTTCCGTGAACAATTTTCCCGATACAAAGCACATGACTTCCAATAACGACACCCTGTTCGCTCGCGCCCAACTGACCACCCCTGGCGGCGTCAATTCCCCGGTGCGCGCCTTCCGTTCTGTTGGCGGCACGCCGCGTTTTATCACGCGCGCCGAAGGCCCTTATTTCTGGGATGCCGATGACCGCCGCTACATCGACTACATTGGCTCCTGGGGTCCTGCGATTGTCGGCCACGCCCATCCAACCGTGATCAAAGCAGTGCAGGATGCTGCTGCGCGCGGTCTCAGCTTTGGCGCACCGACCGAGGGCGAAATCGAAATCGCCGAGGAAATCTGCAAACTGGTGCCGTCGATCGAGCAGGTACGGTTGGTTTCCAGCGGCACCGAAGCCACCATGAGCGCGTTGCGCCTGGCGCGCGGCGCCACCGGACGCGACAAGATTCTCAAATTCGAAGGCTGCTACCACGGCCACGCCGATTCGCTGCTGGTCAAGGCTGGCAGCGGCTTGCTGACCTTTGGCAATCCGACTTCGGCCGGCGTACCGGAAGATTTCGTCAAACACACGCTAGTCCTCGATTACAACAATTGCGAGCAATTGGAGCAGGCTTTCAAGGACATGGGCGACCAGATCGCCTGCGTCATCGTTGAGCCGGTGGCCGGCAATATGAACCTGGTCCGGGCAACGCCGGAGTTCTTGCAAACCATGCGCCGCCTGTGTACGCAGTACGGCACCGTATTGATTTTCGATGAAGTCATGTGCGGCTTCCGCGTGGCGCTGGGTGGAGCACAAGCGTTGTACAACATCAAACCGGATATCACCGCGCTGGGCAAAGTCATCGGCGGCGGCTTGCCGGTAGCGGCATTCGGCGGCCGCGCTGACCTGATGAAGCACATGGCGCCACTAGGCTCGGTGTACCAGGCGGGTACCTTATCGGGTAATCCGGTAGCGGTAGCCGCAGGCATGAGCACCCTCAAACTGATTCAAGAGCCGGATTTTTACACGAAGCTTTCGGCGCAAACCAGCAAGCTGGTCCAAGGCTTGAGCAGCGCAGCCAAAGATGCCGGCATCACATTCAGCGGCGATGCTATCGGTGGCATGTTCGGTTTATATTTTGCGGCAGAGGTACCCGGCACTTACGCGGCGATGATGGCATCCAACAAGGACTTATTCAACAAGTTCTTCCACGCCATGCTGGACGCTGGCGTGTACCTGGCGCCGTCCGCATTTGAAGCCGGTTTCGTTTCGGCCCAACATGACGATGCGGTGATTGACGCCACCATCGCGGCGGCGCGCGGCGCATTTGCGCAACTTGCCTAAGCAGTGAAATCAAGGGCAGCGAGCGCTGCCCTTGCGCGTCAATTCAGCCAGCCGCGCCGGCGGAAGTACCAGAATGGCGTGATTGCAGAACACACCATCAATACCAGCGCGAACGGATAGCCCAGCGACCAGTCGAATTCCGGCATGAAACGGAAATTCATGCCGTAGATACTGGCGATCAGCGTCGGCGGCAAGAACGCCACTGAAGCGACCGAGAAGATCTTGATGATCTTGTTTTGATTGATGTTGATAAAACCGACTGTCGCATCCATCAGGAAGTTGATCTTGTCGAACAGGAAAGCGGTGTGGCCATCCAGCGATTCAATGTCGCGCAAAATCTGCCGCGCATCTTCAAACTGATCCACGCTCAATAAACGGCCGCGCATCAAAAAACTTACCGCGCGCCGGGTATCCATCATGTTGCGCCTGATCCGGCCGTTCAAGTCTTCCTCGTGCGCCATCGCACTCAACGCTTCGGCAGCGGCCTGGTCGGTAAGCTTCTTTTGCAGGACGCGCGCACTAACCTCATCCAGCTTCTTGTAGACGCCCTCCAGGGCGTCGGCGGAGTATTCGGCGTCGGTCTGATACAGATCGAGCAGCACGTCCTTGTAATCGCCGATAGAGCCCGGCCGCGAGCGTGCCCGCATACGCACCAGCCGGAATACCGGCAAGTCTTCGCCATGCACCGAAAACAAGATATTGCGTGCCAGGATAAAAGCGACCGTAACAGTCGACGACGGGCCGTCGTCTTCTTCAAACAGAAAATCGGTACGCAAATGGAGGTCGCCGTTTTCCGCTTCGTAGTAGCGGGCCGAGGCTTCGATATCCTTGACTTCGTCTTCACCAGGCAGCGTAACGCCGTAGATACTCTTGACCCAGGCCCGCTCCTGGTCGTTCGGCTCAGTCAGGTCGACCCACACCGGCTGGACCTTTTCAAGATCGCTGTGACTCTCGATGTTGACCTGGTTAAGCCGGCCGTTTTGCAATACGAATACATTAATCATGCTTACCTCAAAAACTGATTTTGCAGAGAGGTTGTTTTGATATTGCTACACAGTTCGACAATGAAATCCTGCTGCAATTTAAACAACCTATATCAAATCCGCATATTAGGGCTGTTAACACTTAATTTTGGAGTGCGAACGTGCGGCAGGCGTTGCGTGTCTAGGCGTGGTGACGCGACGTGGCGGGCCACGGCAAGAAGCCGTAACAACGGCATGCGACGCGGCCAGCGCACGTTATCATTTGAACGCATCTCCCAAATTAAGTGTTAACAGGCCCTAAGGCAATTCAGCCGATCCCATGCGCCGCAAAATCAGTCCGGTACGTTGCGACAGATAAGCCGATCCGCGGTTTTTGTCGTAGAAACGCGGCCGCGGCAGCATCACGGCAAGGCGCGCAGCCTGACTGGCGCCAAGGTTGGCGGCTGAGGTTTTATAGTAGTGCTGGGATGCAGCCTCGGCGCCGAACACGCCATTACCCCATTCCACCACATTCAGGTAGATTTCAAAGATGCGTTCCTTGTCCATCAGGAACTCCAACATGTAAGTGATGACCAGCTCCTGCCCTTTGCGCAAATAGCTGCGCTCGCCGGACAAGAACAGATTCTTAGCCAGTTGCTGGGTAATGGTGGAACCGCCGCGCACCACTTTTCCCTTCTTCTCGTTTTTTTCGTATGCCTGTTGCAGGGCGTCCCAGTCGACGCCATCATGTTCAGAGAAATTGGCGTCTTCGGAAGCAATGATGGCGCGCTTCAGATTGGTCGAAATACGTGTATATGGCAGCCATTTGAATTGCAGCTGCGCGTCCGGCACGGTTTCCTGCATCTCGGCCAGACGATGACGCATGAAGCTGGTGGAACTCGGATTGTGGTCAACCCACCACCAGATCTGCACGAAGAAATAGACTTGCAGCAGCAGGACTGCAGCGATCAGCAGCAAACATAAACGTAAAAATAACTTGCCGACTTTCATTCCGCGACTTTCATTCCGATTCTCTGCAAACAATTAAACCAGGCAGCCATGCTTAGAGCTGGGTACGCAAGGCCGCAAATACGGCATCGGTGGAGGGCCGCACGCCGCGCCAGACAAAAAACGCTTCTGCCGCCTGCTCCACCAGCATGCCCAGCCCATCGCGCACCTGCGCGCCGTGCGCCGCAGCGAACTGCATGAATACAGTTGGCTGGCTGCCATACATCATGTCATAAGCCAACGTCGCCGGGCCGAACAGGCTGGCGGCAAGCGGCGGCAATTCCGCTTGCAGACTGGCCGAAGTAGCATTGATCACCAGATCGAACTGCTGCCACGCGTCGGTAAAACCGCAAGCGCTGAGAATGCCTGGACGATCACCATAAGACTGGAATTGCTGCACCAGTTCCTCTGCCTTAGCCACCGTCCGGTTCGCAATCACCAACTGCGCCGGCTTGCCTTCCAGCAGCGGCAGGATAACCCCGCGCGCGGCGCCGCCGGCACCCAGCAGCAGGATTTTTTTATGCGTCAGGTCGAAGCCGGCGTTACGCACGATATCGCTCACCAGCCCGATGCCATCAGTGTTGTCGCCCAGGATCCGGCCATTTTCAAATTTCAGGGTATTCACCGCGCCGGCAGCTTTGGCGCGGGTAGTAAGCTCATCGGCCAGCGCGTATGCCTCCAGCTTGAACGGCACGGTGACGTTGGCACCGCGACCGCCTTGGGCAATGAACTCCCGTACCGTTGCAGCGAAACCGTCGAGCGGCGCCAGCAGATGGGTATAGCGCATGTCTTGCGCCGTATCCGCAGCAAAGCGGGCATGGATCGCGGGTGACTTGCTATGTGCGATCGGATTGCCGATCACGACATAAGCTGCAAACCCGGCGGCGCTCGTCATTGGTTAACTCCTCCCATCAGCTGCGCTTCCAACTGCCCCTCGCGGGTAAATTCGAAGGTGGAGATCACTTCCCACACATCGTCTTTGCCGCTGCTGCGCATGTTTTCCGGGAAGCGGCCGAATGGCGCCGACCGCTCGATAATTTTCAAGGTCGCAGCGTCGAGATCACGGTTGCCCGAACCGCGCTCGATGCGGGCGCCGCCCTCTTTGGTGTAGAGCGAACCATCTTGATAAATCGGAATATAGACCACCAGCTTTCCGTACAGGTTCTTGCCATTCTTTTTCGGAAAATTCAGCGTCCCCAGTTTTTCGACGCGATCCTGGAATGCCTTGTAATACGCTGCGTAACCAACTGCACGCGTGCTCGGAGTAATCTGGGTTTTCTTCGGCCGTTTGTTGTAATCGTCGATATTCTTCGCGATCTCTGCTTCCTTGCGCGCAATGGCCTTGGCGCTCTCGACCAGGTCCCTGCCGTTAGGCTGCGGTGTATTGTCGCTGGCCTTGTCCTGCACATCCATGGCTGGCATTTTCAACGGCGTTTGCTTGTTCATCTGCGCCAGCATCTGTTGTTGCTGTTGTTCCAGTTGCTCGATACGGCGCTTGGTGGACTGGACGTTGTCGCCGTCTTCCGATTTGCGCATGTCCGGCAACGGCGATTTGGCGCGGCCGGCGTCGGCATTGCCGCCGCCATCCAGATTCGCTTGCGCCAGCGCCTCCGGCTTGACTGGCTTGGTGTTGTGCTTGGCGTTGACCAGGATCACTTCCAGCGCCGGATCGGTGGGCTTCAGCTTGAAGGCTTCAGGTGCGGCGAAACGCACCGCCAACAGCGCCGCATGCGCCACTACCGATGCCACGATGGCGCCGACCAGGATTCGATTTTGAAAAAAGGATTTCACGCGTGTGCCAAAGGTCGCTGTTAAGAAAGAGAGAATTTAAGAGAAGAATCCAACAAACCAAGAATTCTACAAGGGAAGCATTCTACGACAGAGAGATGCCCACAGGAAATTTACTGCAGGTCCCGACTGCCTGATTCCATCACTCCGCCACTGGTTTGCTCTCCTGAGTTGTACTCTCGTCATCAGCCGCCACGCCAACCGTCTCATCCGTCGCCGCTAAGACTGCCTCGCCATCCGCCGCAATCTCGACGGTTTCGTGCGGCATGTCCATGGCGGCGTCCAGCTCTTCCGCGATGTCGGCATCGTCCTCTTGCTCTTCGAACTGTTGGCCATCGACGACCGGCGGTGGCGCTGACACCTCCAGCAAGCGCGCCTCGACTGTCAGGTCAATCTCGTCCCAACGGATGATATCCAGCTTGACTTGGGTGCCGCGCGCTAGTTGTTGCAAGCCCGGCAATTTGATGATCAGTGGAATCTCGGCCAGCCGCAAGATTTCATCCTTGAGCACTGCGGCTTCGACCTGACGCACCTGTTCCTGGCCCAGCCAGCGCAGGCACCAGTAACGCTCCATGTTGGATTGGAAATCGCCGTAGCCCGAATACGCCGCGTCAAAGCCGGACACGATCGCAAACAAATCAGCATCGCGCGGTTTGAACGGCGCAACCAGCGGCGCAGCAACGCCGCCTTCGACGCACGCCAGGATCTGCCACTGGTTAACCAGGTCGGTATAGCGGCGCAAAGGGGAAGTACTCCATGCATATTGATCAACGCCCAAGCCCTGATGGGGAGCAGCGTGCGTGACCATGCGCACCTGCATCTTGGCGGCCCAGCCACCGCTGCCACCACCCTGCGCGCGATAAATGCCCGGCACGCCGTGATCGGACATCAGCTTGCCCCAGGTGCTGTTAGCGAAGATCATCAGCTCCGCGACGATCTTGTCGAGCGGCGCGCCACGCTTGCGGCGCGCGATGGTCACAACATCCTCTTCGACATAGAAATTGAAATCGACGCGATTGTTTTGCTCAGGTCGCAAGCCGAAGCCTTCGCGCTTGGCCATGCGGCCTTGCTCCAATACCTGTATCCATTTCCACAACAAGGCGATATCGGCCTTGTGCGGATAATCGCCGGCGTCGTTGGCGAGATTTTCTTCGGTCACCAGCTCATCCAGCGTGTTGTGGCGCAGGTTGGCGGAAATCGGCACCAGCTCGGCCTTGGTTTCCGTGCTGATCACGCTCCAGTCTTCCGGATTCAAGATGGCGTAGAGCGACAACGCCGGGCAGTTCTTGCCTTCTGCCAAGGTAAACGCATCCACCAGCTCATCCGGCAACATGGTGATTTTGTCGCCCGGCATGTAGACGGTAGACATGCGCGCCCGGGCAATCGTGTCCAGCGCGTCGCCGCGCTTGATGCCCAGCCCCGGCGCAGCGATATGGATGCCGACCCGGACGGTGCCGTCGGCCAGCGTTTGCACCGACAAGGCATCGTCGATTTCGGTAGTGGTGACGTCATCGATAGAGAATGCCTGTACCGGCGCCAGCGGCAACGTTGCCACGCTTGGAATCTCGATCTTCGGAAAGCCCGCACCCTTGGGGAAGAATTCCAGCAAGAATTTGGACAGATGCAGCTGCTTCGGCGAAGCGATGCCGCCGACCGACAGCATCAAGCGCTGCGGCGAGGTCTGCAATTCGTTGCAAGCTGCTTCCAGCGCCTTGTATTCGATACTGTTCTTGTCCGGTTTGAACAACAATTGCAGGGCCAGCGGCTTCATCACGTCCGGCAATTCACCGGCCTTGAGCTGCTCGACGTAGCCGGCTTGAACCTGGGCTTGCAGCTTTTTCTTTTCGATACCGGCCTGCGCTGCTTTCAGCGACGCCTCCGGCGCCGCCTTGTAGCGGCCCTTGCCCTTTTTATAAAAATAAATAGGCGCGGTGTGCAGGCTCAGCAGCAAGCCAGCGGCTTCCGCCGGCAATGGCGCATGGCCGAAATACTCGGCGCCCAGCTCTGCAAAGCCGAATTCTTCCTGGCCTGCGACTTCCCACAGGAAATCAAGCTCAATGCCCTGTGCGATCTGCTTGGCTTCATCCAGCAATTCCTGTGGCGTCGGCGACGTGAATTGCAGCAGCACATCCTTGGCTTTCACCTTGCTGCGTTTGCCCGTTGGCAGTTCGACCTGATAGGCCTCGCCTTGCTGCGACAGTACGACACCTGCTTTAAAGTCGCCGGACTCTTCAAAAAATAGATTCATTGCATGCTTTACGTGTGGATTTCTGATGATACCGCTGCCGGTACCGAGTGCTTAATTAGAGTGCTTAATTATCTGGCAGCGCCAAAGGAAAGTAATTGATGGGCCGGATGGATATGCCGGGACAGGTCGGAGGCCAAAGAAAAGCCGGTGGACAGCACCTTGAAGTCTGGCCGCGCCCGTTGTAACTGTTCGATATCAGGAAAGAATACTTCCGTTACCAGCATGACGCCGGTTTTACGCCGGAAAGCCGAGCGCCGCGCCCATAGCGGATAAGGAAAACTGTCGACGCCGCCAGCCATGCGCATGCGCCGCACCAGCGGATGATTGCCGTACAGGCGGGCGTATTGCAGCTGCCCGCGCTCTACCAGCGGATCGCCAAACAAGGTAGAGCCAAGTGAGCGCTCACCCAGGCTACCGAAGAACGGCCACTCGGTAGTTGTGGCATCCAGCGCCAGCACCGTATGCCCCAGCACCATAGGATGTTCGTCGCAACGTAGCAAGACATCGCGTTCCTGCACCTGTATCCGGCGCGGTAAGCCAATCGCTCGCCATTCATCGGCCAACGGCAGCGCCCGCTGCTGGTGAAGGCGCTGGATCCGGAACTGCTGGCAGTGCGCCATTAGCTTGTAGGTCAGCGAGACGCGATCGGTCAGCCAATCACGCATGTTGACGGACGGATCGACGCCATTGGCGTGGTCATGCCATTTGGCGATGGTGCGGGAGCGCGCCGTCACGTTGCCGGTCCCGAGGTCGCTACACCGCAAAAAGCCAGGACTTGATCCGCATAGTCGGCGAATTCGCTGATGCCATGGTCGCTGCCCTGGATGACTTGCTGCCGGGCTTGAGGGTAATGGCCAACCATTTCCCGCCAGTCCAGCACTTCGTCACCGGTGGCGGCAATCAGAAAATAGCGTTGCGGCTTGGAGATGACGTCAATTTGCAGGGCTTGCAATTCCGCCATGTACTCGCGCTTGAATTCAAATGGCTCGCCTGAATGATATTGCGTGCTGACGCCAACATACTTCTCGAGATCGCGCGGTGGCTTGACTGCAGGATTGAGCAGCACAGCTCGGCAACCGGTCTGTTCTGCCAACCAAGTGGCGTAGTAGCCGCCCAGCGAAGAACCGATTAGGGTCAGATTGGCCGGATCACAGTCTTTGATTAAACCTTCCGCCAAGGCTATCGCCGCCGCAGGAGATGCCGGCAGTTGCGGGCTAAGATAATCACCGGCCCGGCCCAGCTGCTGCATGCGCTCGGCCAGCAAGCGCGCCTTGAACGATTTTGGTGAAGAACGAAAGCCGTGCAGATACAGAAT
Source organism: Collimonas arenae (assembly GCF_000786695.1). Classification (NCBI taxonomy): domain Bacteria; kingdom Pseudomonadati; phylum Pseudomonadota; class Betaproteobacteria; order Burkholderiales; family Oxalobacteraceae; genus Collimonas; species Collimonas arenae. The sequence continues at coordinate 973,076 of NZ_CP009962.1, read as the reverse complement.
CATGAAGCTGCCGACAATGCCGTCAAGAGTTTTTGATGGACGCCGCCGAAACCGCCGTTGCTCATCACCAGCACCTGGTCGCCAGGTTGCGCTGCTTTGACAATCGCCGCCACCAGTTGCTCCAGGTCGCTGTAAGCACTCGCTTTGCTGCCGAGCGGCTGTAACGCTTCGGCCAGATTCCAGTCAAGCGCCTCCTTGCCGCTGCCCTTGGCGCCATAACCAAACACCAGGTCGGCCTCGCTCAGGCTGGCCGGCAACGCATCTTTCATGGCGCCCAATTTCATCGTATTAGAGCGCGGCTCAAGCACGGCCAAGATACGTGCCTGGCCGACCTTCTTGCGTAAACCGGCAACGGTGGTGGCGATCGCGGTCGGATGGTGGGCAAAATCGTCATACACAGCAATCTCGCGTACTACCCCGCGCAACTCCATGCGTCGCTTGACGTTTTCAAAGCGCGACAAGGCGGTAATCGCCTGCGCCGGCGGCACGCCGACATGGCGCGCAGCGGCGATCGCCGCCAGCGCATTCATACGGTTATGTTCGCCGCTCAGCTCCCATTGCACGCTGCCTTGCAACGCGCCATTAAAGAACACATCAAAGTGGCCGTTATCTTGCGTAGTCAGCGCCCAGCCTTGCTGATCGCCGCCGAACAGCTCTTTTTCACTCCAGCAGCCACGCTCCAGCACGCGCTGCAATGCCGGTTCGCGGGCATTCACCAACAAGCGGCCAACACCGGGAACCGTGCGTACCAGATGATGAAACTGGGTTTCTATCGCCGCCAGATTGGGAAAAATGTCGGCGTGATCGTATTCCAGATTGTTCAGGATCGCAGTCTTGGCGTGGTAATGGACAAATTTGCTGCGCTTGTCGAAAAATGCCGTGTCGTATTCGTCAGCTTCGATCACAAAGAATGGGGATGCAGGTGCGCCGGCTTTTCCCGACAACCTTGCAGAAATGCCAAAATTCATCGGTACGCCGCCGATCAGGAAACCCGGATCGTAGCCGGCGTCTTCCAAAATCCAGGCCAACATCGCCGAAGTCGTGGTCTTGCCGTGCGTACCAGCAACTGCCAGCACCCATTTATCACGCAAGATGTGCTCGCCAATCCATTGCGGTCCGGAAATATACGGCAAGCCGCGGTTCAGGATCTCTTCCATCAGCGGATTGCCGCGCACCACGACATTGCCGATCACATACAAATCCGGCTGCAAGCTGATCTGTTCAACGCCAAAGCCCTGGATCAGGTCGATTCCCTGCGCCTCAAGCTGAGTGCTCATCGGCGGGTATACATTGGCATCGCAGCCGGTGACTTTATGTCCAGCCTGTTTAGCCAGTACCGCCAAACCGCCCATAAAGGTGCCGCAGATACCAAGGATATGAATGTGCATTCTTGAGTTTCACTATTCTGAAAAGAGGGAATACCGTGATTTTACCTGAGCGGCCGCTACCGCCGTTAGCCGTGCGTTCAAAAAGTACCACGCTGGAATTTCATGCATGATTGAAATACCAGTATCAATCACGCACTGCACGCCAAGACGCCTATATGTAAATCGCGATTTGCACATTGAGATATCATGCCGGTCATGGCCTCCAATCTATCCCCCGAATTAGAACAACTGCGCGCAGAAATTGCGGCAGCAGCAGCACGCATGATTGCCGAAGACGGCGCCGATTACGGTACCGCAAAACGCAAAGCGCTGGAACTGTGCGTCGGCAGCACGCGCGCACGGAGTGGCAGTTTCATGCCGGATAACGCCCAGATCGAAGACGAAGTACGTATATATAACGAATTATTCTTTGCTGATACACAACCGGCCCGGCTTTTGCATTTGCGCCAACTGGCGGTAGAAATCATGGGCGAACTGGCGCAGTTCAGACCTTACCTGACCGGCGCAGTCCTGAATGGCACCGCAGGCGAACATTCAGATATTTACCTGCATTTGTTTGTAGATAGCCCGAAAGACGTAGAAATATTTCTTTTTAACAAGAATGTACAATTCGAGCTATCATCCAGTCCTTCACTTAAAAGCGGCGGGAATAACGACCCGGTAGAAACTGTGAGTTTTATGTATAAGAGAGAGGGATTGCATCTCACCCTATATGAAACTGATGATTTGCGCGGTAATATCAGGGCCGCCTCAGGGAAGCGAATGGAACGGGCAGATCTGAATACTGTACTTGCGCTGATCAACAAAGAAGAAGATTAATGAAAAGAAATATTCTAATATTTGTACCGATTGCGATCCTATTTTGCGTGATCGGCGTGTATTTCGGCGCACAACGACATACCCCAACCTCTCCAGAGAGCGTCGCAGTAGCGGGTTTGTTTGCGCAGGAAATGCCGGATGCCAGCGGCAAGGCTAGCTCCCTGTCGCAGTGGAAGGGCAAACCCTTGATCGTCAACTTCTGGGCGACCTGGTGTGCACCATGCGTGGAAGAGATGCCGGAATTGAATGCATTCCAAACAGAAATTGCTGCAAAGAACATTCAAATCATAGGGATCGGCATCGATTCTGTAGATAACATCGGAAAATTTGCCGAAAAATACAAAATCTCCTATCCCTTATATGTCGCTGGCAGTGGCGCTACCGCATTGCTGCGGCAGTTCGGCAACCAAGCTGGCGGCCTGCCCTTCACGGTCTTGATCGGGCGCGACGGCGAGGTCAAAAAGATGTATCTTGGCAGCATTAAATTCGACGAATTGCGGAAAGACCTAGCATTACTGTAAGCGCAAACCCTGCTCAAAAAACATTTAACAATGCCGCGCTGAAATTTCACAGAAACAAATTTTCTCTTGCCAGTCAACGTCATTTGACGGCAAAATGCGCCATCGTCGTCAAACGGAGCATCATCTCCATGGCAAAAAATATACTTCTACTCAACGGACCCAACCTGAATTTGCTGGGTACAAGAGAGCCGGAAGTCTACGGTTCGACCTCGCTGAGCGATGTCGAACAAGCAGCTCGGGTCCAGGCTACTGCCGCTGGCGCCCGGCTTGTGCACTTCCAAAGCAATCACGAAGGTGCACTGATAGACCGCATCCATGCGGCCAAGACAGAAGGCATCGACGCTATTGTGATCAATCCCGGTGGGCTTACGCATACCAGCGTCGCCTTGCGGGATGCGCTGACGGGAGTTGCAATCCGTTTTGTCGAAATCCACATCTCGAATATCCACCAGCGAGAAGCGTTTCGGCATCATTCTTATTTATCTGAAGTCGCTGTCGGCGTTATTTGCGGGTTGGGCGTGGATGGCTATCGCGCTGCTGTTGATTTTGCCATTAAGAAACTCTAGTTGATCTCTATTAAAGCTCTGTAGTAATCGATGCCTTTGCAATACATTGCAACTGCGTTGATCTGCATGTTAAAAAAACGAAAATAGCTTTAAATTTTCATTATTTATATATTCTGAAGGATTGCACATGGATTTGAGAAAACTCAAAACGCTGATCGACTTGGTCGCGGAATCAGACATCGAAGAGCTTGAAGTCACGGAAGGCGAAAGCAAGGTCCGTATCGTCAAGTCGTCTGCATCCCAGCAAAACCAGGTTGTCATGATGCAACCACAAGCACAGCAACAACACCCTGCCCAGTATCAGGTCGCCGCGCCAGTCGCAGCAGCAGCGCCGGTAGAGGCAGTGGCTGCAGTACCGGAAGGCCATATCGTCAAGTCACCAATGGTCGGCACTTTCTACCGCTCTTCGGCTCCCGGCTCGCCGGCATTCGTCGAAGTCGGTTCGGAAATCAAGGAAGGCGGCACCTTGTGCATCATCGAAGCGATGAAATTGCTGAACGAGATCGAAGCTGATGCATCCGGCGTAGTGAAGAAGATCCTGGTTGAAAACGGCCAGCCGGTCGAATTCGGCCAGCCATTGTTCATCATTGGCTAACTCGGCAGCACTGAGTCGTCCATAGTAAGCACCACGTAATCTGCACGGCGGCATCCGCTTTACCGGGGTTTCGCCGTTCTGGTTGTCAATACAGGCTTATTGCAGTTGTCCGCAATTTTCATCGATGCGGCACGCCTAATCCGATATTGGCAATCCAAAGTTTGATAACGCTTGACCCTTAGCGACACATACCACCTATGTTTGAAAAAATCCTTATCGCCAATCGCGGCGAAATCGCCTTGCGCATCCAACGCGCCTGCCGTGAAATGGGCATCAAAACCGTGATGGTCCATTCCGAAGCGGATCGTGACGCCAAGTATGTAAAACTGGCGGATGAATCTGTCTGTATCGGCCCTGCGCCGTCCAGTCTGAGCTATCTCAACATGCCGGCCATTATCAGCGCCGCAGAAGTGACCGATGCCGAAGCGATTCACCCTGGCTATGGTTTCCTCTCGGAAAATGCCGATTTCGCAGAGCGCGTTGAGCAGTCCGGCTTCGTTTTCATCGGACCGCGTCCCGCGAACATCCGCTTGATGGGCGACAAAGTATCTGCCAAGCAAGCCATGATCCGCGCCGGCGTACCCTGCGTTCCGGGCTCGGAAGGCGCGTTGCCGGACGATCCGAAGGAAATCGTCAAGATTGCCCGCAAGATCGGCTATCCGGTCATCATCAAGGCAGCTGGCGGCGGCGGCGGACGCGGCATGCGAGTGGTGCATACTGAAGCGGCCCTGGCCAATGCGGTGACCATGACCAAGACTGAAGCCGGCGCCGCTTTCGGCAATCCGGAAGTGTATATGGAGAAGTACCTGGAAAATCCGCGCCACGTGGAAATCCAGATCCTCGCCGACCAATTCAAGAACGCAGTCTGGCTGGGCGAGCGCGATTGCTCAATGCAGCGCCGCCACCAGAAAGTGATCGAGGAAGCGCCGGCGCCCGGCATTCCGCGCAAGATCATTGAAAAAATCGGCGACCGTTGCGCCGAAGCTTGCCGCAAGATGGACTATCGCGGCGCTGGCACCTTTGAATTCCTGTACGAAAACGGCGAGTTCTATTTCATCGAAATGAATACCCGGGTCCAGGTTGAGCATCCGATCACCGAAATGATCACTGGCATCGACATCGTGCAGGAACAGATTCGCATTGCGGCCGGTGAAAAACTGCGCTTCCGCCAACGCGACATCCAGCTCTCCGGTCATGCTATCGAATGCCGTATCAACGCCGAAGACCCGTTCAAGTTTACGCCATCGCCAGGTAAAATCTTGTCGTGGCATGCTCCGGGCGGCCCTGGCATCCGCGTCGATTCGCACGCTTACGCCGGTTATTTCGTGCCGCCGCATTACGATTCGATGGTGGGCAAGGTAATTTCTTACGGCTCCACCCGCGAGCAAGCGATCAAGCGGATGCAGATTGCGCTGTCGGAAATGGTCGTCGAAGGCATCCAGACCAACATCCAGTTGCACCGTGAGCTAATGATCGACGCCCGCTTCATCGAAGGCGGCACCAACATCCATTACCTGGAGCACAAACTGGCTGAACGACCAGTAGTGGCCAAGGAAGCGGACAAGGCTGTAAAGAAATAAGGATTTTTCACCGCAAACAGTCCGTGCGGTGAAAAATCCATCACACACATAGTAAGGCATCTGATGAGCTGGACCGAAATTGTTATTGAAGTAGCACTGAGCGATGCCGAGACTTTGTCCGATGCGTTGATGGAAGCCGGCGCCTTGTCGGTCTCGGTCGAAGATGCCGACCTGGGCACGCCGGACGAACAACCGCTGTTTGGCGAGCCTGGCATGGAGCCGAAGGAAGCTGCCTGGCAACGTAGCCGGGTAGTGGCGCTGGCCGAGGTCGATGCCGACCATGCAGCCATCGTCAGCAATGCTGCTGCAGCTTGCGGCATCGCAGTGCCGCCCTATTCTTTACGCCCGGTAGCGGCGCAAGACTGGGTGCGCCTGACGCAATCGCAATTCGACCCGATTCATATCGGCAAGAACATTTGGGTGGTGCCAAGCTGGCACGATGCACCGGACGCCAACGGCCTGATCCTGGAACTCGATCCCGGCCTCGCTTTCGGTACCGGCAGCCATCCGACTACCCGCCTCTGCATGGAATGGCTGGAAGTTAACGTACCGCTGCAAAAACCTGCGTCGTTGCTCGATTACGGCTGCGGTTCAGGCATCCTGGCAATGGTCGCCAAGAAACTCGACAATGCAACGACTGTCGTCGGGGTCGATATCGACCCGCATGCAATCGATGCGGCTCGCTACAACAGCGAACGCAATCATTGCGAAGTCGCTTACTATCTGCCGGAAGATTTCAGCAGCCACACCTCGCTGCAGGTATTCGATATCGTCGTCGCCAACATTCTGTCCGGCCCGCTCAAGCTCATGGCGCCAATGCTGTGCAGTCGTATCGCAGCCGGCGGCAGCCTGACGTTATCGGGTGTGCTGGCGGAACAAGCCAACGACGTCATCGCAGCCTATGCGCAATGGCTGCCATTGACGGTGTGGGCCGAGCAAGACGGCTGGGTCGCGCTGTCCGGCACTCGCAAGTAAGCCGCACGCCATGGCGCTCGCGACGCAATGTCCGCACTGTCAAACCACCTTCCGGGTCGCCAATGACCAGCTGAAGCTGCGCGGCGGTCTGGTCCGCTGCGGCAGCTGCCGCGAAGTATTCAACGGTATCGAGCACCTGGTGCGGCCAGAGTTGGCGGCACCTGTAGCGCCCGCCGCATCCCCTGCGCCGGAACAACCCGCCGTTGCATCGCCCGTAGCTGAGGCAATTGCAGATCATGTGACCGCGCCATCGTCGCCAGAGATTACCGGCCGATCGGCAGCCCCCGTTGATGATCCGATTCATGAGCATGTTCCTGCGCCTGAAGCAAAGCCGGAACCGGCCCAGGGAATCAATACTGCAATCGGAGTCGCAACCGGCCACCCGCTGCCGGCGACACATACCAATCCAGCGCCTGAAGCAAAATCTGCTAGCCTGGAGGTGAGCCCGAACAAGACCGCAGATCGGGTAGAAGCCGCTATCGACGGCCTTGAAGAAGATCTACGCATCGCCGAAGAAACCAGCCAGTCTGCGCCGGCCGATGTCCATCACACGCCGTTCGGACTGATCAAGCCATCCGCTGTCGAAACAGACGACAACGGCGACAAGCTGCCTGCGCCGAATGTCTGGCATCGCCATGTAGACGACGATGACGAGCCGGACAACCAGATGGCCCGCATGACCTTGATGCATGTCGCAGGACAGGACGATTACACGCTAGCGGCCAAAACCAATGCAAAAGACGCTGCCAACGCCGCCAATCGTGATGACGATGAACTCGATCGAATTATCGATGAATTACAGCGCAAACCATGGCGCGGAGAAAAGAATGCCTCGTCAGCATCGGATACAAGTGACGACACTGAAGGCCGCGGCAAGAAAAAGAATCGTGAGAAAGCCGCTGAGACAGAAGATAAATTAGCCGACGAACCTGATTTTGTTCTCAGCGCCAGGCGTCAGAAACGTATCGGCGGTACGCTGCGCTTGGCCATGTGGATTGCTGGTGGCCTATTGCTGATCGGCCTGATCGGTCAGTCGGTTTATTTTTTCCGCGACCAGTTGGCGGCCCGCATGCCGCAAGTGAAACCACTGCTGACCAGCGCCTGTGCAAAAATCGGCTGCAGCGTCGGCTTGCCGATGAGGATCGACAGTATCTCGTTCGAAGCCAATGAATTGCAGGCGCTCGATCCCGCCCGCAACCTGTTCTCGCTGAACCTGCTATTGCGCAACCACAGCGATACCGTGCAGGCATGGCCCAACATCGAGCTGACCTTGAACGACGGCAATGACAAACCTATCGTACGCCGCGTGTTTACGCCGCACGATTACCTGAGTGCGGCGACCAATCCAGCGCTGGGTTTTGCCAGCGACCAGGAACAAACGGTTAAAGTCACGTTTGAGTTATTGCAATTGAAGGCCTCGGGTTATCGAGTCTATCTGTACTACCCCTGATTATTTATTGCGCAGGCTAACGCGCCAACCAGCAAGTTTTCTCCTTATTTACTATGACCTCTCTTATCTGCGGTTCATTGGCCTTCGACGTCATCATGCAATATCCGGGGAAATTCTCGGATGCGCTGCTGGCGGATCAGTTGCACAAGATCAGCGTTTCCTTCCTGGTGCCGACCATGCGTCGCGAATTTGGCGGTTGCGCCGGCAATATCGCCTACAACCTGAAACTGCTGGGTGGCGAGCCGCAAATCATGGCGACCATCGGTCATGATGGCGGCGACTATCTGCAGCGGTTGGACCAGCAAGGCATTTCCCGCAAATCGATACGAACCATCGATTCGATCTACACCGCGCAATGTTTCATCACCACCGACGCCGACAACAACCAGATCAACGCCTTCCACCCGGGCGCGATGACCTATTCCCACGAAAACAAAGTGGCTGAAGCCGGTCCGGTCAAACTGGCGATTGTCGCGCCGGATGGCCGCGACGGCATGCTGCAGCACTCGGAAGACTGTGTGGCGCAAGGCATCCCGCTGATTTTCGATCCGGGCCAAGGGATGCCTATGTTTAACGGCGACGAATTGAAACATTTCATCGAGCTTGCCACCTATATCGCGATGAATGACTATGAAGCCGAAATGCTGGCGTCGCGCACCGGATTGTCGCTTCCGCAAATTGCAGAGCGGGTCTCAGCCTTGGTCGTGACGCGCGGCGAACTCGGCGCAGAAATCTATACCGGCGGCGACAAGATCGATATCCCTTGCGTCAAGGCCGAACGAATCCTGGATCCTACCGGCTGTGGCGACGCCTTCCGCGCGGGCATGCTGTATGGCCTGAGCAACGGCATGGACTGGGCCACTACCGGCCGCCTCTCAAGTTTGCTCGGTAGCATCAAGATTGCGCATCAAGGACCGCAGAACCATGCGCCAAGCCGGGCCGAAATTGATGAGCAATTCCACCGTGTATTTGGTTACCGTTTGTAAAAGTAGCACATGATTTTCCCTACTCCATCCATGTACTGGGTGGAGTATGGGATAAATTGATAAATTTTTATCCTGATACTTTGGATAATTTTCATATACTCCCAATCACTGCCGTTCTGGCGTGATACATGCCTCCCTTCCCAAGCTGAACTTATCTGCTACGCTTAAATCCAATTTGCATTAGTCGTATGGACGGAGGGCATGATGAAAAAATTACTTTTAGTCGGTATCGCTGCGCTGGGAGCAAGTCTGTTGCTGGGCGGCTGCGTCGCCGTGCCATATGGCGGCAACGGCTACTATGGCGGTTATGGCTATGATGGCGGTTATTACGGCGGCGGCTATTATGCGCCTGCGTATATCGCGCCTAGCGTCAATGTCGGCTTTGGCTATTATCGTGGCTGGGGCGGCGGCGGTTGGGGTGGACGTGGCAGAGGCTGGCGCTAACGCGAGCGACGCACTGAAGGCGGTATAAGTTGCCCGATGTTCCGTGCAGAACAAGTGATTGGACAACTCTCGAATCTCGCAGCATGATGGTGTGTATCTTTAACCAGGAGTCACCATGAAGCGACTGATTGCCACATTATTGATTTGCAGTGCTGTTGCAGCACCGGCGTTTGCCGCCCTCAAGGCCGGCGAGCAAGCGCCTACCTTTACCACCCAAGCATCGCTTGGCGGTAAAGTGTTCAGCTACTCCCTAGCCGATGAACTGAAAAAAGGGCCGGTGGTGCTCTACTTTTATCCGGCGGCATTCACTAAAGGCTGTACTATCGAAGCCCATCTGTTTGCCGATGCGGTCGACAAATACAAGGCGCTGGGCGCCACTGTTATTGGTGTTTCCGCCGACAACATCGATACGCTCAACAAGTTTTCAGTCAGCGAATGCCGCAGCAAATTCGCTGTAGCGGCCGACACGGATCAGAAGATCATGAAATCTTATGATTCGGTGCTGCTCTACAAAACCAACTACGCCGATCGGGTTTCGTATGTGATCGCGCCGAACGGCAGCATCATCTATGCATATAGCAGCATGGATCCGGACAAGCATGTCGCCAATACGCTGCAGGCCTTGGAAGAATGGACTGCGAAGCAAAAGAAATAATCTCCTGGACATTAAAAAGCGCGCTGACGTGAACCGATCAGCGCGCTTTTTTTATGGCTTGGCGTAATTTGTCGTCAACTCGCCGCTTTGCGGCGATGGCCATCTAGATTCGGCAAGAACATCGCCAGCAAGCCGATCAGCGGCAGGAAAGAACAAACCTGATAGACAAAGCCGATGCTCGTCATGTCAGCCAGCTTGCCCAGCGCTGCGGCGCCGATACCACCCATGCCGAAAGCAAAACCGAAGAACAAGCCCGATACGGTACCCACTTTACCTGGTACCAGCTCTTGTGCGAACACCAGGATCGCCGAGAACGCCGATGCCAGGATCACGCCGATCACCACGGTCAGTACGCCTGTCCAGAATAGGTTGGCATAGGGCAGCATCAGAGTAAACGGCGCCACGCCCAGGATCGAGACCCAGATCACCAGCTTGCGCCCGACCTTGTCGCCGATCGGCCCGCCCAGCACGGTGCCAGCCGCCACCGCAAACAGGAACACGAACAGATGCAACTGCGCCGCCTGCACCGACAACTGGAATTTATCGATCAAGTAAAACGTGAAATAACTGCTCAGGCTGGCCATGTAGAAGTACTTGGAGAAGATCAGCATCAGCAAGATGCCGATAGAAAACATGACCTTCTTGCGCGGCAGCGCTACATAGTGATGCTGCACCTTGGCCGGCTTGCCCTTGGCTTCCAGGCGCTTGCGCTTGTACCAGTTACCGATCTGCCACAACACCAGGATCGCCAGCAAAGCCGCAGCAGAAAACCAGGCGATGCTGGCCTGGCCGTGAGGGATCACTATCCATGCCGCCAGCAACGGCCCCATCGAACTGCCGGCGTTGCCGCCCACCTGGAAAATCGACTGCGCCAGACCATGACGGCCACCAGACGCCATGCGCGCCACGCGCGACGACTCCGGATGGAAAATGGAAGAGCCGGTGCCTACCAGCGCCGCGGCAAACAGCAAGATGCCGTAGCTAGGCGCGACCGAGAGAATCAGCAGGCCGACCAGCGTGAAACCCATGCCCAAGGCCAGCGAATACGGTTTCGGATGCTTGTCGGTGTACAAACCCACCAGCGGCTGCAGGATCGATGCGGTGATCTGGTAAGTCAGGGTAATCAAGCCGATCTGCGTAAAACTGAGATTGAAATTTCCTTTCAACAGCGGATAAATCGACAAGATCAGCGACTGGATCATGTCGTTCAGGAAATGCGCAAAACTGATGGCGCCTAATACGCGGAAACCGGTTTTCTCGGCATCCTGCGACCCTAAAGTAGGGGAAATCTGCTTGGCTGCGGTTTGCATGATGATGAACTGATAGTTGGAAAGTAGCGCAAATGAAAAGTACAAGGCGCCGGATTGGCGGCTGAAATCGTCTTTGTCGTTCGCAAGAATGCAGTGTAAGCAAAAAACACAAGACTGTTTTAAGATAGAAAGACATAATTTATCGCTTTTCAGTCAAATCACACACCTTATGCCCGCCAGTATTCTTACGCATACCACGATAGGCCTGCTTGACGTGGTACCTGACACCCGGCATCCGGTGCGTCTGCGCGCACGCGATCTTGGCGCTGCAAAGCTGCTGCCATCCCACTCCCATCCCTGGGGTCAAGTCACTTATGCGCCGGAGGGCGTGCTGCGCGTCACCGTCGGCAACAGTACCTGGATTGTGCCGCCGCTGCGTGCCATCTGGATTCCACCGCAACTGGTGCATGAAATCGCGACCATAGAAAAATCGCAATTGCGCGCCCTGTATATCCATAGCGACGCCAACCCGTTTCCCGGCCAGGAATGCATTGTGCTGGAAGTGTCGAACTTGCTGCGCGAGTTGATCGCGGCGCTAACGCAAACCGATGTCGACAGCGTGCGTGAATCGTTGCTTACTCAGCTGATATTGAATGAACTGGTCGAGGCAAAAACCCCGGGCATACGCGTCGCCTTGCCAACCGAAAAGCGCTTGCAGGCAATCTGCCAGGCCTTGATCGACGCTCCTGATTCAAGCATGACCCTGGCCGCCTGGGCCGATCGCGCTGGCGCCTCGGAAAGAACGCTGGCGCGTCTATTTGAAAAAGATCTCGGCATGACTTTCGGCCAGTGGCGGCAGCAGATCCGGCTAGCGCACGCCGCACCGATGATCGCGCGCGGCATGCCGCTGTCTCTGGTCGCAACGGAACTCGGCTACGCCAGCCAGTCGGCATTTTCCGCCATGTTCAAGAAAACCTTCGGCCAATCTCCGTCGACCTTCTTTGCACCGAAAAAGGCCAGCCGGCCTGCCAGTTAACCTTCGGCAAGCTGCAGCAATTGCGCCCGTAATGCCGGGCTGGCGACAGTCATCGGTACGCGCAACTCGTCCTTGATCCAGCCCTGCTGTGCCAGCACCGCCTTCACCGGCCCCGGACTGGCTTCGGCAAACAGCAGGCGGATCAGCGGTGCCAGTTCATGGAAGATGGCGCGCGCATCGTGCAGGCGTTGCTCACTGACGGCACGGTACAACGCGACAAAGCGTTGCGGCTTAACGTGCACTGAAGCAGCAATCGCACCACTGCCGCCCATGCACAAATTATTCAGAACGTTGATATCTTCCCCGGACAGCACTTGCAGGCGTCCGTCTGCAATCAGAGCCTGCGTCGTCGCCACAGAGCCGGCGCAGTCTTTCACCGCTTGTATCTGCGGATGAGCGGCCAGGGTCAACAAGGTACTGAGTTCGATCTGTACGCCGCTACGATAGGGAATGTCGTACAACACCAGTGGTACCGGGCTGGCGTCGGCAAGGCTGCTGAAATGATCGATCAAACCCTGCTGCGAGGGCCGTACGTAACATGGTGCGGGAATTAAGAAACCGGCGATATCGGATGCGCCAAAATATTGCAGGTTTTCATGCAGCTGCCCGCTGTGATTACCGCTCAAGCCGACAATGACCGGCAGGCCGGCAGCGGCTTGCAGCACCGTCGCGACGACGGCACGTTGTTCAAGCTGGTCCAGCGCAGCGGCTTCGCCGGTGGTGCCGAGCGCCACCAGCCCGCTCACGCCCGCTTCGACGTAGTACCTCGTCAGCTTGCCCAATGCTGCGTGATCCACCTGCCCGTTGAAAAAAGGCGTGATCAACGGGACCCAGATACCTGTAAAAATTGACATGATAAAACTCCTGAAAAAATTGACCGTTTGGGGTCCGTTCAGAAGTGCGAAGGAGTTTGCGTGCCGGGAGGGAGTTACCGAGAGCTTGCTGTTCCGTCGCCCATCTGACGGAACAGCGCGCTCCGGTCAGATGAGCTGCTGTTTTTTTGCTTTGACAACGCGGCACAATGCCAATGCGCCGTTAGCGGCGGCCTGGCATGTGGAATTGAAATTCTGCGTTGTCATATAGTTGAAGATGCCTATACACAAATCAGCCGCATCGCGTCAGCTCTCACTGACGCTTGGCAGCCAGCTTATTGAGGGACAGTATCCTTGAACGACTGGCGTTCTGATAATTTTTCAAACAGCTTGGCCAGCGTCGGATAATCTTCGCGCCAGGTGATTTGCGGGAAGCGGAAGCTGATCCAGCCCAATGCGCAACCCACCGCCACGTCGGCTAGTGAATAATGCGTGCCGGAACAAAACGGCTTTTCCGCCAGACCCGCAGCCATGGCTTTCAGGCCGGCGTCGATCTTGCGTTGCTGGCGGTCGATCCAAGCCTGGCTGCGCAGTTCTTCAGGTCGCTGCAAACCTTCCAGGCGAATCAGCACGCCGGCTTCCAGTACGCCATCAGCCAGCGCTTCCCAGCATTTGACTTCGGAACGTTCGCGGCTGTTGATCGGGATCAGCTTGCCTACCGGCGTCAAGGTATCGAGATACTCGACGATCACGTGCGAATCAAACATGGCGCCGCCGTCTTCCATCACCAGGCAAGGTACTTTGCCCAAAGGATTGGAGGCCTGGATCTTGGTGTCAGGCGACCACACATCCTCCAGCACAAAGTCGTAATCAAGCTTTTTCTCGGCCATGACGACACGGACTTTGCGAACAAAAGGACTACCCAGGGAACCGATCAGCTTCATATGTCACTTATGGTAAAAAATGTTGGCTGATTATAGCATTCGACCCTGGCGACTTTGCTCATTGCCAATCCTGTCCGCATTCAAAGCGGCATATTTACCACGTTGCAAATGGTAAAATTCGGTTTCGCTTTGGGTTTAGCCTGTATTTCAATTGTTACCATCGGCGTTGTTGCCTTGCGTGGTTGCCATGTTTTGCAAAATGGAAACTATCGCTGCACCAGCCTTATCTTCATCCACTTCTATAGCCGTCACTATCATGTCTCTTACCACGCTTTCTGCCCTGTCCCCGCTGGATGGCCGCTACGCTGCCAAAACCGACAAGCTGCGCCCGATCCTGTCTGAGGCCGGCTTCATGCACCACCGGGTCAAGGTTGAAATTGCCTGGTTGCAAGCATTGTCGAACGCCGGCTTCGCCGAAATCAAGCCGTTCTCAGCCAGCGCCAGCGCCTTGCTGGACAAACTGGCAAGCGACTTCACCGAAGCTGATGCAGAGCGCATCAAGGCCATCGAAGCGGTCACCAACCATGACGTCAAGGCGGTTGAATATTGGCTCAAGGAACAGGTCAAGGACGTGCCGGAACTGGTCGCGGCGTCGGAGTTCATCCACTTCGCCTGCACCTCGGAAGACATCAACAACACCTCGCACGGCATGATGCTGAAAGCAGCGCGCGATACCGTGCTGCTGCCAGCGCTGCGCAACGTGATCTCCAAGCTGACAGATCTGGCGCATGCCAACGCTGACCTACCGATGATGTCGCGCACTCACGGCCAGCCGGCCAGTCCGACCACGCTCGGCAAGGAAATCGCCAATGTCGTGGCGCGCCTGCAACGCGCCGTCAAGCGCATCGCCGCAGTGGAAATCCTGGGCAAGATGAATGGCGCGGTCGGCAACTACAATGCCCACCTGTCCGCCTACCCTGACTTTGATTGGGAAAATTTTTCCAAGGACGTGATCGAACAGCGCCTCGGCCTGACGTTCAACCCCTACACCATCCAGATCGAACCGCATGACTACATGGCTGAACTGTTCGATGCCGTCAGCCGCTGCAACACGATTCTGCTCGACCTGAATCGCGACATCTGGGGCTACATTTCGCTGGGTTATTTCAAGCAACGGACAAAGGCCGGTGAAATCGGTTCGTCGACCATGCCGCACAAGGTCAATCCGATCGACTTTGAAAACTCCGAAGGCAACCTCGGCATGGCTAACGCCGTGCTCAAGCATATGTCCGAGAAGCTGCCGCTGTCGCGCTGGCAGCGTGACCTGACCGACTCGACTGTACTGCGCAATATCGGCGTCGGCCTCGGCTACGCGATCCTGGCTTACGATAGCTGCCTGCGTGGGCTAAACAAGCTGGAAGTCAATCCGGCGCGCCTGGGTGAAGATCTGGACGCCACCTGGGAAGTGCTGGCAGAACCGGTGCAAACAGTAATGCGCCGCTACGGCATTGAAAATCCGTACGAACAGTTGAAAGAACTGACCCGTGGCAAAGGCATTTCCAAGGATGCGCTGCGCGAGTTCATCCTCAAGCTGGAAATCCCGCAGGACGCCAAGGACCACTTGCTGGCGATGACGCCGTCCAACTACATCGGCCATGCGGCCCTGCTGGCGAAGAAAATAAGCTATTAATACGCAAGGATGGCTGCCGGATTTTAATTGGCAGCCATTTTTTCCCGAAAAAAAACCAGCCCGAAGGCTGGTTTTTTTATTTTGCCTGCGACGCTTATACCACTGCGCCATCAGCCTCATCCTTTTCCTTGATCGGTTTGATCATGTCTTCACGCTTGACGCCCAGCCACATTGCTACGGCTGCGGCGACGAACACCGATGAATAGATACCGAACAAGATACCGATGGTCAGCGCCAGTGCAAAATAATGCAGCGCCGGACCGCCGAACACGAACATCGACAGCACCATGATTTCAGTGCTGCCGTGAGTGATGATGGTGCGTGAAATGGTGCTCGTGATCGCATGGTTCATGACATCGGCCACGGCCAGCTTGCCGAAGCGGCGATCGCGGAATGTTTCGCGGACGCGGTCAAACACCACCACCGATTCATTCACAGAGTAGCCCAGAACCGCCAGGATCGCCGCCAACACGGTCAGCGAGAATTCCCACTGGAAGAAGGCAAAGAAACCGAGGATGATCACCACGTCATGCAAGTTGGCGATAATCGCCGCCACCGCATATTTCCATTCGAAGCGGATCGCCAGGTAGATCATGATGCCGATCACCACGAACAGCAACGCCATCAAACCGTCATGCGCCAGCTCGTCGCCCACCTGCGGGCCGACAAACTCGGTGCGTTTCAGAGCGACATCGGGATCCTGTTTTTGCAACGCAGCCAGCACCGTAGCGCTTTGTGTATTGGCGTTCTCACCCTTTTTCGCTGGCAGGCGAATCATGACATCTTGCGCCGTGCCGAAATTGGTCACCTGGTTGTCGGCATAACCAATACCTTCAACCGTCTTGCGGATGCTGTCGATATCCGCCGGTTTGGTATACGCGACTTCGATTACCGTACCGCCGGTAAACTCGATCGACAGATGCAAGCCTTTCGAGAACAGGAAGAATACGGCCAATACAAACGTCAGCGCCGAAATTGCATTGAAAATCAATGCATGGCGCATGAACGGAATATCTTTTTTGATACGGAAAAGTTCCATCACATTCCTTTTGGTTCACACCACTGGTTCTTGCCTGTGTGGCCGCGCATCCTCTGATGCCGGTGCGGCCACAACGTTATTTGAGTATTTCAATGAGGCTCCAAAACCGTAGCGAGCGGTCCAAGGTCTGGTTGAGAAGCGCAGCTGTACGGAAGTACAGTGAGCATCGCAAACCGAATATTGGGCCGCGCAGTAGGTTTTGGATATCCCCTTAAGCGGTCGGCTTCCAGATCTGTCCTATCGACAAGCTGGTCAGTTTCTTCTTGCGGCCGTACCACAGATTGGCGAAACCGCGCGAGACGAACACCGCTGAGAAAATCGAAGTCAGGATACCCAGGCAATGCACCACCGCGAAGCCGCGAATCGCGCCGGAACCGAAAATCAGCAATGCCAAGCCGGCAATCAGCGTCGTCACGTTGGAGTCCAGGATCGTCGCCCAGGCGCGGTCGAAACCAATTGAGATAGCTGCTTGCGGCGAATTACCGTTACGCAGTTCTTCGCGGATACGCTCATTCACCAACACGTTGGCGTCGATTGCAATACCGAGCGTCAGCGCAATCGCGGCGATACCCGGCAAGGTCAAGGTCGCCTGCAAGGTCGACAGCACAGCGATCAGCAACAACAAGTTGACCGACAAGGCCAGCACGCTGAACAAGCCGAACAGCATGTAATAGATGATCATGAAGGTAGCGATCACGGCGAAACCGTACATCGTCGAATCAAAGCCCTTCTGGATATTCTCGGCGCCAAGTTGCGGGCCGATGGTGCGTTCTTCGATGATGGTCATCGGCGCCGCCAGCGAACCGGCGCGCAACAGCAACGCCAGGTCGGCTGCAGCTTCCGGTGAGCCCATGCCAGTGATCTGGAAGCGCGAACCGAGTTCGCTCTGGATCGTCGCAACAGTCAAGACTTCGCCTTTGCCTTTTTCAAACAGCACGATCGCCATTGCCTTGCCGACCTTGCCGCGGGTAGCGTCGCGCATCTTGCGGCCGCCATCGCCGTTAAGGTCGAGGCTGACTGCAGGCTGCTGGTTCTGGTCAAAGCTGACAGCGGCGCTGGAAATATAGTCGCCGGTCAGTACCGGTTCCTTGTACAGCACCACTGGCGCGCTCTTGCCTACCTTGAACAGTTCGGAACCAAACGGAATGGCGGCAGTGGCTTCAGTGCCTCGCGTAACGGTTTCGTCCACCATTCGCACTTCCAGCGTCGCAGTACGGCCAATGATGTCCTTGGCGCGCGACACATCTTGCACGCCTGGCATCTGGATCACGATACGATCAGCGCCCTGGCGCTGGATGATCGGCTCGTTGACGCCCAGTTCATTGACCCGTTTCGACAGAGTCGTGATATTTTGCGTGACGCCGTTATCGACAATCTGTTTGAGCGCTTCCGGCTTCAGCGAAGCAACCAGCATCGGATCGCTGCCTGCAACCGCCGGCGCCGCCTGGATCAGCATTTCCGACAGCTGTGGTGCAAGAATATCGCGCGCCTTGTTCAGGGTATCCTGGTCGCGGAAACTGATTTCGATCGTATCGCCATTACGGTTGATGCCGCTGTAGCGGATATCCTTGTCGCGCAACTCGCTGCGGGCGCTGGCTTGCAATCCTTGCAAACGCTTGTTAATGACCGCCTTGGTGTCGACTTGCATCAGGAAATGCACGCCGCCGCGCAAATCCAGGCCCAGATACATCGGCAGCGCATGGATGCTTTGTAGCCAGTGCGGCGTATTCGGCACCAGATTAAAGGCGATCACATAAGTCGGATCGGTTGGATCGGTGTTCAGGCTTTGTTCAAGCAGGGTCTTGGCCTTGAACTGCGTGTCGGTATCGTGAAAACGGGCGCGTACAGTACCTTGCGCGCCTGCGGTTTCATAGGAGACACCGTCGGTCTGCAAATTGCCTTGCTGCAGAATTTGCGTCACCCGGTCAGCCAGTGAACTGTCGATCTTCAAGGTTGCTTTGCCACTGCTCACCTGTACCGCAGGGGTATTACCGAAAAAGTTCGGTATGGTGTACAGCACGCCGAACAACAGCGCGATGACGATCAGAATATATTTCCAGAGAGGATAGCGATTCATAGTGATTCTGCGTTCTGTGTGAGTCTCAGAGGGAGTCTCTTGCTTGCATTGTTGATGCAGCCTATGCCCTGAGCGCGATGTCTTGTGGCATTGCGCCGCCAGGCTCTTTTTTATTCCCGGCCCTACATTTGAATAGAGCACCCGAAGCGGATGCTCTCACTCCATCAGTCGGGCGGTAATTACAGCGCCGTCTTGATTGTGCCTTTTGGCAACAATGTGGTGACCGAGCCCTTTTGCACCACGACTTCAGTACCGCTGGCGATCTCCAGGGTGATGTAGCCATCGGCAACCTTGGTGATCTTGCCCAGCATGCCGCCGGCTGTCACGACTTCGTCGCCCTTGCCGAGCGCATCCATCATGGCTTTCTGTTCTTTCTGACGCTTCATTTGCGGGCGGATCATCAAGAAGTACAGCACCACGAACATCAGGATGATCGGCAAAAAGCTGGTCAGGTTGCTACTCAAGCCCAGCGGGCCGGTGGCAGCAGTAGCCGCAGGTGCAGTTTGCGCGTAGGCGCTAGAAATAATTGACACGAGTTGCTCCAGGTAATAGTTTGAAAATAGCCCAGCATTCTAGCATTGGGTAACGGCATACAACCGTCCAGCCATCCCCTGCCGCTATTTATTGCCGGGAAAATCAGCCCGAGCCGTCTTCGCTACGGTGAACTTCGACTGCCTGGGCCAATAGAAATAGATCGTTATAGCTGAAAATAGTTGCAAAATACATACGTCAGTGCAAGAAAAATCCTATACTCCACGCGCCCGGTCCAGATGGAACTGGGTCACGAACACGCTGAATTGCCCGACATCCAGCGCAGCCCGGATATTTTTCATCAGATCAAGGTAGTAATACAGATTGTGGATCGTATTCAGCCGCGCGCCAAGGATTTCGCCGGTACGATGCAAATGATGCAAGTAAGCGCGCGAGAAATTACGGCAAGCATAGCAGCTGCAAGTCTCGTCCAATGGCTTTTCGTCATCCTTGTAGCGGGCATTCTTGATCTTGAGGTCGCCAAAACGGGTGAACAGCCAGCCATTGCGGGCATTACGGGTCGGCATCACGCAATCGAACATGTCGACGCCGTTTTCGACGCCCGCTACCAGGTCTTCCGGCGTGCCCACGCCCATCAGGTAGTGCGGCTTGTCGGCCGGCAAGCGTGGGCCGATATGCTCCAGCACGCGCATCATTTCCTCTTTCGGTTCGCCCACCGATAAACCGCCGATGGCGATGCCATGGAAACCGACGTCTTGCAACCCGGCCAGCGACTCGTCGCGCAGATTTTCAAACATGCCGCCCTGGACGATGCCGAACAGCGCATTCGGATTTTCCAGCTGGTCGAATTCGTTCTTGGAGCGCTTGGCCCAACGCAGCGACATGCGCATCGATTGCGCCGCTTCTTCGCTGGTGGCCGCACGGCCGTCGATTTCATACGGCGTGCATTCGTCGAACTGCATCACGATATCGGAATTCAGCGATTTCTGAATCTGCATCGATACTTCGGGCGAGAGGAACAATTTGTCGCCGTTGATCGGCGAGGAGAACTTGACGCCCTCTTCCGTAATCTTGCGCATCGCACCCAGGGAAAACACCTGGAAACCACCGGAATCGGTGAGGATCGGCTTGTCCCAGCCCATGAACTTGTGCAGGCCGCTGAACTTGTCGATGATGTCCGTGCCGGGCCGCAGCCATAAATGGAAAGTATTGCCAAGAATGATCTGCGCCTCGATCTCGACCAGCTCCAGCGGCGACATTGCCTTGACCGAACCGTAGGTGCCGACTGGCATGAAAATTGGCGTCTCAACAGTGCCGTGGTTAAGTTTCAGACGGCCGCGGCGGGCTTTGCCTTCGGTTTTTATCAGGGTGAATTCAAGCATGGATAAAGTCTTTGGTAATCAAACGTTGTAAGTAAGCAGCATCGCATCGCCGTAGCTGAAGAAACGATAGCGTTGCACGATGGCATGGGCGTAAGCGGCGCGTATGCGGTCATAGCCGGCAAAAGCCGAGACCAGCATCAGCAAGGTCGATTTCGGCAAATGAAAATTCGTGATCAATCGATCAACAGTCTTGAATACATAGCCAGGCGTGATAAACAAGGTGGTATCGGCGCTACCGGCCTGCAAAGCGCCGGATTGCGAGGCCGATTCCAGCGCCCGCAAGCTGGTGGTGCCGACAGCCACCACTTTGCCTCCAGCCGCCTTGGTGGCGCGTACGGCATCCACAGTAGCCTCGGTAATGGTGTACCACTCGCTATGCATCTTATGCTCCGCCAGATTCTCGCTACGCACTGGCTGGAATGTACCCGCGCCTACGTGGAGCGTGACATAGCCGAAGCTGACGCCTTTTTGGCTCAGCTGCTCAAGCAGAACCTGGTCAAAATGCAAACCCGCGGTTGGCGCGGCCACCGCGCCTGCATGCTTGGCGTAGACAGTTTGATAACGAGTCTCGTCAAATGCATCTGCGTCATGCTCGATGTATGGCGGCAACGGCAAGCGGCCATGGGCATCGATCAGATCGAAGACATCGGCGGGAAACACCAGCGTATAAAACTCGCCGACGCGCTCTCCCACCACCACGTCAAACACCTCCGCCAGACGGATCCTGGTGCCAGCGGGCGGCGATTTCGAGGCACGCACCTGCGCGTGCACGGTGCGATTATCCACTACCCGCTCAACCAGTACCTCGACCTTGCCGCCGGTTTCCTTGACGCCAAAGAAGCGCGCCTTGAGCACGCGGGTATCGTTAAACACCAGCAGATCGCCGGCGTTCAACTGCGCGACAATGTCGGTAAATTGACGATCTATTAACTGTTCGCCATCCAGATGTAGCAGGCGCGATGCGCTGCGCTCTGACAAGGGCGTTTGCGCAATCAATTCTGGCGGCAGGTCGAAATCGTAATCGGAAAGAGAATGCATGTTCGGATAAATAATGAAAAATAACGCTCGGGTTGCCATTACAGCTATAGGCTTTACAATGGCAAACGCTGAAATCCGTACCAGACAGGGATACAGCGAATTATCGAGCAAACCCGCTATTTTACGCCCTGCCGCCACTAACAGCTCTATATGCCTGCTCCAAAGCGAAAACCTGCCACCAAAGCCGCTCCCGTCCCAGCCGCGAACACCCGCGCCAGCAAGCTGGAGAAACTCGGATTGCGTACCGACATGGACCTGGTTTTGCACCTGCCGATGCGCTATGAGGACGAAACCGCGATCGTTACGATCCGGCAAGCCGGCATGATGGGCACTAGCGTAGCGCAAGTCGAAGGGGTCGTCAGCGCCTGCGAGATCCAGTACCGGCCGCGGCGCCAGCTGATTGTGACCATTGTCGACGATACCGGCCAATTGGTGATGCGCTTCCTGAATTTCTACGGCAGCCAGACCAAGCAACTGGCGGTCGGCACCCGGGTCCGCGCGCGCGGCGAAATCCGCCACGGCTTTTTTGGCGCCGAGGTGGTGCATCCGAATTACAAAATCGTATTGGAAGGCGCGCCTCTCCCCGATGTCCTGACGCCGGTATATCCTGCCGGCGAAGGCTTATCTCAGATCTTCCTGCGCAAGGCGATTGCCGACGCCATGACACGGGTCGAATGGCGTGACACCTTGTCGCCGGCGCAACTGGCGGAACAGCAGCTCAGCAGCTTTGAAGATGCGGTGCGGCTACTGCATAACCCGCCGCCAGAGGTCGACGAATATGCGCTGGAAGACCGCTCCCATCCAGCCTGGGTGCGCATGAAATTCGACGAATTGCTGGCCCAGCAATTGTCCTTGAAACGAGCCCAGGTTGCGCGCCGCAACAAGAACGCCCGAGCACTGCCGCTGGCGGGGGAATTGTCAGCGGCCTTTCTTAAAGCCTTGCCGTTCACGTTGACCAAAGCACAACAGAGGGTGGTTGCCGAAATCAGCGCAGACCTGCGCGCCTCGTTCCCGATGCAGCGCCTGCTACAAGGCGATGTCGGCAGCGGCAAGACCGTGGTCGCGGCGCTGGCGGCGGCCCAGGCCATCGACAGCGGCTTTCAGGCAGTGCTGATGGCGCCCACAGAAATCCTGGCGGATCAACATTTCCGCAAGATTGCTGCCTGGATGGAGCCGCTCGGCGTGAAGGTTGCCTGGCTCACCGGTAGCCTGAAAAAGAAAGAAAAACTGGCAGCCCAGGCGATGATCGAATCTGGCGAAGCGCAACTGGTGATCGGCACCCACGCCTTGATACAGGACAGCGTACAGTTCGCCAGGCTGGGACTGGTGATCGTCGATGAACAGCACCGCTTCGGCGTCGGCCAGCGCTTGGCGCTGCGAAACAAGACCACATCCGAGAATGGCGGTGGCAATCCGGCGCATGACGATGAAAAAGCCGCCGCAGTCGTACCGCACCAGCTGATGATGAGCGCCACGCCGATCCCGCGCACACTGGCGATGACCTATTACGCTGACCTGGAAATCTCGGTGATCGATGAGCTGCCGCCAGGCCGCACGCCGATTGTCACGCGTGCCGTGGACCAGATGCGGCGCGATGAGGTGATCGCGCGGGTCCATGCCGCTGTGCAGGATGGCCGCCAGGCATACTGGGTCTGCCCGCTAATTGAAGAATCGGAAGCCCTGCAACTGCAAACCGCGACCGATACCTACGCCATGCTGGCTGAAGCGCTGCCAGATCTGAAGGTCGGACTGGTCCACGGCCGCCTCAAACAGGCCGAGAAGCAGGAAGTAATGGACGCCTTCAGCGCCGGCGTTTGCCATGTGCTGGTGGCCACCACGGTAATTGAGGTCGGGGTCGACGTTCCCAACGCCTCACTGATGGTGATCGAACACGCCGAACGTTTCGGTCTGTCGCAATTGCACCAGCTGCGTGGACGGGTTGGACGCGGTTCGGCAGCCAGCGTATGCTTGTTGTTATACCAAAGCCCGCTCGGCCACATCGCCAAGCAGCGCCTGTTGACCATGCGCGAAACCACGGACGGCTTTGAAATCGCCCGCCGTGACCTGGAAATCCGCGGCCCCGGCGAGTTCCTTGGTGCGCGACAATCGGGCCAGGCCATGTTGCGCTTCGCCGACCTGATGACAGACCAGTGGCTGGTCGACCGCGCACGCGACCTGGCGCAAGCGCTATTGCAAGACCCGACGCCGGCCAACAACGCCACCGTTAGCGCCCATCTCGCGCGCTGGCTGGGCATGCGTGAAGATTTTCTGAAGGTTTGACCAGATGTTTTGAACAGTATCGACAGGGAGAGATGCCGTGCACGCAAAAACGGCACTAAAACACGGAGATACATCCTCCATTAAAAAATATGCGAAGATAACAACATGACTCTGACCGAACTCAAATATATCGTCGCGGTAGCGCGCGTAAAGCACTTTGGCCATGCCGCGGAAGCATGCTTCGTGGCGCAGCCGACACTCTCCGTGGCGATCAAGAAGCTGGAAGATGAACTGGGCGTCGTCATCTTCGAACGCGGAGGCACCGAAATTTCGGTGACGCCACTCGGTGGCCAGATCGTGGCGCAGGCGGAACGGGTGCTGGAGCAAACCGCCACCATCCGCGAAATCGCCAATCAGAACAAGGATCCGCTGGCCGGGCCGCTACGCCTCGGCATCATCTACACCGTCGGCCCTTACCTGCTGCCGCCACTAGTGAAAACCATGATCGAGCAAGTGCCGCAAATGCCGCTGGTGCTGCAAGAGAATTTTACGGTGCGCCTGCTGGAATTGCTTCGCCAGGGCGAACTCGATGCCGCCATCATCGCCCTGCCGTTCCCGGAACACGGCTTGATGGTGCAACCGCTGTATGACGAACCGTTCGTGGTGGCGTTGCCCAAGCACCATGCATGGGCCGACCGTGCCAGCATCAGCGCCCAGGACTTGAAGTCAGAAACCATGCTCTTGCTCGGCAACGGCCATTGTTTCCGCGATCAGGTGCTGGAAGTCTGCCCGGAAATGTCGCGCTTCTCGACCGCCGGCGATGGCATCGCCCGCACCTTTGAAGGTTCGTCGCTGGAGACCATCCGCCACATGGTAGCGTCCGGCATCGGCATCACCGTACTGCCGCAAGCGTCTGTACCTGATCTGGAAGCCAAGGACGGCATGTTGCGTTACGTGCCGTTTACCGCGCCAGGCCCGTCGCGCCGCGTGGTGATCGTCTGGCGCAAAAGCTTTACCCGTCACGCCGCTATCGAGGCGGTACAAAAGGCTGTGCTTGCCTGCGGCCTGAAGGGCGTGACCTTGCTGCATGACGCAGTAGCGGTCGAAGGCTGAGCTTAAAGCTGGCGACGCAACTGTAGCGCCAGCCGGCTTTTCACGGCCCCCTCCGAGACCTTTACAGGTCTCTTTTTTTGATCACATACATTGCAATGAATCGCCTCAAACTCTATTTCCAACTGGTCCGCTTGAATAAACCCATCGGCATCCTGTTGCTGCTGTGGCCAACCTTGGCTGCTCTGTGGCTGGCGTCCGGCGGCAAACCGGCCTGGACGCTAGTCGTTATTTTCTGCCTCGGCACGGTGCTGATGCGTTCGGCCGGCTGCGCCATCAACGATTTCGCCGACCGCGATTTCGATAAACATGTCAAACGCACCGCCGAACGGCCGCTCACCAGCGGCAAGATTGCAAGCTGGGAAGCCGTGATGGTGGCGGTTGTGCTGACCTTGCTGTCGCTGCTGCTGATCCTGCCACTGAACACGCTGACCAAGGAACTGTCTGTGATTGCCGTCATCGTCGCCGGCAGCTATCCCTACTTCAAACGCTTCTTCGCGATACCCCAAGCCTATCTCGGCATCGCCTTCGGCTTCGGCATTCCCATGGGTTTTGCGGCGATACAGGGGACCGTGCCTGTAGCCGCCTGGCTGCTACTGGTTGCCAACATCTTCTGGGCAGTCGCCTACGATACCGAATACGCCATGGTCGACCGCGACGATGACCTGCTCATCGGCATCAAGACCTCGGCGATTACCTTCGGCCGCTATGATGTGCTGGCGATCATGCTTTGTTATGCAGCCAGTTTAGGTTTAATATTTGCCGTAGGCTGGCAGTTCGGCCTGCGCGGCTGGTTTATTGCCGGCATGCTGCTCGCCGTCGGCTGCGCGATATACCACTACCAACTGATCCGCAACCGCGATCGCGTCGCCTGCTTTGCCGCTTTTCGCCACAATAACTGGCTGGGCGCTGCGGTATTTGGCGGCATTGCGCTGGATTACGCTTTCCGTTAAAAACCACGCTGCGATTTTTTAGCGCGACCTTTCGTGATATATTAGTCAACACATTTGAGCAACATCTTTCCCTGCAATCCACATTGAAGAGGCAAACATGGCTACTACCGACAACGTAAAAGAGATGCGCGACAATCTGGCTGGCGAACTCAAATCGGTCATCAAAGATGCGGAAAACCTGCTCGACGAGACCCATGACCACGCTGAAACAAAATACAACCAGGCGCGCACTAAATTGAAAGCGGCGCTGGAAACCGCCAAATCGGAATTGCCGAAAGCGACTAAAAAAGCCGTGGCCAAGACCAAGCACGCCGCGCATGTGACCGACGAATACGTTGGTGAAAATCCATGGAAAGCTGTCAGCGTGGCAGCCGCCATCGGCTTGCTGGCAGGCCTGGCGATTGGCCGCAGCAAATAACACCAACCAGAATTCCACCGCAATAAAAAACAGCGGTAGCCGCCATGCGACTACCGCTGTTTTTTTTCAACTTCGACGTTGACGGCAACGCAAGCTTAGTGGGCTGTTACCGTAAAATTGGGAGTGAAGGACGCGCAGACGATGTGCAGAGCAAGCGGATGGCCGCCCCGGGCACAGCGCAGCGATAGCTGGCTATCGCGAGCATTTGCAACGCCGCCATATGCATCGCCTGCGTGGCAGGCTCTCTCGATTTTACGGTAACAGCCCGCTAATCCCGTCCGAACTCGTCGCCCAATTCCTGCCCGCGCACTGCCGCCGCCTTGATGGCATCGACGATGGACTGTTTGACGCCT
Source organism: Collimonas arenae (assembly GCF_000786695.1). Lineage (NCBI taxonomy): Bacteria > Pseudomonadati > Pseudomonadota > Betaproteobacteria > Burkholderiales > Oxalobacteraceae > Collimonas > Collimonas arenae. The sequence goes on along the minus strand of NZ_CP009962.1, from coordinate 946,343 downwards.
GCATTCTCCATGCTGGTCAATGCCGCATAGGTTGTACCGCCTTTCGACGTCACGCGTTCACGCAACAAGGAAACCGGCTCGTCCGATTGCGCCGCCAGTTGCGCGGCGCCGACGAAAGTCGCCTTGGCCAGTTCGATCCCCTGTTCCGCTGTCAGCCCCAGCTCCTGTGCCGCCTGCTGCATCGCTTCGATGAAATAAAACACATAGGCCGGACCGCTGCCTGAGACCGCTGTCACCGCATCGATCTTCGCTTCGTCATCCAGCCACACCGTGCTGCCCACGGCCCGCATGATCAGGTCGGCGGTTGCGCGCTGTTCTGCCGACACCCCGGCGCCGGCGACCATGCCTGTGATGCCCTTGCCGATCAATGCCGGTGTATTCGGCATGCAACGCACGATGACGTCGTGTCCGCCCAGCCAGCGCGACATATCGGCAGCGCGGATGCCGGCGGCGATCGACATCACTAGTTGGTCTTTCAGATACGGCCGCAGTTGACCGATGACGCCTTTCATTTGCTGCGGTTTGACCGCCAGTACGATGACGTCGCTGACGCTGACCATGGCATCGATCTCGCTCGCAGGCGTCACCCCAAAGCGCTGCGCTAGGTTCTGCAAGGCTTCCAGGTTCAGATCGATGACATGGATATTGCCGCCGTCGGTGACTTTTCCAGCCAGGCCGCCGATGAGCGCAGCCGCCATATTGCCGCCGCCGATGAAGCTGATGTTCAATTGTTTTTTCATGATTGTCTATTCTGCTCACGTTGTCCGAAAATTGCACTGCCGACGCGCACGATGGTGGCGCCCTCTTCAATCGCCACGGCCATGTCGGCCGACATGCCCATCGATAGCGTATCCAGTTGTGCGGCATGCGCCGGCAGCGCGGCTTGCAATTGCAGCAGCAGCTCCCTGGTCTGGCGGAATGCCGTATGTTGCTTCTGCTGATCTTGTGTCGGCTCGGGAATCGCCATCAGGCCGCGCAACCTAAGTCGCGGCAACTCGATAACGGCGCGCGCGACATCCAGCACTTCGGCAGGCGCCATGCCGCTCTTGCTGGCCTCGCCGCTGATATTGACTTGCAGGCAGATGTTCAGCGGCGGAATGTGCGGCGGCCGCTGTTCGGATAGACGCTGGGCGATTTTTTCACGCTCTACCGTATGCACCCAGGCAAAATGTTCGGCGATCGGTCGCGTCTTGTTACTTTGAATCGGGCCGATAAAATGCCATTCAAGCAAGATCTCCGCCGCCGGAGCGGTCGTCGCATGCGCCGCTCGCAAGGCAAGGTCAACCGCAGTCATTTTGGCGACGGCTTCCTGCAGATAATTTTCGCCAAAAGCGCGCTGGCCGGCAGCGATCGCCTCCAGCACCATGTCGGCGCCAAAGGTCTTGGATACGGCCAGCAACGCAACACTGTCAGGCTGGCGCGACACCGCAGCGGCAGCGGCCTGAATACTCGTATGCACGGCTTGCAACTTCTGGGACATTAAGGACATAATCGGAGACTTTGGAAATTGCCGCTAGGAACTACTAAGTTGTATCATCAAACGCTTATCGCCAAACGCCTCTGCCGGGCCTGTTTGGCAATTTCGGGATTTTGCCGCTGGCCAGATCGTGAAGAAAGCGCTACAACTAAGCTGCAACTCAGTTACGACCTTAACCAGCGCTTCCAAAGATGCCTTTCAACAAACAAAATTCAGCACAGGGATTATAAATGGACATTTCCGAACTTCTGGCTTTTTCGGTAAAGAATAAGGCATCCGATTTGCATTTATCCGCAGGCTTGCCGCCGATGATCCGGGTTCATGGAGATGTGCGTCGCATCAACCTGCCGCCGCTCGAGCACAAAGACGTGCACTCGATGATCTATGACATCATGAACGATGGCCAGCGCAAAGCCTACGAAGAACACCTGGAATGCGATTTTTCGTTCGAGATTCCCGGCCTGGCGCGCTTCCGCGTCAACGCCTTCAACCAGGATCGCGGCGCCGCCGCCGTGTTGCGGACCATTCCATCCACCGTGCTGACCCTGGAGCAACTCAACACGCCGCGCATTTTTGCCGAGCTGTCGCTCAAGCCGCGCGGCCTGGTGCTGGTCACCGGCCCTACCGGCTCGGGTAAATCGACCACGCTGGCGGCGATGGTGAATCATGTCAATGAAAACGAATACGCACACATCCTGACCATTGAAGACCCGATCGAATTTGTCCATCAATCCAACAAATGCCTGATCAACCAGCGTGAAGTCGGCCCGCATACCCATTCGTTCAACAATGCGCTGCGTTCGGCCTTGCGTGAAGACCCGGACGTGATCCTGGTCGGCGAATTGCGTGACCTGGAAACCATCCGCCTCGCGCTCACAGCAGCCGAAACCGGCCATCTGGTATTCGGTACCTTGCACACATCCTCCGCAGCAAAAACCATCGACCGTATCGTCGACGTTTTCCCGGCGGAAGAAAAAGAAATGGTGCGCGCCATGTTGTCGGAATCGCTGCAGGCTGTGATCTCGCAAACCCTGTTGAAAACCAAGGATGGTTCGGGCCGCGTCGCCGCCCATGAAATCATGCTGGGTACGCCGGCGATCCGCAACCTGATCCGCGAAAGCAAGATCGCCCAGATGTATTCGGCGATCCAGACCGGCAGCAACATGGGCATGCAAACCCTGGACAGCAATCTGACCGAACTGGTCAAGCGCAACGTCATTTCACTGGCTGCTGCGCGCGCTGCGGCCAAGACGCCGGATAACTTCCCAGGCTAAGCCGCAAACAAGCTAAAAATATAAGCACAGACAATTTAGGATAGAAATATATGGAACGCGATCAAGCCACCAAATTCATGCACGACCTGCTGCGCCTGATGGTCAGCAAACGCGGTTCCGACCTGTTCATTACCGCAGACTTCCCGCCGGCATTCAAGATCGACGGCAAGATCACGCCGGTCTCGAATCAGGCCCTGACCGCGATGCATACGCTGGAACTGGCGCGCGCAATCATGAGCGACAAACAGGCTGCCGATTTTGAAGAAACCAAGGAATGCAATTTCGCCATCAGCCCAGGCGGGCTGGGACGCTTCCGCGCTTCGGCATTTATCCAGCAGGGCCGGGTCGGCATGGTATTGCGTACGATTACCACCGATATTCCGAAATTCGAAGATCTAGGCCTGCCGGCGACGCTCAAGGACGTGGCGATGACCAAGCGCGGCCTGGTCATCATGGTCGGCGCGACCGGTTCCGGAAAATCGACCACCCTGGCGGCGATGATCGGCTACCGCAATGAGAACAGCTACGGCCATATCATCACGATTGAAGATCCGGTGGAATATATCCATCCGCACAAGAACTGCATCGTGACCCAGCGCGAAGTCGGCGTCGATACCGAAAACTGGGGCGTGGCCCTGAAGAACACCTTGCGCCAGGCGCCGGACGTGATCCTGATCGGCGAAATCCGCGACCGCGAAACCATGGACTACGCCATTGCCTTCGCCGAAACCGGCCACTTGTGCCTGGCTACCCTGCATGCCAACAGCTCCAACCAGGCGCTCGACCGCATCATCAACTTCTTCCCAGAAGAACGCCGGCCGCAGTTGCTGATGGATTTGTCGCTTAACCTGAAAGGCATTGTCTCGCAACGGCTGGTGCCGCTGAAAACGGTCAAGGGCCGTGCGGTAGCGGTTGAAATCCTGCTCAATTCGCCATTGATTTCCGACCTGATTTTCAAGGGCGACGTCCATGAAATCAAGGAAATCATGAAGAAGTCGCGCGAGCTCGGCATGCAGACTTTCGACCAGGCCCTGTTTGATTTGTACGAAGACGATAAAATCAGCTACGAAGACGCTTTGCGCAACGCCGATTCGGTCAATGACCTGCGGCTTTCCATCAAACTGCGCGGCAAGGATGCAAAAGACCGCGACCTCTCTGCCGGCACTGAACATCTGGGGATTGTATGAGCAACGACACTGGCAGCAAACAAATTTACGACTTTACGGTCAATCAGCTGGATGGCAAACCGAGCTCGCTGGACGCCTACCGCGGCAAGGTATTGCTGATCGTGAATACCGCGAGCAATTGCGGCTTCACGCCGCAGTACAAAGGCCTGGAAGAGATTTACCAGAAATATCATGCACAAGGCTTTGAAGTCCTCGGCTTTCCGTGCAACCAGTTCGGCGCGCAGGAACCGGGCACCGCCGACGAAATCGGCGCCTTTTGCGAGAAAAACTATGGCGTCACGTTTCCCTTGTTCGAGAAGATCGACGTCAACGGCGACCATGCAGCACCTCTCTACCAGTATCTGAAAAGCGCTGCACCGGGCTTGCTCGGCAGCGAAGGTATCAAGTGGAATTTCACCAAGTTCCTGGTGAACAAGGACGGCGCGATTGTCGACCGCTTTGCGCCGCAAACCAAGCCGGAATCACTGGCTGCGGATATAGAAAAACTGCTGGCGAAATAATTATAAAGACCCGCACAGCGCAACGTCGTCCGACATTACGCTGTGCGGGCCTTTGCGTTCTTAGTGCGCCAACTGCAGGCCGTACACCAGCGCTGCCAACACACCGCCGCAAATCGAACCGACAACCGGCACCAGGGCATAGCCCCAGTCGCTGTCGCGCTTGCCTGGAATAGGCAGCAATGCATGCATCAGACGTGGTCCCAAATCCCGTGCAGGATTGATCGCGTAACCTGTCGTACCGCCCAACGAAACGCCGATACTCATCACCAGCAGCGCCACCGGCAACGCATCCAGCGCACCCAGGCCCATCTTCGGCGATGCAATATTCAATACGCAATACACCAGCACAAAGGTGCCGACCACTTCCGACACGACGTTGCCGAAGGTGTTGCGGATTGCAGGCGCGGTACAAAAAGCTGCCAGCTTGAGATTGCCGTCTGTGGTTTCGGCGAAGTGATTGCGGTACACCAGCCATACCAGGAATGCGCCCATCATCCCGCCCAGCATTTGCGACAGGATGTAGCCAGGCACGCTACCCCAGGCGAACTTGCCGGCAACTGCCAGCGCCAAAGTCACTGCCGGGTTCAAGTGCGCGCCGCTTGAGGACGCTGCAACGAAAACACCGACAAACACCGCCATCGCCCAACCGACGGTGATTACAATCAGGCCGCTGCCGTGGCCATGGGTTTTACTCAACAAGACGTTGGCAACCACACCGTTGCCAAGCAAGACAATCAGGGCGGTGCCCACGAATTCAGCTAAAAAGGGAGTCATGACAAACTCTTTCGGAAATAGGAGGGGGAGGAACAGAGCAACGCTGTGCTCTGTCCTGTTTCTCATTCAACAGTGGAAAAAGGCTTTAGGTCAGGAATCGGCCCATACCGTGGCGGCGGAAATCGCCCGCTGCCATCCCTTGATGCTGCTCTGCACTTCCTCTGCCGGCAGCGCCGATTTGAAGCGCTGGTCGAGTTGCCATTGTCCTTGTACGTCGGCCGTGCTGCTCCAGTAACCAACCGCCAGGCCGGCCAGATAGGCTGCGCCAAGCGCTGTGGTCTCCGTGACCTTGGGACGAACCACGTCAACGCCGAGGATATCCGACTGGAATTGCATCAGCAGGTTATTGGCAGTTGCACCGCCATCGACACGCAATTCCGGAATCACTATGCCGGAATCGGCTTCCATTGCCTTCAGCACATCCATGGTTTGATAGGCGATGCTATCCAGCGCTGCTCTTGCGTAATGCGCCGACGTGGTGCCACGCGTGATGCCGAAGATGGTGCCGCGTGCGTGCGGGTTCCAGTGCGGCGCGCCGAGACCGGCAAAGGCTGGCACCAGATACACGCCGTCGCTGCTCTTGACGCTGCGCGCCAGGGCTTCGATTTCCGTGGAAGTCTTGATGATGCCGAGGCCGTCGCGCAACCACTGTACTACCGCGCCGCCGATGAAAATGCTGCCTTCCAGCGCATAGTTGACTTCGTTGCCGATTTTCCAGGCAACCGTCGTCAACAGATTGTTTTTCGAGGCGATCGGCTTGGTGCCGGTATTCATTACCATGAAACAACCGGTGCCATACGTATTCTTGACCATGCCCGGCTGCGTGCACATCTGGCCGAACAAGGCGGCCTGCTGGTCGCCTGCAATCCCGGCCAAGGGAATTTCCGAGCCGAATCCGGACATTTCAGTATGACCGTAGACTTCACTTGAGGAGCGTACTTCCGGCAGCATGCTGCGCGGCACGCCCATGATCTTGAGCAGCTCGTCGTCCCACTGCATGGTGTGGATATTGAACAGCATGGTGCGCGAAGCATTCGAGACATCGGTCAGATGCAGTTTGCCGCGCGTCATGTTCCACACCAGCCAGGTATCGACCGTGCCGAACGCCAGACGTCCCTGATTCGCCAATTGCTGTGCGCCTTCGACGTTCTTCAGTATCCAGCGGATCTTGGTAGCGGAAAAATATGAGTCCACCAGCAAGCCGGTCTTGGCACGAATGGTTTCGCCCAGGCCGTCCGCTTTCAGCTGATCGCAAAATTCTGCCGTGCGGCGATCTTGCCAGACGATGGCGTTATAGACCGCCTTGCCGGTTTCGCGATCCCAGACGATGGTGGTTTCGCGCTGGTTCGTAATGCCGATAGCGGCGATCGATGTGCCGTTCAGGCCGATGTTGGTGGAGGCTTCCGCAGCAACGCCAACCTGGGTGGACCAGATTTCCTGAGGATCATGCTCGACCCAGCCCGGCTGCGGATAGATCTGGCGAAATTCTTTCTGCGCTGAAGAAACGATATTGCCCTGGCGGTCGAACAGAATGGCGCGCGAGCTGGTAGTCCCTTGATCCAGGGCTAAAATGTATTTTTCTTTCAACTTGTCTACTCCAAGGTTGGTAAATCCGCCAGTGCGGATCGGGTTGACTTTGATCCGGCGACAAGGCTGGATCCGTCTTTTTTATCTGCCGGAATCATCTGCAAAAAAGAAACGTTGCCTGCAGATGATTCCGGGGTAAAACAGAAAAAACACAGTGGTCAATCGCAGTGATGAATCTTAAGCACGCATTGCAACTACCGGTTGCGCTTGCTCCTGCTCTTGCAACCAGGTCCGCAGTCTTTCTACCGCTACAGCATCGAGACGCAATCCCAGCTTGGAACGACGCCACAGAATATCTTCAACCGTCAGCGCCCATTCTTCGCGAATCAGATAGCGCACTTCCGCTTCGTACAGGTCTGCGCCGAACAGCTCGCCTAATCCGGTAACGTCGTGAATTCCCTCAAGCAAGCGCGCAGAGCGTGTGCCGTAAGCACCGGCGTAACGCGCCGCCAGGGTAGCCGGCAGCCATGCGTGGCGTTGCTGGAAAATCCTGTGGAACTCTGTGAAATTCGCGTTCGGAATATCGCCGCCCGGCAGCGGTTCATGCGCGGTCCAGTGCGATTTCATGTAGCCGAACAATGGCTGTAAATGCTCCATGACTTCTTCCGCCAAGCGCCGGTAAGTAGTGATCTTTCCGCCGAACACCGACAACACTGGCGCCAGGCCCGCTTCGTTACGCAGCTCAAGTTTGTAGTCACGCGTCACGGCGGAGGGATTGGCCACTTCCTCTTCGAGCAAAGGGCGAACGCCGGCATACGACCAGACCACTTGCCGGGGCGTCACGGCGACTTCGAAATAGCGGCTCACCGACTCGCACAGATAAGCGGTTTCCTCTTCGGAAATCTCGACCTTACCCGGATTGGCGCTGAACTCGACATCAGTGGTGCCGATCAGCGTGAAGTCTTTTTCGTATGGAATGGCAAAAACGATGCGTTTGTCGGGATTCTGGAAAATATAGGCGTGATCGTGATCGAACAAACGCTTGGTCACGATATGGCTTCCCTTGACCAGCCGGATATGATGCTGCGCCGGCGTATTCAAGGCGCCGTTCAACAGGCTGGCAACCCACGGGCCGGCAGCATTGACGACACAGCGCGCCTTGATCTCGGTGGTCTCGCCGGTTTGGGTCGACTGCAAGGTGGCGTCCCAATACTGTGCGCCTTGCTTAGCCTGGATCAAACGGGTTTTAGTAAGAATGGTGGCGCCGCGCTCCCTGGCATCCATGGCGTTCAGAACCACCAGGCGGGCATCTTGCACGGCAGCGTCGGAATAGACGAAGCCCTTGCTGATGGTTTTCTTGAGCGGCGCGCCGGCGACGTGCTTACGGAAATCGATGGTGCGGGAACCGGGAAGCAATTCGCGCTTGCTGAGGTGATCGTACAGGAACAGGCCGGCGCGTATCATCCAGGCCGGCCGCAGGCTCGATACATGCGGCATCACGAAGCGCAGCGGCGCAATGATATGTGGCGCCAGGCGCAGCAACAATTCGCGCTCTTGCAACGCTTTGCGCACCAGGCTGAATTCGTAATGCTCGAGATAGCGCAAGCCGCCATGGATCAGTTTGGTGCTGGCCGATGAGGTATGCGAAGCCAGGTCATCCTGTTCGCAAAGTAACACGCTCAGGCCGCGGCCCGCTGCGTCGCGCGCAATCCCGGCGCCGTTAACGCCGCCGCCCACTACCAGCAAATCTACAATTTCACCTGATGCCACAGCTATCTCCTTGTGTCGGTAACTCGCTCATCGGACAAGCTCGTTATTGCCAATTGGCAAAACGACATGCTTGCAATGTCACCGCACATCATAAAATATTTATATTCGAAAGTATATTGTTCGAATTCGAACATTGAAAATCATTTATATTTATTAAAAGCAATCCCGCGATAGGAATAATCTTATTTACGGATAGGCAATACCAATCCATCCACCTCGAAGGTGAATGGTCGTCATGTGCAAATAAGAGCGACGGCAGGAGATGGAGGGCGAGAGTGAGGTGACCCTCGCCAGAACGGGAATGACGGGGATTAAGCGGCTGCGTTACTGTCGGCGACAAATACGTCGATTTTCGCATCTGAAAAAATGTTGTTCATTTCCTCCGGCACAGGCTGGTCGGTAAACAAGGCATTGATCTTCGATATATCGCCCAGCCGCACCAGCGCCGGGCGGCGGAATTTGGAGTGGTCGGCGACTAGGAATACAGTGCGCGAATGCTCAATGATTGCTTCCGAAACCCGCACCTCGCGATAATCGAAATCGCGCAAGGTGCCGTCGGCTTCAATGCTGGAAATACCGATGATGCCGAAATCGACCTTGAAGCGCCGGATGAAATCGATGGTTTCTTCGCCGGTGATCCCGAGATCGCGCGCGCGCACCACGCCACCGGTGATGATCACTTCACAGCCGGGATAGCCGCTCATGATCGCCGCCACATTCAGGTTATTGGTGATCACGCGCAAATTGCGACGTCGGCTCAACGCCTTGGCCACCTCTTCGTTGGTGGTGCCGAGATTGATGAACAGCGTGGCCTGGTCTGGAATATGTTCAACCACCAGTGCAGCAATGCGGCGCTTCTCTTCCGAGTACAAACCCTGGCGCGCGCCGTAAGCGATATTTTCGGCGCTGGACGGCAGGCCGACGCCGCCGTGATAGCGCTGCAACAGGTTCAACTCTGCCAGCAGATTGATATCGCGCCGAATGGTTTGCTGGGTGATCTGGAAGCGCGTGGCCAAATGTTCTACCGTCATGAAACCGTCGCGCTGCACATAGCTCAATAACTCTTGCTGGCGGCTATTGAGCTGTTGCGCGGATATTTCTGGCTTGAACCCTGCTGGCATAAAACCTGTCCCGTACGATTTTTCAAAGACTTTTATTATGATGTGAATTCTGCGATATAGGGAGAATGCCGGCCAGATTGTATCGCACTGATCTCATGCACGGCCGTGGCTTTATCCGCTTACTTGCAAAATGGTAACGGTATCATTTTCATTGATGTTAAAATTTCGCCATGGAAAAAGAAACTCTACTGGATGCAGTCGTCGCCGATGTCACCGCCCGCCGCAAAGGCGGCCGCAAGACCGGAGGATTCACCTTGCGCGACGTCGCCAAACTGGCCGGCGTGGCCCCAATCACCGCTTCGCGCGCGCTCAACACGCCGGATGCGGTTTCCGCCAAGGTGTTGCAAAAAGTACAGGCCGCAGTACAGCAAACCGGTTACGTACCAAACTTGCTCGCAGGTGCACTAGCGTCGCAAAAAAGCCGCTTGGTGGCAGCCGTTGTGCCTACCTTGTCCGGCCCGATGTTCCTGGAAACCGTGGAATCGCTGACAGACACTTTGGCAGGAGCAGGCTATCAGGTCATGCTGGGTCAAAGCGGTTATGAAAATTCGCGCGAAGATGCGCTGCTGGACGCCATCATCGGCCGCCGTCCTGACGGCATTGTGCTGACCGGCATCAACCGTTCCGCGCAGGCGCGGCGACGCTTGCTCGCGAGCGGCATTCCGGTCGTAGAAACCTGGGATCTGACGCCGACCCCGGTCGACATGCTGGTCGGTTTTTCCCATGAAAAGATCGGCGCGGCGGTAGCTCAGTACCTGCACGCGGCCGGCCGCCGCCGGGTAGGCGCCATCTGCGCCAACGACGACCGTAGCCGTCGCCGCGCCAACGCCTTCTCCCAAGAAGCGATCCGGCTTGGCATGGCTATGGCGCAAGAAACCGAGATACCTTCCTGCGAAGTGGCGGCCCCTACCACGCTCGGCAACGGTCGCAGCGGCCTGCGGGCATTGCTAGCCCGCGCACCCGATATCGACGCCGTGTTTTGCAGTTCAGACCTGCTCGCTTTGGGCGTGATGATTGAAGCCCAAGCCAGCGGTATAAGCATTCCCAAACAACTGGCCGTCATCGGCCTGGGCGACCTGAGTTTTTCACTCGACTTGCAACCGCCGCTGACCACGGTGCGCATCGACGGCACCGCTATCGGCAGCACAGCGGCGCGCTTTATCATCGCCCGCTCCGAAGGAAAAAACGTCGCCGAACCGATCTGCGATATCGGCTTCAGCATCATAGAGCGCGCCAGCGTTTAATCCCTTTCGTTACAAAAAAAGTGATTGACAGCCAAAAATGGGACCGCTACCATTTGAATTTGGTAGCGGTCCCATTTTCTTAATACCGCATCTTGGAACCGGTTCGGGATGCGTTCGACACAAGCCCGCTCCTGCAGCATTAACAATTAGATTAGGACTTACGCAAAATTTCGCCAGCAAGGCATGCCGACGAAGATAGTACGAAGGTACAGCTAGGAGGCATAACGCCGCTGGCGGAATTTTGCGTAAGTCCTATAGATAACAATTCAGCCAGAGGCAGCCTTACATGATAACTTCGAGCACCAAGCCACCCGTCCCGAGCACGCCGCAGATCGTCGAAATGCGGGTAGTGCCGGTAGCCGGACGCGACAGCATGTTGCTCAATCTGAGCGGCGCCCATGGCCCCTACTTCACGCGCAACATCGTGATCTTGACTGACAGCGCCGGTAATATCGGTCTCGGCGAGGTTCCGGGCGGCGAACGGATCAGGCAAACGCTGGAAGACGCGCGCCCGCTGCTGCTAGGGAAAGCCATCGGCAACTATCAAGCGATCCTTAACAGCGCCCGCGCGGCGTTCAGCGACCGCGATGCCGGTGGCCGCGGCTTGCAAACCTTTGACCTGCGCATAGCGATCCATGCGGTGACGGCGCTCGAAGCCGCCCTGCTCGATCTGCTGGGAAAATTTCTTGACGTGCCGGTGGCGGCCTTGCTAGGCGAAGGCCAGCAGCGCGATGCGGTGAAGATGCTGGGCTATCTGTTCTACGTCGGCGATCGCAACGTCACCGACCTGCCTTACGCCAGCGAACCGGATGCCGGCGACGACTGGCTACGTTTGCGCCACGAGCCGGCACTGAATGCGCAAGCGGTGGTGGCGCTGGCGGAAGCCGCATACCAACGCTACGGCTTCAACGATTTCAAGCTCAAGGGTGGCGTATTACGCGGCGAGGATGAGATGGAAGCGGTAACTGCGCTCGCCGAACGCTTCCCGCAAGCCCGCATCACGCTCGATCCGAATGGCGGCTGGCTGCTGAAGGATGCCATCCGCCTGTGCCGCGACCAGCATGCCGTGCTAGCCTACGCGGAAGATCCTTGCGGCGCCGAGAACGGTTTTTCCGGACGCGAAGTCATGGCGGAATTCCGCCGCGCCACCGGCTTGCAGACGGCTACCAACATGATCGCCACCGACTGGCGCGAAATGGGCCATGCGATCCAGCTGCAATCTGTCGACATCCCGCTGGCCGATCCGCATTTCTGGACCATGCAAGGTTCGGTCCGGGTCGCGCAAATGTGCCATGAATGGGGACTGACCTGGGGCTCGCACTCCAACAATCACTTTGATATTTCGCTGGCGATGTTCACCCACGTGGCTGCCGCCGCGCCGGGCCATATCACTGCGATCGATACCCATTGGATCTGGCAGGATGGCCAGCGCCTGACCAAGGCGCCGCTGCAAATCGTCGGCGGTATGATCGACGTACCGAAAAAACCCGGCCTCGGCATCGAACTCGACCCGGCACAACTGGAAGCTGCGCATCAGCTCTACCGCA